>CAZEMI010000177.1:0-87008 GCA_964513235.1 uncultured Acidobacterium sp.
AAGATCGACCAGGACCCAAGACCCAAGACCCAGGACCCAAGACCCAAGACCCAGGACCCAAGTCCATGAACACCCGCGTCCTGAGAGTCGACCCATCGCAACCAGACCCGGCCGTAATCGAAGAAGCGGCCGCGGCGATACGCGACGGAAAACTCGTCGCATTCCCGACCGAGACCGTCTATGGCCTTGGCGCGCACGCATTCGATGAGAATGCCGTGCAGAAGATCTTCGACGCGAAGCAGCGCCCGGCCACCGATCCATTGATCGTCCACATCGCGCACGTGGGCCAGGTCACGCAGTGCGCAGCGTCATTTCCCGCGGCGGCGCGAAAGCTGGCGCTCTCGTTCTGGGCCGGACCGCTCACCCTGATTCTTCCCAAGAAGCCATCGATTCCCGATCTCGTGACCGCGGGATTGCCGAACGTGGCGTTGCGCGCGCCGTCGCACCGCGTGGCGCGGGCGCTGATGGAAATGGCCGGCGTGCCGATCGCGGCGCCAAGCGCCAATCGCTTTTCGCGGCCCAGTCCCACCACCGCGGCGCACGTCAGAGCCGATCTCGACGGCCGTATCGACCTGATCCTCGACGGCGGCCCCACCGACATCGGCCTCGAGTCGACGATCGTCGATTTCTCGGTGGACCCTCCGGTGCTGCGGCGGCCCGGCGGCATCACCCTCGAGCAGGTGCAGTCGCTAGTGCCCGAGGTGATCGTCCAATCAGGGGACGGCGACGCCGCGGCGCCGCAGGTTGCGCCCGGGCAGATAACCCGGCACTATGCCCCCAAGGCGCCGCTGACCCTCTATGAGGGGGACCCCGCGCTCGTGGTCAAGAAGATCGGCGCCGATGCCCGCACAGCCGTTGCTCAGGGGTCCAAAGTCGGCATCCTGGCCCCGGAGGACGATTTGAAGGCGCTGGCGCCGGTGCTCGCTTCCGCGGCGTCAGGCGGCCGCATCGAGGTGCGTCCCTACGGGTCCCGGGCGGATATCGAGCGGGCAGGGCGGGAATTCTATGCCGCCCTGAGGGATCTGGACGCCTCCGGCGTCTCCGTGATCCTGGCCAGCTCGGTCGGGAGCGAAGGACTGGCGCTGGCCATCCGCGACCGGCTCTTGCGCGCGGCCGACGGACGCATTAAAACGATCGTTTAATATTCGAAGTCGCCAGTTTATCTCGGATTTATCTCGAATTTGCTTGTGACAGTTGGTGTTATGATGCGCAGCGATTGGGGGAAGGCTCCATGAATCAAGAGAGCATGGCGGATGCTCCGGTTATCCAACCGGGACATTCACGAAGGAATTTCATCAAGGGCGTGATCGCCGCAGGTGCAACTGTCTCTGCGTCTGCGTACTTGTTCCGCACCACGATCGTCGGCCAGAACGAAAGCATGGCCGGGGCGGTCGAACGTCTCATCACGCTCGATATCAACGGCCAGCAGCGCCGCGTCGACGTGCTCAAGAACGAGACGCTCGCCATGACGCTGCGCTACAAGGTGGGGCTCACCGGCACCAAGCTCGGATGTGACCGCTCCGAATGCGGCGCATGCACCGTGCTGGTGGACGATGTGCCGCACTATTCGTGCTCGATCCTCACGCATAGCGTGAGAGGGAAAAAGGTGGTGAGCATCGAAGGCTTGGCCAAGCCCGATGGCACGCTGCACCCCGTGCAGCAAGCCGTGGTCGAGGGCCAGGGCTTCCAGTGCGCCTTCTGCATGCCGGGCTTCGTGATGGCCACGGTCGGCTATCTGAAAACGAATCCAAACCCGACGCGCGAGCAGCTCGCGCACGGCATCTCCGGCAACCTGTGCCGCTGCGCCGACTACGACAAGATTCTCGACTGCATGGTGCACGCAGCCGAACTCTCGAGGGGAGCGTAATCATGGCGCAAGAAAAGCCTGCAGCTCCGCCGGCCATTCCACCGGTTCCGAAAACCTTCAAGCTCCTCGGCCACAACTACGTCACGCCCGATCTGGTGGCCAAGGTCACCGGCCGCGCGAAGTACGCGGAAGACTATCGCGGTGAGGGCATGGTGTTCATCAAGCTGATGCCGAGCCCGCGTCCGCATGCGCGCGTCGTCAGCATCGACGCTTCCGCCGCGCTCGCGATGCCCGGCGTGCACGGTATCCTCACCGCCGACGATCTGCCGGCGCCTCCGAGACCTCCTGCAGGCGCGCCTCCTGCGAAGAAAGCCGAAGCGCCGCCGGCAAAGAAAGCTGAGGGCGCGGCCGCCGGCGCCGCTGCCGGCGTGCAGGGCGCACCCGCCGCGCCGGGCACACCAGCTGCTGCACCCGCGGCAGGTGGCGCCGCCGCTCCTGCGGCCGCTGCACCACCGCCGCCGATGCCGGCTGAATTGGCATTGACCAAGGAACCGGTCTACGAAGGCGAGCCGATCCTCGCCATCGCCGCCGACAGCGAAGAGATCGCCGCGGAAGCGATCGATCGCATCGTTGTGACCTTCGAAGCGCTGCCGCACGTGATCGATCCGCTCGAGGGCTTGCGCCCCGGATCGCCGAATGGCCGCGAGCAGGGCAACATCTTCCTCGGCCCGAGCATGCGGACGTTGAAGTGGACCGCCGAAGACATGGCGATGGTCGACCAGGGCAAGTTCCCGGCGAACGCCGAGGCGGCCGAGACGTTGACCTTCGGCGACGTCGAGAAAGGCTTCGCGGAAGCCGACCTGATCGTCGAGCGCGACATGCACCAGCAGACCACAACGCACCAGCCGCTCGAATCGCGGTCGGCGATGGCCTACTGGCAGAACGGCAAGTGCTATCTCCACATCTCGACGCAGAGCCTGGCGCGCTCGGTGGCGGCGGTGGCGAACTGGGTCGGCGTGAAGCCTGAAGAGCTCGTGTTGATCAGCGAATACACCGGCGGCGGTTTCGGCAGCAAGATTCCGGGCGCCCAGTCGACGGCGATCCCGGCGTTGATGTCGAAGAAGCTCAACGGCCGTCCGGTGATGATGCGCATCTCGCGCGCGGAAGAGACCTACATTGGCCGCGTGCGTCCGGGCTACCAGGGCTGGATCAAGATGGGCTTCAAGAAAGACGGCAAGGTCACCGCGATCGACACGTTCATCGTGGAAGCCTCCGGTCCGTATCGCCGCCAGGGCGATCACGCGACCTCGGCGAACATCGGCTCGCTGTTGTTCCAGGCGCCGAACATGCGCTTCCGCGGCATCTCGGTGGCCACCAACACGCCGCCGGGTACGTCGCAGCGCGCGCCGGGCGGACTGCAGGCGTCGGTGTGGTTCGAGCCGCTGATGGTCGAAGCGGCCCACAAGCTCGGCATCGATCAGGTCGCGCTTCACAAGATGAACGCGCCTGAAGGCCAGGCCCTGTTCGGCCTGGTACCGCCGAACACGCCGCCGGGACGCCCGCGCAACAAGCTCACCAGCTGCTTCGTCAAGGAATGTCTCGACACGGGCGCCGAGATGTTTGGCTGGGAAGCGCGCAAGGCGAACGGTGGCGGCAAGCGGACCGGCAGCAAGGTCCGCGGCGTGGGCGTGGGCATTGGTGCTTACACCGCCGGATCCATCGGCGTCGACGGCCTCTGCATCCTGCGTCCCGACGGCAAGCTCGAAATCCATCAGGGCGTCGGCAACCTCGGCACGCTCTCGACGTTCGACACCGCGCGCGTGATTTGCGAGGTTTCCGGCTTCCCGTGGGAGCAGGCCGAAGTGGTGTGGGGCAATACGTCCAAGGGCCTGCCGTGGTCGTCGATCCAGGCCGGCAGCCAGACGACGTATGCGCATACCCGCGCGAATTACGCGACGGGCATGGACTTCAAGAAGAAGCTCACCGAAATTGCCGCGAAGGATTTCGGGGGCAGCCCGGCGAGCTACGACACCAACGAGCGCGGCGTGATTCGCCGTGGCGGCGGCGTAGTGTTGACGTGGGCGAAGGCGGCCGAACGCGCCATCGCGCTCGGCGGCATCTACGACGGCACCGAGACGCCGAAGGAACTCAACGCCATGACCAAAGCCGCGGCGGCTGCGCACAAGGGCCGCGGGCTGATGGGCGTGGCGCGCGATAACCTGCCACGCGACGGTCAGACCTACGGCTTCATGGCCGCATTCGCGGAGGTCGAGGTCGACGTCGAGACGGGCGTGTGGACGATCCTCGATTTCGTCGGCGTCGCCGATGTCGGCACGGTGATCCACCCCCACAGCCTGGGCGGGCAGATCCTCGGCGGCGGCATCCAGGGCATCAGCCACGTGCGCAGCCAGAAGCTGGTTTACGACCCGCACTACGGCAACGGCCTGGCCACGCGCATGCATCACAACAAGCCTCCGACGATCCTGGACATCCCGCAGAAGGCGCAGTGGGCGGCCGTCGGATTGCCGGACCCGTCCAATCCGATCGGTGCCAAGGGCATCGGCGAGCCGTCGACGGTCGCCTCCGCCGGCGCGGTGTTGAATGCGTTGGCCGATGCGGTGGGCGACGACATCATTCGCCGCACACCGGTGCAGCCCGAGATGATCATGGCGACGCTGGCGAACAACCGCCAGATCGCATACGAACCGTTGACGGCGTTTATCTAAGGGGAAACTGAAAATGCCACCGATTCGCGATGCAATGCCGGCATTTGAGCTCTTCCAGCCCGCGAGCGTGACCGACGCGCTCGGGATACTCGACCGTCACGGCGCCGACGCGTGGGTGATGGCGGGCGGCATGGACACGTTCGACTGGTTGAAGGACCGCATCAAGAAACCACGAGTGGTCGTCGACCTGGGCATGGTCAACGAGCTGCGCGGGATCACGGACGCCGGCGGCGGCCTCGAGATCGGCGCCATGACCACCCTCACCACGATTGCCAACAACCCGCTGGTGAAGGAGCGGTTTCCGATGCTGGCCGAGGCGGCGCTGATTGTCGCCTCACCGCAGATCCGCAACCAGGGCACGGTGGGCGGCAACGTCTCGCAGGACGCGCGGTGCTGGTACTACCGCGCCGGCTGGCCGTGCTACCGCGCGGGCGGCAACATCTGCTACGCCGACACGCCGCAGGCGGTGAACCGCGAGCACGCGATCTTCAATGCCGATCGCTGCGTGGCGGTGAATCCGTCGGATACCGCACCGGCGCTCATCGCCCTTGATGCGCAATTCGTGATCAAACGCGGCTCGGCCGAGCGGGTCGTGCCGGCCGAGGAGTTCTTCATCGGTCCGGAGATCGACATCACGAAGCTGACGATCCTGCGGCCGGGTGATCTCCTCACCGCGATCCGCCTGCCGGCCACCTGGGCTGGCAAGGGCCATTACTTCGAGAAGGTCCGCGATCGCATGGTGTGGGACTTCGCGCTCGTCAACATCGCCGCGGCGATCGACGCGGCGGGGTCGACGATCAGCGACGCGCGAATGGTCGTGAACGGCGTGGCGGCCACGCCGTATCGTCTCACCGCGGTGGAGTCGTTCATCCGCGGCAAGTCACGCGACAAGGCGACGGCCGATCAGGCCGCCGAGATCGCGGTGCAGGGCGCCGTGACGCTGCGTCACAACGCCTACAAGATCCCGCTGGTCAAGGCGCTGGTGAAGCGCGCCATCCGTGGAGACGCTGAATGGACCTCCTAGAACGGATGCGCTCGCCATGGGGCGAATCGGTCTTGGTCCACATCTCGTGGGACCTGTTCTGGGCCTCGCTGGTTGGCGGTCTGTTGTTCCTGCTCGCGCACGGTGGCTACATGCTGTTCTCGCAGCACCGCAAGCGCAACAAGGACGAAGTCGATCGCCTGGAAGCTGAACGCGCCGGCTTGCCGGCGCGGATTACCCGCCACGGCTTCGTGGCGCGCGTCTTCCACTGGGTGATGGCGTTTTCCATGCTGGTGCTGCTGTTCACCGCGTTCCTGCCCATCGTGGGCGTCCGGTTCGCGTGGGTGCAGTGGCACTGGATGGCCGGCATCCTGCTGACGGCGTCGATCCTGTTCCACATCGTGCACGCCACGTTCTTCCTGGACTTCTGGTCGATCTGGGTCGGCCCGAAGGACATCCCGGAATTCAAGGCGGAGATGCTGCGTGAGATCGGCAAGGAAGACGAGCCGGGACCACGGCCTGGCAAGTACCCGCTCGGCAACCGGCTCTATCACCTCGCGGTGGTGGTGGCGGGCCTGGCGGTGATCGCCACCGGCGTGGTGATGATGTGGCGCGTCCGCACCGGGATCGTCGAGCGCAATCCGTACATCCTGACCGACACCACGTGGGGCATCACCTACGTGCTGCACGGGTTGGCGGGCGTGGGCTTCGTCGGCCTGGTCATCGCGCACATTTATTTCGCGCTGCGTCCCGAGAAGCTGTGGATCACCAAGTCGATGATCTTCGGCACCATCTCGCGGCGGGAGTACCTCGAGTACCACGATCCCGATCGCTGGGTCGCCGAAGGTCGCGACAAGTCGTCTCGTTCGCCCGTCGCGTGACGCCAGACGCCGCTCGAGAAGAGCTGTCCCGACGCGCCGATGCGATCGAGGGCGGCTACGAAATGATGCTGGCCTACGCGGCGCAGGGTCTGGCGACAGACCAGGGCGCCGCGAACTCCACCCAGCTTCGCGACCATCTCGTACGCTTCGAAGCGGCGCTGACGGGCCTGGCGCAGGCCTACCGTGATTGCGCGGTCGCCCTCGGGGTCGGCCCGGCCGACGCGCTCAATGATTTTTTGAAGGTGCTCGAGAGCGACGCCGCGGCCACGCAGGCGGCGCTGCGCCTGGTGCTGGCACAACCCGGGATTAGCTCGCAGATGATCGACAACATCAACGCGTCGATCCACGTCCGCGCCCTCCTCACCGACGTGTTCGTCGTGGACGAGATTCTGCGTGGCGCAAAATCCTAGGCTGACGATTTCAGATCGCGGATCTCAGATTGCTGATCAATTGTCGATTGCAGAAGGTTGGATTGGTTTTCAATCGCGCCATCTGAGATCGGCAATTGATCTGCCATCTGCAATCTGAGTTCAGCAATCGTCTGGCTCTTGTCCACCAAGTCAGGCATCACGAACGTCCGCCGTGCGAGGTCGGACGCCAACAGTTCCCTGGAATAATACCGGGTAAGGATGGATGGTTTCCACGTCAGCAGGTCGGCGTTGGTAGCGGCGAACATGTCCCACGTGTCGGCTGAGGTTCTGGCCTGGCGCTCGGCGATGAGCAGCAGGAACGCCCAGGTGATCGTTTCGTGATACAGCCCGGTTGCGCCTTTCGCATCCGCGAAGCGCTTGATCGCGGCGCCGAACTCGCCGAGCGCGGCCGGCATGCCGTACTGGCGAACGAACAGCCAGGCGACCTGCACGTGCTGCTGGTGGTGAAACTGATCGGCCGGGAGGGTGGTATCAACGAATTGTTCGAGCAACACGGCCCTTCTCCTTCAATTTGTGGGCCTGCGCCGCGGTGAGCGTCAGCCCAAACACCTTTTTCAACTCCGCCACTTTCCTGCGGGTCGACGCCGAGAACGGCGCCTTGCCCTCGAAGGCATGCAGCACGATGCCTTCGAGCAGGTCCCCGAGGGTAATATCCAGGCTGTCGGCCAGCGCCTTCAGCACCTTGAGCAGCCGCTGTTCCAGGCGGACGCCGGTCTGGACCCGTTCGACGATCACTGTTTGTGACATAGGTAACTTGGTACCAATATAACACATATGCCAAAGACCTCGACCACTGCTGCCGCCACCGCCGTCGCCTGGCTCAAGGCTCAGGGCGACCCGGCGTTCAGGGCGGGCCTCGCCCGTTATGGCCTGCCCACGGACAAGGCGTTCGGGCTATCCGTGGCGACGCTCAAGGCCTACGCGAAAACGCTCGGACGCGATCACGATCTCGCCGTGGCACTGTGGAAGACGGGCTGGACCGATGCGCGCATGCTGGCGGCGCTGGTGGGCGAGCCCGGCAGGGTAACGCCGGCCGAGATGGATGCGTGGTGCCGGGACTTCGACAGCTGGGGCATCGTCGACACCGTCTGTTTCACGCTCTGGGACCGATCGCCGCAGGCGTGGAAGAAGGCGAGACAGTGGGTGAAGCGGACGCCCGAGTTCGAGAAGCGCGCCGGATTTGTGTTGATGGCCTGCCTCGCCGCGCATGACAAGGCGGCTGAGGACAGCGCCTTTCTGCCGTTCCTGCCGTTGATCGAAGAAGGCGCGACCGACGAGCGGAACTTCGTGAAGAAAGGCGTCAGCTGGGCCCTGCGCCACATCGGGCATCGCAACGCGAAGCTGCACGCCGCCGCGATCAAGACCGCCACCCGCCTGTCGAAGTCGGCCGACCGCACGGCGCGGTGGGTGGGGAAGGACGCGCTCAAGGATTTGACACGACCGCTTGTCCTGCAGAAGGTGAAGTCGCGTTAGCGCTGAAGTACCGCGCGCTTACGCGCGAGCAGATATCTCGCTCCGCGAGCGTCTCCGCTCGCCGGGCAAAGCTCACTCGGCGCATTGTGCTGTTGGGCCAACTCACCGCACTTCTTGGGCTCAAACAGGGCCGACTCTGGCCTCCGTTCGCTTGCCGGTCAAATGCTCTGCGTCGGCTCGGTCGAAAGCTCGCTTCACGAGACACCTGCTCGCGCAACGCGCTGAAGACGCCTTCGGGCTATGTGAGCAGTCCAGACAACCGTTGTAAGCTACCCAACCATGCGCAGCCTTTCTCTGATCGCCTTCTCCTTGATTCTGTGTTCGCCGATCGTGGCGCAGGATCGCTACAAAGCGGCCGACGGCAAGCTTCGCGTCGCGCTGGCGAAGCAGCCGCTGGGACCCAACGGGCCATCGAAGGGTCCCGACACGATGGCTACCGGCGGTATCCAGAAGATCCTCGGCGAGCTTGGCGCCATCGTCCGCGTCGAGCGCACGCAGTTGACCGCGCTCGAAGACACCGAATATGGCGGTTGGAAGAAGCTGGGGATGAGTCTCGGTCACTTCGCCGACATTGTCACGAAGAACGAGCGCGACGGTTACTTTACGGTCGGACTACTCGCAACGTGCCCGTCGATGCCTGGACTCGTCGCGGGATTGCAGCGATCGGGAACGACGATCGAGCCCATTCGCGTCGGCATGCTGTGGCTCGATGCGCATCCGGATTTCAACACGCCTGAGACGACGCGCAGCGGTTCCCTCGGCGGCATGCCGGTGGCCGTCGCCACCGGCCGCGCGCTGCACGTGATGCGGCGGGACGCCAAGCTCGATCCACCGATGTCGGATCTCAACATCGTGATGGGCGGCGTGAGGCTGACCGATCCGCTCGAGCAGCGGCTGCTGGACGACTCGCGTATCGAGCAGCTGACGGTGGATGATTTGCGGCACATGACCCCGGCGGTGTGGCACCAGCTGGATCGCCTCAATCGCATCAGCGACAAGCTCTACATCCATATCGACATGGACGTGCTCGATCCGCCGGAAGTGATGGCGCACGGCAATAAGGTGCCGAACGGCCCCACCAGCCATCAGCTTTCGCGGTTGTTCGAGGAGATCTTCAGGCGGTATCCGAAAGCGTCGGCGATCGGATTCGCGACGATTCCGCCGACCGACGAAGGCGGCCTGTCGATAGCGGCTTTGAACCGCATGATCGCCGGGGCGGTACGTGGCGTGAGTGCGAGGCCTTGAGCGCTTACGCGCCTGACGCGCCCTCGCGCATAAGCGCGGAGCGAACGCGGAAACTGATGGTGTGCGGACCGAGCGCGGCTGGTGCGTAAAGCGCGACGAAGGACACCGGTTGCACGAACGAGGACGTGCTGGGCTATGTCGGCAGAGTAAGCCGAGCGCGGCAGCCCCGGGTGTCTTTGCGGTTCTCGAGGGTTAACGATCCGCCGTGGCCTTCGGCGATCTGCCGGCACAACACCAGGCCGATGCCGGACCCGCCGGGTTTCGTGGTGAAGAACGGCACGAACAGGTTCGAGGTGTTGGCGAGGCCGGGTCCTTCGTCTTCGACCGAGATCTCCATGTTGGCTTTGGTCCGGCGCCAGCCGACCGTCACCGTTCCACCACCGGCTTCGAGGCACGCATCCGCCGCATTGCGCAGCAGGTTGATCAGCAGCTGCTCGAGCTGATCGGCGTCGGCCTCGATCGTGACGTCTGGCCCTGGCTTGACGGCAACGGGCACCCGCGTGTCGAACGCGGTGACGCGCTGGATGAGCGGCTTCAACACCACCGGCGCCAGCCTCGGCGCCGGCAGCCGCGCCAGCCTCGCCGACGCGCCGGTGAAGCGGCTCAGCGAATCCGTTCGTGAGGCAATCACCTGCAGGCCCCGCTGCATGTCGTCGCGCCAGTCTTCCGGCGGCGGATTGCGCTGCAGCAGGTTTTCCAGCGAGCCGGCGATCGACTTGATCGGCCCCAGCGAGTTGCCCAGCTCGTGGCCGATGACGCGAATCAGGCGCTGCCACGCCTGGCGCTCCTGTTCGCGCAGCGGGCGGCTCACGTCCGACAGCACCAGCAAATCGTGCGGCAGTCCACCCAACCGGAAGGTGGTCCGGCGAACCTCCCACCGGCCCGGGCCGGCGCCGGGCGGCGAGATGTCGACTACCCGCGGGGCTTCGCCAAACCATTCGGCGAGCGCCAACTCCTCGGCGGTGCGGCCGAGCATGTGCTCCATGCTCTTGCCCATCAGCCGCTCGCCGGTGCGGTTGACGATGCGGAGCCGCTTCTCGGGATCGAAGGCGAACACCGCGACGTCGATTTGTTCCATCACCGTCCGCAGCAGGGAGCTCGCTTCGACCGCGCCCAGCCGCTGTTCGTGCAGCGTTTCGGCGAGCGCGTTGATTTCGACCAGCGCCGCGCCGAGTGGATCGTCGGGATTGGCGGTACGGCCGCGAATGGAGAAGTCGTCTTCACGAAGCGCGGCGAGGAGGTTCGCCAGCGTCTGCAGCGGCACCACCACGCGGGTGCGCACCGACGCGGCCAGGCCGAACAGTGTCGAGAGAATGATGACGCTCAGCGTCCACTGGACCTTCGGCGTATACGGTTCGGTCCACAGGATCCACATCGCGGTCAGCGCGCCGGGCACCCCGGCGCCGAGCGCGAGGGCGAACACCTGCTGGTCGAGCCGAAGGCGTCGCCACACGGCTAGAGCTTATATCGCTCTAATCGGCGATACAGTGCACTGCGAGACAAGCCAAGCGCCC
Source organism: uncultured Acidobacterium sp. (assembly GCA_964513235.1). Classification (GTDB taxonomy): domain Bacteria; phylum Acidobacteriota; class Vicinamibacteria; order Vicinamibacterales; family UBA2999; genus 12-FULL-67-14b. Next base: position 11,060 of record CAZEMI010000177.1, read on the forward strand.
GGGCGGCGTGGCTCACGTTGCCGTAGCGCGCCATCGCCTTCTTGATCAGGAACGCCTCGACCTCTTCGAGGCTCATGTCTTCGAGCCGGGCCGTCGAGCCACCCTCGACCCGCAGCCCAAGGTCGCTGGCGCGCACGGTGGGCCCCTGCGACATCAGCACCGCGCGCTCCACCGAGTGATCCATCTCGCGCACGTTGCCGGGCCAGCGGTGATCCATCAGCACCTGCATGGCGGCCGGATCGAATCCCGACAGCGGCTTGCGATAGCGCTGCGCGTGCTGACGGAGGAAGTGCTTCGCGAGGAGAGGAATGTCCTCGCGGCGATCGCGCAAGGGCGGCAGGTGAATCTCGATCGTGTTCAGGCGGAAATACAGGTCCTGCCGGAAGCGGCCGGCTTCGACCTCCGCGTTGAGATCGGCATTGGTCGCCGAGATCATCCGGACGCTGACCTTGCGGGTCTTCGACGATCCGAGCCGCTCGAATTCGCCGGTCTCAATCACGCGCAGCAGCTTCTGCTGCTGCGTCATCGGCACGTTGGCGATCTCGTCGAGAAACAACGTGCTGCCATCGGCCAGCTCGAAGCGTCCGACGCGATCGGTCTTCGCGTCGGTGAACGCCCCCTTGAGATGGCCGAACAGCTCCGACTCGAACACGCCCTCGGCCATGCCCCCGGCGTTGACGGTGACCATCGGCCGCGCCGCGCGCGGCGACACGTTGTGCAGCGCCTGCGCCACCAGGCTCTTGCCGGTGCCGTTCTCGCCGGTGATCAACACGTTGGCGTCGGCCGGGCCGACGCGCGCGATCATCTCGAGCACCGGGCGCATCGCCGCCGACTCGGCGAGGATCGGCGAGCGGCCGTCGGCCTGCAGCGCCTGGTTCGCGGCCTCCAGCTGCCGGCCGCGGCGAATGGCGCGGCCCAGCTCCGCCTGCGTGCGGACGATCGACAGGAGCCGCTCGTTTTCCCAGGGTTTCTGGACGAAATCGCGGGCGCCGCGCCGCATCGCTTCCACCGCGACATTCACCGATCCCCACGCGGTCAGCACCACCACCGGCAGCGATTCGTCCGCGGTGTGAATGCGCTGCAGGAGATCCAGTCCCTCCGCGCCGGACGTCGTGTCGCGCGTGTAATTGAGGTCCATCAGGACCACGTCGTAGTCCTTGAGCTCGAGGGCGCGCAGTAGCTGCTGCGGCGACGCCGCGGTGTCGATCAGGAAGCCCTCGGGCTTCAGTAACAACCGCAGCGCTTCGATGACGTCCGCCTGATCGTCCGCGACGAGGATCCGAACCGGGTTGAGAGTCACATCTGCGTCCTCTCAACCCGCCCCGCCAGAGGCGGGGCAAGAAGACGCGGCCACTAGCGAGGCGCAGCCGCTCCGTCCACGATTGCGGTTTCGGGGCGAAGCCTCGCTAGCTCGCATCGACGATCCAACCGTCCTTCAGATTGATCACGCGTTTGCTGTACGACGCGTTCTCCTTCGAGTGCGTCACCTGGACGATGGTCGTGCCCGCCTCGTTCAGGCGGCGGAACAGCTCCATGATCTCCTTGCCCTGGTCGGAGTGGAGGTTGCCGGTCGGTTCGTCGGCGAGGATCAGTGTCGGCTTCGCCACCACCGCGCGCGCGATCGCCACCAGCTGCTGCTGGCCGCCCGACAGCTGGTTCGGAAACAGGTCCTTCTTGCCGACGATGTTGAAGCGATCGAGGATGTCGGCGACCATGCCCTCCCGCTCGGCCTTTTTCACGTCGCGATACGAGAGCGGCAGATCGATGTTCTCGTAGACGGTGAGGTTGTCGAGCAGGTGATAGCTCTGGAAGACGAAGCCGATGTGCTGCTTCTGCACGCGCATGCGATCCTTCGCCGAGAGCTGGTGGATCGGATCTTCGAACAGCCAGTACTCGCCCGTCCAGGCGCTGTCGTGCATACCGAGAATGTGGAGTAGCGTGCTCTTGCCCGCGCCCGACGGTCCCATGATGGACACGAAATCGCCCTGCTTGATCTCCGCGTTGACGCGGCGGAGGACGAAGGTTTGCGTCAGGCCGTGCCGGTAGGACTTTTCGATATGGTTGAGTTTGATCATGAATTGGCAAATCAGAAAATCAGAAATCAGCACTCAATCTGAAATCTGCAATCTGAGATCTAAAATCGTTGGTCACTCACTCCGAAGGGCGGTCATCGGGTCGACGCGCATCGCGCGCCTCGCCGGAACATAACATGCTAAGACGGCCATCGCCAGCAGCAACGCCGAGAGCGAGAGGTAAATGGCCGGCTCGGTCGCGCTGGTGTTGAAGAGCAGACCCTGCAAGAGCCGGGTGGCCGCGGCTGCGGCGACCAGGCCGAGCACGACGCCGGCCACCGCCAGGCGCAGGCCCTGGCCGATCACCTGCCGGAACACCTGGCCGGGGCTCGCGCCGAGCGCGAGCCGCACGCCAATCTCCGGCACGCGCTGCGTGACCATGAAGCTGATCAGGCCGTAGACGCCAACGGCGGCCAGCAGCAAGGCGAGGCCGGCGAACCCGGCGACCAGGAACGAGCGGAAGCGCGGCTCGCCGGTCGAGTTCTCGATGATCTCCTCGATCGTGTGGACTTCGCCGATCGGCAGGTCCGGATCGAGCTCGGCGACCACGGCCTTCACCACTGGCGTAATCGCGGCGGCGCCCTGAGTGGTGCGAATCATGGCGCCAAAGTAGGGCAGCATGAATCGCGTGTATGGCAGGTACACCGCCGGACGCGGCGGGGTGTCCAGCGAGCGGCGCCGCGCGTCGGAGACGATGCCGACCACGGTTGCGCCGTCGCCCAGATCGATTTGCTCGCCGATTGGATTCTTGCCGCCGAACTCCTTGACCACCGATTCGCTGATCAGCGCGACCAGTGGCGCTCCCGGGCCGTCGGCTTCCGTAAAGTCTCGGCCCGCCAGCAGCCGGACCCCCGACGTTTGCAAGTAGCCGGGTGAGATCGAATTGAGCTCGATGGTGACGCGCTCGTCGCGCGGTTTCGGGGTTTGACCGACCACCTGCAATCCAGCCTGCGCGTTCCCGCCACCGAACGGGAACGGAAACATCAGCGCCGATTGCGCGGTGATCGGGTTGGCCCGCAGGCGCTCGAGCACGCTGGAGTAAAAACGAATCTGGGCCTTTTCGTCGTAGCGGGCGAGCGGCACCATCAGTTCCACCGTCACGAGCTCGGTGGTGCGGAAGCCCGGATCCACGGCGCGCAGCCTGGCGAAGCTGGTCAACATCAATCCAGCGCCGATCAGCAGCACCAGCGCGAGCGCGATCTGCGCCACGACCATCACATTGCGCGCGCCGGTCCGCGCCGTTCCGGTGCGGCCGCCGTCCTTGAGGTCGGCGTTGAGCTCGGGCTTCGAGGCGCTCAGCGACGGCGCGAGGCCGAACAACACCCCGACCGCCAGCGTGGCGGCGAACGCAACCAGCGCGATGCGCCAATCGAGCGTCACGTCATCCAGCCGGGGCAGGTTCTCCGGCGCGGCGCTGATCAATAACTGCAGCGTCCACAAGGCCACCAGCAGTGCCGCCGCACCGCCGGCCAGCGCGAGCACCACGCTTTCGGTGAGCAGTTGCCTGATCAACCGGCCGCGCCCGGCGCCGAGCGCGGTGCGGACCGCGATCTCGCGCCGCCGCGAGGCGCCGCGGGCCACGAGCAACCCGGCGACGTTGGCGCAGGCGATCAATAGCACGAAGCCCACCGCTGCCAGTACGACCAACAACGCCGAGCGCACGTCCGCCACCATGCTGGCGGCCAGCGGCTGTGCATCGAGCACGACGACGTCATCGTCCTCCGGGTTTGCCGCCGCGATGCTCTCGGCCACCGCGCGAATCTGCTCGCGCGCCTCGACCAGCGAGCGATCGCCGGCAATCCGCGCCACCGCGGTGAAATACGAGACGTTGCGCGGATCTCCCTCGGTGGGACCGAGCGGCGAGGTCGGCACATCGGTGGGTGCGAGGGTCCACACATCGGTCTTGTCGGGATGGCGCAGCCGCTCGGGAACGACGCCGATGATTTCCGTAGGCTTGCCGTTGAGCCGCACGACCGATCCGACCACCGCCGGGTCGCTGCCGAATTGCTGCCGCCAGATCGCCTCACCGATCACGGCGACGGCCGCGCCAGGCTGGTCGGTGGCTTCGTGATACGTGCGGCCGACGACCGGCGGCGCATCGAACACGTCGAAGAACGCCGCCGTCGTCTCCATCCCGGTGACCCGAACCGGTTCCGCGCGCCCGGTCAGATCGATGATGTCCGATCGGTAACCGGCGACGGCCGACAGATAGGTCGCGCCCTTTTTCAGGTCGAGATAGTCCGGCGCCGAAAACGACGCATCGTCACCGCGCGCGTTGGTCCGGACCAGGCGAACGATACGGCCGGAATCGTGGTAGGGAAGCGGGCGCAGCACCACGCCATCGACGATGCTGAAGATCGCCGTGGTGCCGCCGATGCCGAGCGCGAGGGTGACGAGCGCGACGAGGGTAAAGCCTGGCGCGCGCAGGAACGAGCGCAGGGCGTACCGAATATCCTGAATCAGCACGCCCTGCCTCGCGATCTCCGTGTTAGGCGGTTGCCCCGACGTTCTCTTCGACGACGCGGCCGTCGAACAGGTGGACGCCGCGGTCGGCATGTGCCGCGTAGCGAGGATCGTGCGTCACCATGCAGATAGTGGCGCCGCCGCGATGCAGTTCGCGCAGCAACTCCATCACGGCCTCGCCGTTCTTCGAGTCGAGGTTACCAGTCGGTTCGTCCGCCAGCAGGATGGACGGCTGCCCGCCGACGGCGCGGGCCACCGCGACGCGCTGCTGCTGACCGCCTGACAGCTGCGACGGCAGGTGCTTGGCGCGATGCGCCATGCCGACGCGCTCGAGCGCGGCGTTGGCGCGCTCGCGCCGCTCGGCCGACTTCATGCCGCGATAGATCAGCGGCAGCTCGACGTTCTCGAACACCGTGAGATCGCCAATCAGGTTGAAGCTCTGGAAGATGAACCCGATCTCGCGGTTGCGGACGCGGGCGCGCTCCGACAGCGACAGGTTGGCAACTTGGTTGCCGTTCAGGTGGTAGTTGCCTTCGGTCGGCGTGTCGAGCAGGCCGAGAATCGCGAGCAGCGTCGACTTGCCGCAGCCCGACGGGCCGGCAATCGCGACGTACTCGCCTTGCGCGATTTCCAGGTGGATGCCGGCAAGCGCGTGGGTCTCCACTTCGTCCGTGTAGAACACCTTCTTGATCCCATCCAGCTTAATCAGGGGCTGCGCGGAAGCGTTCATCGAATAACTCCTTTGGGGTACAACGACCTACCTTACCTCAAGCGAATGCGTTCGAACTGATCCCATGCGGACATGTCGGAGAGCACGACCTGATCGCCCTCCGCCAGTCCTCCGAGCACTTCAATCGTGTTCACCGAGCTGCGGCCCAGCTGCACTTGCGCGCGTGTTGCCTCGCCGTCAGCGTTCAGCTTGAACAGGCCCACCGTGCTTTGTTCCTGGCCGAAGGCCGGACGTCCGACGAACAGCACGTTTTCCAGCCGCTCGAGCTCAATCGTGCCGTCGACGCTCAGGTCGGGCCGCGCACCGCGCGGCAGCTCGCCCTCGAGCCTGACGTCCACCGTGACGGTGCCGTTCACCGCCGCCGGATCGATCCGAATAACTTTGCCGGGGATGATGCCGTTGCGGGTGTCGACCGCGGCGATCTGTCCGATCGTCAGGTCGCGCGCCTGCGTTTCCGCGATGCGCAGTTCCGCCTTGAGGCGCGTGGGATCCGCGACGCGCACCAGGTTGGTGCCCGGCGACACCTGCTGGCCGACTTCGACCGGGACCTGCTCGAGGACGCCGGTCATGCCGGCGCGGACGCGCAGTTGATCCACCTGCGAGCGGCGCAGGTTGTAGTTCGATCGGCGCTGATCGATCAACGCCTGGGCCGACTGCAGCTGCGCGCGCGCACTGGCTTCCGACACCTTCAAGCGTTCGTTTTCAATGGCGTTGCGCGTGGCGAGCGATTCCGCGCGGACCACCGACTGATCCTTGACCAGGTTCGAGACGAGTCCCTCTTTCGACAAGGCCTCGTTCATTCGTCGCTCGGTCTGCGCATTCTCGAAGTCGGCAGCGACAATGGCCGCCTGCGCGCGTTGATTCAGCGCTTCGGCGTCGAGGCGGGCCTTCAGACTGTTGTAGTCCGCTTCCGCGGCGCGCAATTGCTGTTCGGCGTCGTTGAGGGCCTGCTGCACGTTCGGGTCGCTCAGTTCGAGCACCACCGTGTCGGGCGTGACCTGCACGCCCGGGCGCATGATGATGCGTTCGACGCGGCCCTGCGTGGACGCCGGGACCCAGCGGCGCGCCTCGTCAACCGGCACGAGCGTGCCGAGGCCGCGGACCTGGCGGACCATCGGCCCGCGCTTCACGGTGTCGACCCAGACAGTGGCGCGTTCAACGGTCGGCGCGGCCGGCTTCAGCCGGGCCAGCACCACCGAGACGGCGGCGATGACGATCACTGCGACGGCGCCAAGCATGATCTGCTTGCGTTTCTTGGCTTGCGCGACGGATGCGGGACGCTGAATGTCCATTGTTCGAGTTGCCCTAATTAGACGGTGATTACCACCAAAAACGATGGCACCTTTTTAAAGTTGCCAATTGCCAGTTGACGGTTTCCAGTTGATTTTGCTTCCAAATGGCGACTGGTCAACTCAAATGGCCATTGCCAACTGGTAATTGCCAACTACCCATATCAAGGGCTGTGCCACCCGTGCAGCAGACCCAACCTATTGCATAAACGAGAGTTAGTGGCTAAAGGTTCCACCCGGGCGCCCCCGATGTGTTCGCACGTGGGACGCGCAAAGCCAGCCGTGGGACTGGCCTGGCTACCTGCCGGCAATCGCCGTGCGCCACACTTCGGGGTCGGTCACCCCTTCGCTCACGATCACGAGCACTCGAGAGGAGGATGAGAGGCCCAGCCGCTCGCGAGCCTCGGCGAGCGACACGTCGCGGCAAAGCGCCAGCAGTCCGCCGAGCGCCGCTGCACCTGACGAGCCAGCGGCGATCGCCGGATCCTCACCGCGCGGCCGGCCCAGCGCCCGCGTCGCCTCGTTCGCCCACGCGTCGTCGATGGCCATGAAGGCCTCGACGTTCGGCAGCAACGAGAGGAAGGCGGGCGGCGACACTTCGCGGTTACGCAAGCCGGCCATCGTGGTGGTGAGTGGACCGGTGACAGCCACCGGTGTGCCCGCGCGCGCCGAGGCTTGCAGGCACGCCGCCGAGGTCGGCTCGACAGACACGACGCGCGGATGCGGCTCGCTCCGATGGAACGCGCACCAACTCGCCATCGCGCACAACAATCCGCCGACGCCGCCCTGAACAAAGAGAAAATCGAATTCCGGATCCCGGACCTCATCCAGCATACGCGTGTAGCCGAGCATGATGAGGCGAGGAATGCGCTCGTAACCCGGCCACGCGGTGTCGGAGATGATCGTCCAGCCTTTCGCGTCCGCCTCCTCGCGCATGATGCGCACGGCGTCGTCGTAGGAGCCGTCGACCGTGATCACCTCCGCGCCTTCGCCCGCGATTGCGGCGACGCGCGACGGCGACGCGTCGTGGGCCATGTAGACACGCGCCGCGCAACCGGCATCGCGGGCGGCCCGCGCTACGGCGCGGCCGTGATTGCCTTCGCTGGCGCAGACCAGCGTCGCACCCGGCCCGATCGCGCCTTCCTCCAGAAGGGTTTCGACGGCGAACTTCGCGCCGAGCAGCTTGAACGCGTTGAGACCATAGCGGCCGGTCTCGTCCTTGGCGTAGAGACGTCCGATACCCAGGTCGCGCGCCAGGGCCGGCAGCTCACCGAGCGGTGTCGGCGCGAGTGCGGGTCGTCCGGCAAAAAATGCACGCATCTGCGCATATTCGGCGGCCGAGAACATGCCGCTTGTACGTGTCGAGGGGGACGGCAGGAAGGCAGTGGCAGTGGCGATAGTACAACCGATTATAGTGGCCGAACGATGACCCTTCGACTCGCTCATCGCCGTGCTCGTGCACGACGACTCGCTCGCTCAGGGCAGGCGCTCTGCCTCCTGGCAATCTGTCTGAGCGCGGGTTGCACGCAAACTTCTCCTCGTTTCGATCTGATTGTTCGCGGTGGTGACGTCATCGACGGCACCGGCCAGCCGCCGCGGCGCGCGGATGTGGGTGTGGTGGGCGATCGCATTACCGCGATCGGGGATCTGGCTTCCGAGCAGGCGGGCCGCGTCATTGATGCGAAGGGCCTCGCCGTGGCCCCCGGCTTCATCGACGTGCAGGGCCAGTCGGGCACGACGCTGCTGGCCGACGGCAACGCCGAGAGCCACCTTCGCCAGGGCATCACGAGCGAGATCATCGGCGAGGGCGGGTCGCCCGCCTTCTGGACGCCTGAGACCGCGGATTCGGATTCGCTCGCGCCGTTTGGCATCACGGTGGACTGGACCGGCTTTGATGGCTACTTCAACAAGTTGAGACAAACCGGCACCACGGTGAACGTGGGTACCTTCGTCCCCGCCACCATGGTGCGGCGCGCGATCATCGGCATGGACAACCGTCCGCCCACGCCTGAAGAGCTGACGCGGATGGAAGCAATGGTCGACCAGGCGATGCGCGACGGCGCCCTTGGGTTGTCGAGCGCATTGATCTATGTGCCGGGATCGTTTGCGAAGACCGATGAGCTCGTGGCGCTGGCGCGCGTTGCGGCCAGGCACCAGGGGATCTACATCACCCACATTCGCGGCGAGAGCTTCAACCTGTTCAACGCGCTCGACGAAGCGATCACGATCGGCCGCGACGCCGGACTGCCCGTCGTGATCTTCCACCTGAAAGTGGGCGCCAAGGCCAACTGGGGACGGATGAACGAGGCCGTGGCGAAGCTCGAGACAGCCAATGCCTCGGGAGCGCGCGTCACCGCGACGATGTATCCGTACGCGGCCGGCGGCACCGGCCTCGCCGCGACGCTGCCGTTATGGGTCCAGGAGGGCGGGCGCGAACAGATGCTCGAGCGGCTCACGGATCCGGCCATCCGGGCCCGCGCCCGCACCGAAATCGAAACCAAGATCGACGGTTGGGAGAACCTGCTCATGGCGGCGACGTTCGATGGCATCCAGGTGGCCAGCGTGCCACGGGAGTTCGATCAATCGATCGTCGGCAAGCGCATCTCGGAGATCGCGAAGGAGCGCAAAGCCGATCCCTGGCAGACGTACTTTTCGCTGCTGCTCGACACCGGGGGACGCGTTGGCGCGCTCTATCACATGATGAGCGAGCAGGACGTGGCCACCGGTTTGAAATCGTCGCTGGTCACGATCGGCACCGACTCGTCGGCGCTGCGCGCGGAAGGCATCCTGTCGCGCGGCGCTCCGCATCCGCGCTCGTACGGCACGTTTCCGCGGATGCTCGGCAAGTACGTGCGCGACGAGAAATTGCTGACCATCCAGGAGGCGGTGCGGCGCATGACCGGCGCCGCCGCCACGCAGATGGGCCTGCGCAATCGCGGCCTGATCCGCGATCGCTATCTCGCTGACCTCGTGGTGTTCAATCCGGCGACGGTGAAGGACAACGCCACCTACGAGCGGCCGCATCAGTATCCGACCGGCATCGAGTACGTGGTGGTGAACGGCGTCGTGGTCCTCGATCCGAAAGGGCTGACCGGCGCGCGGCCGGGCCGGCCGTTATATGGGCCCGCCAAGCAGCCATGAGCCCCGCCGCGCAATGACCTGCATTGACGATCGACCGATCGTCGAATTAGTGACGGTTTGGTGAATGCCGATTGTCAATCGCCGCGATTCGAATTTCAAATTGCCCATCGTCAATCGCGCGATTCGAATTTCCAGATCCCGAATTCATCAATCACCAAACAGTCAGTCAATCAGTCGATTGACGATCTAGAAATTTACCCTCCGCCCCGCTATCCACACTTGCTCGATGGTTCGCATATTGCGGATGCCCTGCAACGGGTTCGCGCCGAGGATCAACAGATCGGCGGCGGCGCCCGGCGCCAGCGTGCCGAACTCGCCGGCCTTGCGATGACACCGCGCGGCATCACCCGTGGCCGACACCAGCGCCTGCATCGGCGTCAACCCGGCGTCGACCATCATCTCGAGCTCGAGATGTTCGAAGAACCCCTGGAAGCGCGCCGGCGGGCCGGTGTCGGTACCGAACGCGATCCGCACGCCGCTGTCGGCCAGTGTCTTCAGGTTGCGTTTCGCCACTTCCAGGCCCACCTTGTATTGCTGCCCGGCCTTCCAGCCGTTGCTGTTGCGAATCTGCTCGTGCCGCTTCGGATCTTTCAGCTGTGCGGGGATGTCCTTGTCGACCCCCTTCACGAAAAACGGATCGTCGACCCACGCCGGCGCGGTGTCGTAGATGAACGTGGAGATCTCGCGGGTCAGCGTCGGCGAATAACACACGTCGCGCGACTTCATCTCGTTGATGAACTGATCGTCAACCGCCGTATCTCGCACGCTGTGCGCGATCATGTCGGCGCCGGCCATGACCGTGGCTTTCGCGTCGGCGAGCCAATAGATATGGACGGCCACCGGCAACTTGCGCGCATGCGCCTGCTCGATGACCGCGCGCCAGGCCGGTTCAGGCATCTTGCGCGAGGTGCCGAGGTTGTCGTCGACGCGGATCTTGATCAGGTCCGGTTTCATGTCGGCAACCTTGTTGGTCATGGCGCGCGCGGCGTCGGCCGTGGCGCCGCCGACCACCGGTCCGGCCACGAACAGCCGCGCCCGATCGGTGGCCGGCTCGTTGCGGAGTGCGAACCCGGCTTCCTGATCGTCGCCCAGGCTGAACACCGTGGTCACGCCGTAGTGCGCGTACGTCTGCAACTGCCGGGTCAAGTTCGCCAAGGTATAGGACGCAGGATCGCTGCGCAGCCCCACCGTGGCGGCGACGTGGCCGTGCGCGTTGATCAACCCGGGCAGCAGCGTCTTGCCCGTCACGTCGACGCGGGTCGCGCCCGCCGGCACCGGCGTCGACGCCGGACCGACGGCGGTGATCGTGTTGCCGGTGATCACGACCGTGCCGTTTTCAATCACCTTGCCGGTGCCATCGATGACGCGGCCGCCAACAAACGCCGTGGTTTGGGCCTGCGCGCCGGCCGCGAGAGCCGAGCTCAAGACGAGAGCCAGAATCGTGACGATACGCATGGGCGCTAGCTTACGACAATCGGCGGCCGGCTGCAGACTGCCGACTGGCATGGAGACTGCCGACTGGACTCTTAACCGCCGACTGTCGACTGCCGACTCGATCAGTTAACATCAGGTATGGTCGCCTTGCAGGTGCTCGTGGCCGACGATGAGCCGGTCTCCCGGACGGTGGTGGGCTCGATGCTCAAAAAAGCCGGGTACGCGGTGAGCTACGCGTCCGATGGCGAGCAGGCGTGGGAACTCCTGAATGGCCCGAAGCCGCCCGCGCTGGCCTTGCTCGATTGGGAAATGCCGGGCTTACAGGGGCCGGAGGTCGTGGAGCGGATTCGCGGCAAGAATGCGCAGACTCCGACCTACGTGATCCTGCTGACCTCGCGTGACACCTCCGCCGACATCGTGCGCGGCCTGCGCGCCGGCGCGGACGATTACGTCTGCAAGCCCGCCAACGAAGACGAGCTGATTGCGCGCGTCAACGTTGGCGCCCGCGTCGTGCAACTGCAGCAGGCCCTGGCCGAGCGCGTGCGCAGCCTCGAAGAGGCCCTCGCCAACGTCAAGGCCTTGCAGACGTTGTTGCCGATGTGCGCGTACTGCAAGTCGATCCGCAACGACCAGAATTACTGGGAGAAGGTCGAAACCTACTTCACGCAACACTCGGGCGTGTCGTTCACGCACAGCTATTGCCCGAGCTGTTACGACCGGTTCGTCCGCCCTGAGCTCGAAGCGCTCGAAACCAAGCGCCGCGGGGAATGACCAACCCTGATGTGCTCGACCCGGCGGTCGTCGACAGCCTGCGGCAGCTGACTCCACCCGGCGAGCCCGACGTGCTGGGCGAAGTGTTGCGCCTGTTTCTCGATGAAGTGCCGCGCCGCGTGGAACGGCTGAAGGCGGCCTGGCGCGACGGCAACGCCGTCGAGCTGCAGCGCGCGGCGCATTCGTTGAAAGGCAGCTCCGGCAACATCGGCGCGCGCCACATGTACGAGATCTGCAAGCAGCTCGACGAGCGCGGCAAAGCCGGCGACTTCAACGGCGCGCGTCATCTGCTCGATTCGCTCGACGAGGTTTACGGCAGAGTCGAGGCCGAGATCCAACGGCTTCTCGGGTAAGATAGAGTCATGATTGTTCAACGGTATCCGGAACCCTTCATCGCGCCGATGCGCGCCGAGCTGTCGCGCCTGGGCTTCGAAGATCTGCACACGCCAGAGGCGGTCGAGACCGCCGTCCAGCAGCCTGGCACCACGATGATCGTCGTCAATTCCGTGTGTGGGTGCGCCGCCGGCAAGGCGCGCCCGGGCATCGGGCTCGCGCTCAGCCAGGGCAAGCGGCCCGATCACCTGGCTACCGTGTTCGCCGGCGCCGACGTGGAAGCCACCGAAACCGCGCGCGGCTTCTTCACGCCGTACCCGCCCTCCTCTCCTTCCATCGCGCTGATGAAGGACGGCAAGGTCGTCTACATGATGGAGCGGCGGGACATTGAAGGTCGCACCGCCGACATGATCGCGGCGGAACTCCGCCAGGCGTTCGAGACCCACTGTTAGGTTCGTAGGGGCGGGACTTTCAAAGTCCGCCGAAGCGCAACGCGCGAAGGTGGAAGTCCCGCCCGCTTCCGGGCCGCCGCGGATGCGAGCTGGCACATCCGCAACGGTATGATGGAGGCACGTGTCAGTTCTCGACGCTCATAGCCGCCCGCTGGCGAACCTCCGGTTGTCGGTCACCGACCGTTGCAACCTGCGGTGCCAGTACTGCATGCCCGAGGAGGATTACCTCTGGCTGCCGCGCGAAGACATCCTGCAGTTCGAGGAGATCGAGCGCCTTGTCGATCAATTCTTGTTTCGCGGTGTCGATAAAGTTCGCCTGACCGGCGGCGAGCCGCTGCTCCGCCGCGATCTGCCGACGCTGGTCGAACAACTGGCGCGCAAGAGCGTGATTCGCGATCTGGCGATGACGACCAACGCGGTGCTGCTGAAGCCCGCGGTCGCCGACCTCAAGGCCGCCGGCTTGCACCGTCTGACGATCAGCCTCGATACGCTGCAGCGCGATCGCTTCATCAAGCTGGCGCGTTTCGACGAGCTGCCGCGCGTGCTCGCAGGCATCGACGCCGCCGTCGATCCCTTTCCTGGCTTCAAGATCGACTCGGTCGTCATCCGTGGCGTCAATGACGATGAAATCATCCCGCTGCTGGACTTTGCAAAGGCCCGCGGCGCGGAGATTCGCTTCATCGAATACATGGACGTTGGCGGAGCCACCACGTGGTCGATGTCGCAAGTGGTGTCGCGATCGGAAATGCTCGCGACGATTGCCGCTCATTACGGGCCAGTGGAACCAGTGCAAGAGTCTTCTTCTGCGCCGGCGGATCGTTATCGACTGCCGGACGGCACCATTTTTGGAATCATCGCCTCGACCACGGAACCATTCTGCCAGTCGTGCGATCGCAGCCGGCTGACGGCTGACGGTGTCTGGTATCTGTGTTTGTATGCGAACCGCGGTATTGACTTACGCGGCCCCTTGCGCGGCGGCGTGAGTGACGAAGCATTGCGCGAACTCATCACCAGCGTGTGGCATGCGCGCACCGACCGGGGAGCCGAACAGCGGCTCTCGGTTCGCGAGCGATCGCCGTTGATTCCTTTGAACGCGCTACGACGGGATCCGCACCTCGAGATGCACACCCGCGGAGGCTAGCCTCCGGACTGCCGACTGTTGACTGAACTGCCGACTGTTGACTGAAAACTCTTAACTGCCGACTGTCGACTGCTGACTGCATCAGCGCGTCGCCCGCATCCTGTCAAGCAGTTCCCCCAGCCGCCGTATCTCTTCTCCGTACTTGGCCCAATCGCCCGCCTTCTGCGCTTCGAGCGCGCGCCGATAGGTGTCGCGCGCTTCGTCCGCCATGCGATTCCACGCCGCTGAGTCAACACCAGCCGGCGCGGCGGTGCCCGGCGCCGGCGCCGGTGCGGCCGTGATGCCCGCGGCGGGCCGCGGCGGCGGAGCGACGCGATCGGCCTGGCCGAACAGCCGCCCGATCGCCTGTTCGAACGTCGGCTCCATGACGATGCGGTTCTGATAGGCGACGATCACGCGCGTCAACTCGGGGATGCGCCCGGCCTGCGCGCGGAGGTAGAGCGGCCGCACGTAGATCAGCGACTCCTCGATCGGAATCACCATCAACGTGCCCTGGATCACCTGCGAGCCTTGCTGGTTCCACAACGTGATCTGCGGCGCGATCACCTGGTCCTGGTTGATGCGCGCCACCACCTGCGCCGGTCCGAACACCAGCGTCTGCTTCGAGAACTGGAACACCATCAGCTTGCCGTAGTGCTCACCGTCGCTGCGCGCCACCATCCACGACGCGAGATTGTCGCGGCGCCGCGGCGTGAACGGCAGCATCTGGATGAACTCCGCGTTGGTCTCGCCGGGGAGTTTCATCATCGCGTAGTACGGCTCCATCCGCCGGCTCTCGCCGCCGCTGTCCACGGCCGGCGCTTCCCACTGGTCTTCCTTGTTGTAGAACACCGCCGGATTGGTCATGTGATACGTGGCATAGACCGACGCCTGAATCCCGAAGATGCCTTCCGGATAGCGGACGTGGCTGCGCAGGTCGGCCGGCATCTCGGCGAGCGGCCGCATCAGGTCCGGGAAGATCCTGGCGAGCGTCTGCGCGATCGGATCCGCTGTATCGGCGGCGTAGAACGTGACGTCGCCCTGGTACGCGTCAATCGTGACCTTCACCGAGTTGCGGATGTAGTTGACGCCGCCCGCGGTGGACGAGTACGGATACCGATCGCTGACCGTGTAGGCGTCCTGGATCCAGAAAATGCGGCCGTCGCTCACCACCGGGTAGGGATCCTCGTCGAGGACGAGGAACGGCGCGATCTTCGCCACGCGGCGGCGAATCTGCCGCTCGAACATCAGCCGGCTCTGGTCGGTAATGTCGTCGCTCAGCAGGATTTGATACGACCGGAAGCGAATGGCGAACAGCAGCTTCCGCCACAGCGAATCGATCGGGACGCCGCCCTCACCGGCGTATTGCGAGTAGACGTTGTCCTCCCCCTTGGGATAGTCGAATTCCTGCGCCCTGGTCCGCACGATCACGTAGTCGTTGGCGAGCTCGCCGAAATAAATACTTGGCTGCGAGATGTCGATGTTGACCGTCGTCACGGGCGGCAGATCGCGCACGAACAGCACGGGCAGCCCGTCGGGGGTCACCTCGTTGACCGGCCCGAGCGTGAGGCCGTGGCCGTGCGTGAACACCAGGCGCTCGTTGACCCAGGTGCGATTCGGCAGCGCCGCCGGATTGAGCTCGCGCACCGACAGCATGACTTGCCGGCTCTGGCCGTTGATCATGTAGCGATCGTTGTCGACGGAGACGAAGTCGTAATAGGTGCGGATCTCCTGGATCTGGCCGAAGGTCTCGAGCAGCGGCTGGTGATCCCAGAGCCGCACGTTGTCGAGCGTCTCGCGGTTGGCTTCGATGCTGGCGCGGCTCAGCGTCGCCTCGTCCGGCAGCTCGCGCTCTTCGACGAGGTCGAGCGCGAAGGCCTTGCGCGTGGCGGCGATGTTGTATTCCATGAACGGCGTTTCGCGCACCTGTTCATTCGGCGTGACGGCGAAGCGCTGCAGCGCCGCGGCGTAACCCTGGCCGCCCAGCATCGTCACCGCGTAAATGCCGGCGCCGGCGAGCAGCAGGCGCACCCGGCCGGTGAGCGCCGCCGCGATGGCGAGTCCAGTGGCGACCAGGGCCGCTGCCGCGAGGGCGAGCGCGGCCGGCATCCGCGCGTGCGCGTCGGCATAGCTGGCGCCCTGGATGATGCCCGACGGCATCACGATTTCCTGGACGCGGCTGAGCCAGGCGCCGAGCGCGAGGACCAGGAAGAACGCCGCCGCCAGCCACGTGAGGTGCCTCCGCGCGCGATGCTCGACGTTCAACCCGAACGGCGTCAGCGCCACCTGGCCGGCCACGAAGTACAACCCGGCCGATCCGAGCACCGCCAGCACGACGAGGCCGAGCAGGAAGCCGCGCAGCAACTCCAGCGCCGGCAAGGTGAAGACGTAGAAGGCGGCGTCGTAGCCGAGCACGGGATCGCTCGAGCCAAACGGCACCTGGTGCCACCAGCTGAGCAGCGTCATCCACTGCGTGGAGACGAACGACGCGAGGAGAAACGACGCCACCGCCACCAGCACCATCACGAGCGGCCGCACCTGATCGCGCGTCGGGAGCGCCACGGTAAACCCTTCGCGCGTGGTGAAGGTCATCGGCGCCGGTGAGATCGCCGCAATGGCATGCCGGACGTGGAAGGTCAGCCACGCCACGGTGACGAGGAATGTCGCGGCGCCCGCCAGCGCGCGGACCGCAATCTCAGTGGAGTAAACCTGCCGGTAGCCGACCTCGCCGAACCACATCCAGTCGACCAGGAAGTCCACGCCGGCTGGGACCACGAAGAATGCGGCCGCGACGAGGACGAAGACGATGACGCGTAGGGGCACGGCTGCAGTTTACGCCAGTCGCCGCGTCAATCCGCAATCCGCAATCTATTCCCCGCGCTTCAACCGGCGCAGGGTTCGTCGCATGTCGCGGTCGGGCCGGGTGGGGGGTGTCGCCGCGGCGCGATAGAGGCGCTCCATGCGGCGGATTTCCACCTCTTCCGGCGTCGGTTTGGGTGTGCGGTCCTCATAGAGGGTCCGTGCCTGGGCCTTGGGCAGATTCTCGTCCGTGACACCAAGCACCGTGATCAGCTGCTTCCTGCCGAACGGACGATGAATCTCGATCTCATCGTCCTCTTTGATCGGCCGATGCGCCTTGGCCGCCTGGCCGTTGACGATGACTTTGTTGAGCCGGCAAGCTTTCGTGGCTTCGGACCGGGTCCTGAAGAGGCACGACACGTCAAGCCATGTGTCTAGTCGGACGTTCACGTTTCTCAACCTACCATCCTCACCCCCACCGTATAGAGGCAACCTTCAGGTTGCCGGTCGGGCCGACCGACCGGCAGCTCGCCCACCGACCGGCAGCCTAAAGGCTGCCTCTATATGACTGGAGGTGTGTCGGTAATAAACTGCGGCGATGGCCAAGCGACCGCATTCTTCGTTGGTACTGGATGGTCCTGAACGCGCCCCTGGCCGCGCCATGCTGCATGCCGTCGGCTTTACGCGCGAAGACTTCAAGAAGTCGCAGGTCGGCGTCTGCTCGACCTGGAGCCAGGTGACCCCGTGCAACGTCCACATCGACGCGCTCGCGCGCCATGCCGCGGATGGCGTGGCCACCGCCGGCGGCAAGCCGATCATCTTCAACACCATTACCGTGTCCGACGGGATCTCGATGGGCACCGAGGGCATGAAGTACTCGCTGGTGTCGCGCGAAGTGATTGCCGATTCGATCGAGACCGTGATGGGCGCCGAGGGGTTCGACGGCCTGGTCGCCATCGGCGGCTGCGACAAGAACATGCCGGCCTGCGTGATGGCCATGGCGCGGCTCAATCGTCCGGCGGTGTTCGTCTACGGCGGCACGATC
This sequence comes from uncultured Acidobacterium sp., assembly GCA_964513235.1. Taxonomy (GTDB): domain Bacteria; phylum Acidobacteriota; class Vicinamibacteria; order Vicinamibacterales; family UBA2999; genus 12-FULL-67-14b. The sequence goes on from CAZEMI010000177.1 coordinate 28,709, forward strand.
CTCCCGGGACAGTTCCAGGGGCGCCCGGTCGACATCGTGTCGGTGTTCGAAGCCGTGGGCCAGCACGCGGCGGGGAAGTTGTCGGACGCGGCGCTCGCCGATCTCGAGCAGCACGCCTGTCCCGGCGCGGGATCGTGCGGCGGCATGTATACGGCCAACACCATGGCCTCGGCGATCGAGGCGCTCGGCCTCAGCCTGCCGAATAGTTCGGCGCAGGCCGCGGTGTCGAAAGACAAGCACGACGACTGCATCCGCGCCGGCAGCGCCGTGGTGTCGTTGATCGATCGCAATATCCGTCCCCGCGACATCCTGACGCGCCAGGCATTCGAAAACGCGATCACCACCATCATCGCACTGGGCGGATCGACCAATGCGGTGCTGCACTTGCTGGCGATCGCGCACGCGGCCGGCGTGAAGCTGACGCTGGACGACTTCACGCGCATCGGACGCCGCGCGCCGGTGTTGGCCGATCTGAAGCCGAGCGGCAAGTACGTGATGGCGGAGCTCGTCAAGATCGGGGGGCTGACGCCGTTGATGAAGCGCCTGCTCGATCGCGGCCTGCTGCACGGCGAGGCGATGACGGTAACGGGGAAGACCCTCGCTGAAAATCTGCGCGACGTGAAGGACTATCCCCCAGATCAACAGATCATCAGATCACTAGATCAACCGATCAAAAAAGACAGCCACCTGGTGATGTTGCGCGGCAACCTCGCCCCGGAGGGCGCCGTGGCGAAGATCAGCGGCAAGGAAGGGGAGCGCTTCAGCGGCACGGCGCGCGTCTTCGACAAGGAAGAGGACGCGCTCGACGCGATTCTCGCCGGCCGGATCAAGAACGGCGACGTCGTGGTGATTCGCTACGAAGGGCCGCGCGGCGGACCGGGCATGCGCGAGATGCTGTCGCCGACCAGCGCCATCATGGGCCGCGGCCTCGGCGCGGACGTCGCCTTGATCACCGACGGCCGCTTCAGCGGCGGCACCCATGGCTTCGTGGTGGGGCACATCACCCCTGAGGCGTTCGCCGGCGGACCGCTCGCGCTCGTGAAAAACGGCGACGGCATCACGATTGATGCCCGTTCCCGCACGCTGACGCTCGACGTCAGCGCGAAGGAACTGGTGGCCCGGCGCCGTAAATGGCGGCCTCGAAAGCCTCGTTACGGGCGGGGAGTGCTCGCCAAATACGCCCGCGTGGTTTCGACCGCCAGCACTGGGGCGGTCACGGATTGAAGACGCCGTGAATCCAAAAAACCGTAGTGTGTCGCCGAGTCCGTTCGACGCTTGCAAACGTCGACGCTAGCGGCGTAAACTCCCCCATCCTACGTAACAGGCTTGAAAACGGCTCGCGTGGTTTTGAACTGAATTGATCCCTAGCAGGCGATGTGTCTGTGAGCCCAGTGCGGTGGCCACAGATTCTTTCGATTTGGAGGAATGCGAGTATGAGGAACCTAGTTTCGCGGTGGTGCTTCCTGGCACTGCTGTTTGTTCCACTAGCCACTCCCACGTGGGCGCAGACCTTCACCGGCGGCCTGCGCGGCGCCGTCCGCGACGCGAACGGCGTCATTCCAGGCGTCACGGTGACGCTGACCAATGAAGCGACCGCCATCTCACGTGAGGCGGTCTCGAACGATCAGGGCCAGTACAACTTCTCGGCCGTGCAGCCTGGCACCTACACCGTGAAGGCGACCCTCGCCGGCTTCAAGACCTACGAAAACACGGGTCTCCGCATCGGCACGCAGCAGTTCATCACGCTCGACGTCACGCTCGAGGTCGGTCAATTACAGGAGACGATCACGGTGACCGGCGCGGCGCCGCTCATCGAGACGTCGAACGCGTCGACCGGCGGCACGCTCGATCGCCAGATCCTCGAATCCATGCCCGCGCCGGGCCGTAACGCGTTTATGATTTCGGTGACCGTTCCGACGGTGACGCCGGTGGGTGACCCGCAGTTCAACCGGCAGCAGGATCAGACCAACGCCTCGCGCGTCTCGCTGGGCGGCGGCGGCATCCGCGCGAACAACTACCTGCTCGACGGCGTGCCGATCACGGAGCTGAATGGCCGCGCCGTGCTCAACCCGACGATCGAGGCGCTCGAGGAAGTCAAGGTCCAGGTGCACACCTACGACGCCGAGATGGGCCGTACCGGTGGCGGCGTCTTCAACGTGACCGCGCGCTCCGGGACCAACGAGTTCCACGGCTCGGGCTTCTACCAGACCCGCCCGATATGGGGCCAGACCGACAACTTCTTCATCCAGAAACAGGGCCTGACCAAGGAACAGAGTGGGCTGGACAGCACCTACTACCGGCTCTACGGCGGTGGCTTTGGCGGTCCAATCTGGAGGAACCGGACGTTCTTCTGGACCGCCACGGAAGGCTATCGCTCGAACACGACCCGGAACGAGCAGCAGGTCTGGCCGAGCATGAAACAGCGCGCCGGCGACTTCTCCACCTCGACGGTCGGCGGCGTGCCGGTGAGCATTTACAATCCGTACTGCCGCGGCGGCGTCGCGACCGCCAGGTGCCCGGCCACGGGGACCGGATCGCTTGCGACCGGAGGCCTCTTTACCGGGGCCGTCATTCCGCGGACTCACCCTGCCGCCAATCCGGCGGGATTCGCGCTGCTTGGTGCGTGGCCGACCGAAACCATAGCGGGCGCGATTACCGGCAATGAAGACAACGAGCCGAACGCCATCGCGACGGGACCCATCGTCGACCAAGCCGACATGGTCACCTTCAAGGCGGAGCACAAGTTCACGGACACGTGGTCGCTGAGCGGGTTGTACATCTACAACAAGACCGACGAGCCTGGCAGCACGATCATGAAGGAAAGTGACTGGCCGATTGCCAGCCAGAGCAACTTCTTCGGCCCTCTGCGTCGACGGCCTCACGTGGCCGTGGTCAACAACACCAACATCCTCAACGACACCACCGTGTTGACTCTGCGGTACGGATGGTCCACCTGGGCCGACTCCACCGACAAGCAGTCGTACACCCCGGGACTGGAGTCGCTGGGATTCGCCTCGAACTACGTGAGTGCCGTGGCGGAAAAGGACGTGTTCCCGTCGCTCAGCTTCGACGATGTCGAGAGCGTGGGTGGATGGGGCGGCGCCCCGAGGCGGTGGAAGAGCCCCTACACCTTCAACGGCACCCTGTCGAAGCTGATCGGCAGCCACACCGTGAAGATCGGCGCCGACATGCGCCGCATGGGCATCGACACGGTCACCGAGGACGCCATGGGCGGCTCCTTCACCTTCAACCGCCTGTTCACGAGCAGCGCGGGTGCAGGCGGGCACGAGCTGGCGAGCATCCTGCTCGGCGCGCCGGCGTCGGGTTCGGTTCCCTTCAACCGGGGTCAGGGAGAGTGGTACACGAAGTACTACGGCGCGTACCTCCAGGACGACTGGCGCGTGAACTCGAAACTGACCGTCAACTTCGGCGTGCGGTTCGAGCATGAGGACGGCCTGCGGGAGGTCGAGAACCGCCAGACGGTGGCCTTCGACAAGACCGTCGTCAGCCCATTGGACTCGCTGGTGCCGAAAACGGGTCTCCTCGCGGGCCGGACGATCAATGGCGGTCTAATCTTCGCCGGTGTGGACGGCGCCCCGACCGGGCAGGGCAACCCTGCTGCGGTGAAGGTGGCACCACGCGGTGGCTTCACGTACTCGATGAACCCCCGCACCGTCATCCGCGGCGGCTACGGGTTGTTCTACGCGCCGTGGAACTATAGCGCGACCACGCACGGCCAGATTGGCTTCTCGCGCGACACGTCGCTCAACCAGTCGGACAGCAGAGCGGGCGTGCCGATCACAACGCTGGACAACCCGTTCCCGGCCGGCCTGCAGGAGCCCATCGGCAGCTCGCTCGGCCTGCTGACGGGCGCCGGCGGCACAGTCGATTTCATTGACCAGAACAAGGGGAACCCGAAGGTCCACCAGTACTCGTTCGATATCCAGCGTGAGCTGCCCGGCAACATGGCGATCACGATTGGATACATCGGCGCCACCGGACGTGATATCGGCTTCGCCGGCACGAATAGCGTCGCGCTCAACATCAACCAGATCGACCCCGCCGTCGCACGCGCCGCGTTCCCGGGGCCCAATGGCACGTGGGACGCCGCCGCACTGCTGCGGTCGGTGCCCAACCCGTTCTTCGGCGTTGCCGGAGCCGGCGAATTCGCGAGCCGGGCGACAATTCAGGCGGGTCAGCTCCTGCGGCCGTTCCCGCAGTTTGGCAACGTCAACCAGTACGAGACCACGGCCGGCGGACGCCGGCAGTACAACGCGGCGACGTTGATTCTCGACAAGCGGACGACGGGATGGTGGGGTGGCCGCTTCAGCTACACCATCAGCCGGACCGAGGACAATCAGTTCGGCGAGAGCAGCACGTACCAGAGCCGCACCGCCGAGCCGCAGAACGTGTACGATCTCGACGCCGAGTACGGCATCAGCAACTTCGACTCGCCGCACCGGCTCGTCCTGGCGCCGATCGTCAGGATCCCGAACACGCAGAGCTCGAGCGGAATGGCCCAGACGTTGCTGAACGGCTGGAACATGTCGGCCATTTTCGAGTTTGTCAGCGGTTCACCGCTGAACGCCGTGCTGAACTCGGGCCTGTCGACTGCCAACCTCGGACTGTTCGGGGGCCGGCAGCGTCCCAACCTCGTCGGTGATCCGAACACGTCGGGAAGCGACAATGAGCGTGTGAGCTCAGTTGACAACGTCGACGCGCGATACTTCAACAGTGGAGCCTTCACGAATCCGGGGCCGGGGCAATACGGTGATGCTCCGCGAACCCACGGGGACGCGCGGTATCAGTTCCGGAAGAACATCGACCTCGTGGTCTCCAAGGACACGACGTTCTTCGGCTCGCACGTCGGGCAAGTGCGCTTCGAGATCCTCAATCTCACGAACACGGCGAAGTTCAGAGGCATTGACTCGAACGGCATCGACTCGACAGCCTTCGGCCGCATCACGCAACAGGCCGGATTCATGAGGATCTGGCAGTTGAGCTTCCGGTACACGTTCTAACGATCCGGATCGGACTGGAGTGGAACAGGGTGGTCCTTTGGGGCCGCCCTGTTTTTTTTACGACTCGCCCCTCCCTTGCACGGCGCGCTCTCCGAGCGCATACTGCAGGCCGCCGAGTGACGGTCTCGTGTCAGGCCGGCGCCGGCGCGTCCGGATCGACGCGCGTGTTGGATCGAAACGCTGTCTCGACACGGAAGGAGCAGACGATGCGCACGACGTACCTGTCGGTAATGGCGGCGGGTCTGCTTCTCGTCATCGCACGACCCGGCGAATCCGGCCAGCGCGCCGGCGGCGGTACCAGCCCTGTGCCGCGGACGGAGGCTGCCGAGCTCAGAAGTCTCGTTGACGGCGTCGTCGGGGGGAAGCCTGCCGGCGGCGATGCCTACCTCAAATGGGACGGTCATTTCATGCGCGCCGCGGATGGGCGTGTCTACGTTCCGTTCACGCTCAGGCTGGATGAGGCGGACGCGAGTTTCGAGTCAATCGCGATGTACGTCCGCGTCGTGCCACGCGGTACGAAAAGCCCGGCCGGCGACAGACACGTCAGCGGTAGTGTGCTGGGGACTCCGGTGAGCGCGCCGGAGAGCCAGTTCTCGCGCGGCAATCCGACGGCCGGCGAGGCCTCGGCGCGGCTGGGTCTGATGGCCAGCGAGCTCAGTGCCGTCAAGCCCTCGTTTGAAGCGTACTTCGTCGCACGAGTGCCGGGGAAGCCGGCCCCACGCATCCTGCGGCGGGCGCTGGTGGTTGTCCCGGGCGAACACGACCTCTACGTGGCTGTCCGGGAACGGCCCGGCGCTGCCACGGGCGGCGGTCCAAAGGCGGCCGTACTGCAGCGGACGCTGATCGTTCCGAACCTCGAAGGCAGCGAGCCGACGATGAGCAGCATCGTTCTGGCGTCTCGCGTCGACGCGCTCGCCACGCGGGTGTCCTCGTCAACGCGGGAGGATCGCCCGTATGCGTTCGGCTCGGCCGAGGTCTTCCCTGACGCTGACTCGACCTTCAACCAGGATGACGTCCTCTCCGTCGTGTACTTCGTCTACAACCTTGCGGTCGACGAGGGCAAGCTGCCGGATGTCACAGTGGAATGCCGGTTCTTCAGGATGAGCGTGTGGGGGAAAGTGTTTGGCGAGCTGGCGCCGCAGCGCTTCGGACGCGCCCACGCGGCGCCCGCATTCGACCTCAAGGCCGGCCGCCAACTGGCGGTGACCCAGGCCGTGCCTCTCACGACGTTTCCTCCCGACACCTACGAGCTCGAGATCGTCGTCACCGACAATCTCGCCGGCGTTGCCACCCGCCGTATGGTGCGATTCATCGTCGAGGGCTGAAGGCAACCATTGCCGCAGCATGGTCGCGACGTCTGCGCTCGCGCGGTCATCGGTGGTTGTCGAGGTAGCCGATCAGACTGCGCGACATGGTCCCAAGCAGCGCAAGCGCATAGAACGACGCGACGTCCGCGTCATCCGGATGACGGCTTCATCGAAAGTGCGCGATCAGTCCTTGGGCGACGAAGGCGCCCGAGCAGCGCGCGTGCGATACCAACCGCGGGACCGCACTTCCACGCCGGGACGCCGCGACTTCACTTCCACGATTCGATTCCGGTGATTCGGATCCGGATTCGACGCGTAGTACCCGAGGATGTAATAGTCACTCGTCTCCGCATCGATGCGTTTCAAGGCGCCGTCATATTCGTTGTCGTTGACCACGGCGAAGCCGCCCGTCGCCTCCGCGAGCGTCCGCAGGCTGCCCTGGGTCTTGCCGATGTGTGTGCGCATTTCGGTGGGATCCACTTGGTCAACCACGGTCATGGTCCCGACGACCCCGCGAGGATCGAGGGCATAGATGATCGCGTTCACGCGGTTGGCCGCGCCCGTCAAAGCCGATAGCTCCGATGCGAGATCCCCATCAGCGAAGCGATTGTTCTGCTGCTCCAGGGAGAGAAACCGATCGCCGCGCTCGGGATCTACCCAAGGCGATCCGTAGCGGCCGCCAAATACCTGATCGGTTCCCGTCCGACCCTGTGGAAAGGGGTCGAAATCGTAGCCGTTGCTGACCAGAATCAGGGCCTTGCGCCGGTCTCGCACGTGCTCGAGATTCCCGAGCAGTTCGTAGGCAGTCTTGAACGCGACGTGTGCGCTGTGCCGCAGCCCTTGAGGACCCAGCGACCCGTCGCGGGCATCCATGATGTCGCGATAGGACATCCCGTGGCCGGCGACTTTGCTGATGGCGCTCTCCAGGACACCCCGGTCGTACGAGACGGGAATTTCAATCGACGACGGCCCCGTGCTGAACATGGCGAACATGTCGCCCGGATGAAACAGGCTTTTCACGACCTTCTTCAGCAGTGCCCGTACGTGCGGCGTGTCGATGGCCGTGAAATGCAGGTCGTCCACCACCAGAACGAAGATGCGGCCGGCCATGCTATCCGCCGGCCTCGCTCTTGGCAGGATGAGGCCTTCGGGCGCCGCGGGCGGCGCGGACGCGGGCGGCTGCAGGACGTTGAACACACGCCCCCCGTGGACCAACACCATGGAGGCGATCTGCTGCGGGACGCCATCCTCGAGAATCTGGAAGTCCTCCGCGCTGAGGTCCGCCTGGAACTGGCCATTGGCAGCGCGCGGAATGACATCGAGCGTGACCAGGTCGATATTGACACGAAACGTCGGCTGCTGCTGGGCAGGGGTGTTCGTGGTCTGGTGTGCGGCGCGGGTCGACGGAGTGGCGGTGAAAAACGCGGCGAGCAGCACGAAACCGGCTCCGCGCCGCCATGTCGTCTGCAACATGCGGCCGATTATATCCCGGTGCCGTGACTGACTGACCGACGACGCGAGGCGTCGTTAAATGATCCAAATTTCTGTAGTGGATTCCGACTGACTTTGCTTGCAAACTCGTCGCTGCGCGGCGTAAACTCCGGCAACTTACGTAACAGGCTTGAAACGGCTCAAGTGGTTTGAACTGGAATGATCCCTAGCAGGCGTTGTGTCTGTGCGCCAGTGCGGTGGCCACAGATTCTTTCGATTTGGAGGAATGCGAGTATGAGGAACCTTGTTTCGCGGTGGTGCTTCCTTGCGCTGCTGTTTGTTCCACTAGCCACCAGTGCCGCGTGGGCGCAGACGTTCACGGGTGGTCTTCGCGGCGCCGTCAGGGACGCGAACGGTGTGATCCCCGGCGTCACGGTGTCGCTGCTCAACATCGACACCGGCGCCGGCCGTGACGCGGTGTCAAACGCATCGGGTGAATACAGCTTCGCCGCGGTTCCTCCAGGCAATTACACCGTCAAAGCGGAGCTCACCGGGTTCAAGACCTATGAGAACCAGAGCATCCGCATTGCCGCGCAGCAGTTCATCACGCTCGACATCGTGCTCGAAGTCGGACAGTTGCAAGAGACGATTACGGTCACCGGCGCCGCGCCGCTGATCGACACGTCCAACGCCACCGGCGGCGGCGTGATCAGCACCCAGCAGCTCCAGACGCTGCCCAGCGGCGGCCGCTCGGCGTTCCTCTTCGCCGTGACGCTGCCCACCGTGGTGGCCTCGGGCGACTCTCAGTTCAACCGCCAGCAGGATCAGACCAACGCGTCGCTGCTCTCGCTCGGCGGCGGCACGCGCCGCGGCAACAACTACCTGGTGGACGGCGTGCCGGTCACCGACATCATCAATCGCGCATCGGCGAATCCAAGCATCGAAGCGCTCGACGACGTCGCTGTGCAGGTGCACTTGTATGACGCGGAAGCTGGCCGCACCGGCGGCGGGACGTTCAACGTCGCCACGAGGTCCGGCACCAACGACTGGCACGGCAGCGGCTTCTACCAGACCCGACCGCGCTGGGGCATGGCCAACAACTTCTTCTCAGATAAGAACGGCTCGCCGCTGCCCCAAACCTACTTCCACACCGGCGGCGGCGGCTTCGGCGGTCCGATCGTTCGCAACCGCACGTTCTTCTGGGGGTCAGTCGAAGGCTACGGATCCAATACGACCCGCAACGGTGCGGAGCGTTTGCCGACCGCGCGCGAGCGGGCCGGCGACTTCTCGCGGTCGACCGACTCGGCCGGCCGACTGGTGACCATTTACGACCCGCTCACCGGCGACGCCACTGGAAACGGCCGGACGCCATTCCCTGGCAACGTGATTCCGGCCAACCGCCTGAATCCGATCGCGACGAAGATGCTGAGTTATCTGCCACCGCCAACCAACGACGTCAGCGACGGCAACGACAATTTCTTCAGCACCGCGGAAATTCACGACCGCGCGATGATGTACTCGGGCAAAATCGATCATCGGTTCGCTGATTCGGTGTCGCTGTCGGGGTTCTACCTCTATAACGCTACGGACGAGCCCTGCGCGAACTATATCTACCCCGGTCTCAATGACCCGAACCGGTTCATCGACAATGGCGATTACCTGTTGAAGCGGCGCGTGCAGTTGCTGGCGCTGAACAACACCTGGCTGCCCAGCAGCAACGCGGTGCTGACGTTGCGATTCGGCCTGACGCAGTTCAAGGACAACTCCACGATGAGCATCGATTTTGATCCGGCTACGCTCGGGTTCGATGCGGGATTCATCAACGCCATCCAGCAGAAGAAGTTCCCGACCGTGCCCATCAATGATTACTACCAGCTGGGCGCGATCAATCCGACGAACCGCAACTATTATTCTCAGAGCGCCAACGCCGCGTATTCGAAGCTGCTCGGCCGCCATACCTTCAAGGCTGGTGTTGACTATCGCACCATCGGTATCGAAGCGCAGTCCTTTGCGAATGGCGCCGGTAGACTGGAATTCACCCGCCACTACACCTCGCTGAATCCCAACCAGAACGGCGTCACCGGCGCGACGCCGTCCGGCAACGCCCTCGCCAGCCTGTTGCTTGGGTATCCGTCCGGAGATCCGGGCACGCAGAGCACCATTCAGGTCTCGTCGCCGGCGAATTACTTCGTCAACTATTACGGCGCCTACTTGCAGGATGACTTCCGCGTCAGCTCGAAGTTCACGCTGAACTACGGCCTGCGTGTGGAAAGCGAGACGGGATTGCAGGAGGAAGAAAATCGCTTCACCGTGGCGTTCGACCGCACCCTCAATCCGGGCGGCGCGCTCGGCAACATCACCGTCAACGGCAATCCGGTGCGCGGCGGCCTGGTCTACGCCGGCGTGAACGGCGCGCCCACCGAGCAGGGCAACCAGCCGGCGGCCAAGTTCTCGCCGCGCGTGGGATTCGTCTACTCGATTAATCCGCAGACCGTCATTCGCGGCGGCTACGGCGTGTATCAGGCGCCGTGGAACTACCCGGGCGTCGGCGCCGCCAATTACGGACAGGTCGGTTACAGCCAGAACACGTTCATCCAGCAGGGTCAGTACCGGCCGACGACGTTTTTGAATAACCCGTTTCCGGGCGGCGTCACCCAGCCGCGCGGCAACTCGCTCGGCGCGCTCGAAGGCGTCGGCAGCCAGGTCGAATTCATCGACCAGGAGAAGGGCGCACCGTATGTGCAGCAGTATTCGTTCGACGCCAACCGCGAGCTGCCGGGCAACGTCGCCATCGGGTTCGAGTACAGCGGCGCGACGGGCCGCAACCTGGGCTTCGGCGGCACCAGCGACACCTCGATCAATATTAATACGCTGGATCCGAGCCACCTGGCGCTCGGCGCCGCCTTGAACGATCGGGTGCCAAACCCCTTCTTCGGCACCGGCACCGGCTTCACGCCCAACAGCGCGACTATTTCTCGCGCGCAGTCGCTGCGGCCGTTCCCGCAGTTCGGAAACATCCTGATGCGTCAGTCGACCGACGCGAGGAATCAGTACCATGCCGGCATCGTCAAGTTCGAGAAGCGCATGAGCAACGGCTGGGGCGGCCGCATCAATTACACCTACAGCCGGCTGATGGACAGCCAGTTCGGCGAGGGCAACTCGTTCTCGACGACTAACGGCAACCCCCAGAATCCGTACGATCTGGATGCCGAGTACTCGATCGGACTCCTCGACGTGCCGCACAAGCTGGTGTTGGCGCCGATCTTCGAGCTGCCGTTCGGCGAGGGTCGTCGGTGGGCGCAGAGCGGCGTGGCCGCCGCCATCCTCGGCGACTGGACGATCTCGTCGATCATCGCGTTCGAGAGCGGCTTCCCGATCTCGGTGTCGAACAGCTCGAACAACAACTCGGCGGCATTTTTCCCGATGCAGCGGCCGAACCTGACCGGAGCCGAGCTGGCAACTGAAGGCAACCGCGAGGACCGTCTGTCGTGGAACGACCATAGAAATCGCTGGCTGAATCCGGAGGCGTTCAGCAACCCCGGTGCGTTCACGTTCGGCAATTCGCCACGAACCAACGGCGACATTCGCACGACGCACCGCAACAACTGGGACTTCGTGGCGCAGAAGGACGTGCGGCTCGTTGGTAACGTGCGCGGTCAGATCAAAGTCGAGGTGCTGAACATCACGAACACGGTCAAGACGCAAACGCCGAACACATCGTTTGGGAGCGCGGCGTTTGGCCAGATTACCGCACAGCGCGGCTTCATGCGGCTGACGCAGGTGATGTTCCGGCTGTCGTTCTAAAGGGTCCTGGGGCTTGGGACTTGGGTCTTGGGACCTGAGTTCTTGGGTCTCGGCTTAATGCAATGCCAAGGGCGGTCCTGACGGACCGCCCTTGTGTTGTCCGCCTATGCCGTGCACTGAAGTGCACGCGCGGCTACGGCGAGATCGCGCCGTAGCTCGCCTGATGACTCCGCGAGCAAAGGCGGATACGCTGAGCAAATCTTGAAGCAGTTCGTTTTCATCTTGGTGTGCTTCGGTGTTGCCTTGCCATCGATCTTTGCGCTGGCCCCAAGCCCCAAACCCCAAGTCCCAAGTCCCGCCCTGGGCCGCGTGACTTTCCCCAATTCGGGCGCGCCAGCGGCCCAAGAGCACTTTCTTCGCGGCGTGGCGTGGCTGCATAGCTTCGGTTACGAAGACGCCATCGATGCGTTTCGGGCCGCACAGAAAATCGATCGCTCGTTTGCCCTCGCGCACTGGGGCGAGGCGATGAGCTTCAGCCAGCCGCTGTGGTTCTACGAAGAGGTGCCGCAAGGCCGCGCGGCGCTCGCCAGGCTGGCGCCGACTCCGGACGCGCGCATCGCGAAGGCGAAGACGCCGCGTGAACAGGCCTTCATGCGCGCCGTTGAGGCGCTGTTCGGCGACGGCCCCACGGCGGCGCGTGCCGCCGCCTACGCCGGGGTCATGTCGAAACTGGCCGCCGAGCATCCCGCCGACGATGAGGTGCAGACCTTCTATGCGCTGGCACTGCTGGCCACGCTGCCACGCGGTGACGCGGCGCTGCCAATTCGGCGGCGGGCGGGAGAAATCGCAGAGAAGGTGTTCGCGCGCAGTCCCAATCATCCTGGCGCCGCGCACTACATCCTTCATGCGTATGACCACGGCAGCCTGGTCGCCAGGGCGCTGCCGGCGGCGCGCGCCTACGCGAAGATCGCGCCGGCTGCCAGCCACGCGCTCCACATGCCCGCGCACGCTTTTCTGCAGGTGGGATTCTGGGACGAAGCGGCGGCGTCGGACGAGGCGTCGTGGAACGCCTCGATCGAGTGGGCGAAGCGGCGCGGGCTGTCGATTGCGAGCCGCGACTATCACAGCCTCGCCTGGCTGCAGTACGAATGGACGCAGCAGGGACGGTTTTCGAAGACCAAAGAGGCAATCGCATTCGTCGATCAAGCCCTTAAAGCAGGCCCAAGCCCCAAGTCCCAAGCCCCAAGTCCCCTCCATTCCGGGGGGCACGGCTATGGCGAGAGTGAGATCGGGCGAGGCAGTGGCGTCGACGCGTTGCGGAACGATCGCGGCTCGATGCGCGCGCGTTCCATCATCGAGAGCGAGCGCTGGCGGGAGATGAAGGGGCAGACCACCTTCGACAACATCGAGGAGCTGTTCGCGCTGGGGTTGAGTGCCGTCAACCTCGGCGATGCGACCCGCGTCCGCACCGTGATCGGGGAGTTTCGCAAGGCCGCCGCGCCCACGCAGCCCGCGGCGCTGCGCGAACAGGCGGAGATCATGCTGCGCGAGATGGAAGCGCTCGACCTGTTTGCGCAAGGCCGGCACGCGGACGCGCTCGCGGTGATGGATGCTGCGGCGTCACTGCAGGCGCGGATGCCCAAGCCGATCGGACGGCCGTTTCCGGTGAAGGACGTCAACGAGCTGTACGGAGAGTTGCTGCTGCAGGTGAATCGCCCAACGGAGGCCGTGACGCGATTCGATCGCGTCCTGGCGCGCACGCCGAACCGCAGCCGGGCCCTGCTTGGTCTCGCCCGCGCGTATCGCAACGCCGGCGATGCCACCAACGCCCGCGCAGCGTATCAGCGATTTCTGACGAACTATCGTCTGGCTGATTCCGGACTTCCAGAAGTGGTTGAAGCCAGGGACGCCGTCAAGTGACCTGCCGCCAGCGCTGCGCTTGCGCGCTTGGCACGATCGGCGTGACGCTGATCGCGAGTGGTGCGTTCGCTGATGGGGCGACCTGGCATGGGCTGGAGGTCCCCGGCGGCCGCGGCACCTTGGCGTTGCTCGGCGTGCCGGAAGACCGCGAGCGCGCGATGGTGATGATCGATCTCATTCGCGCGCTCCATTTCTCCGGCGATGGGCAGCCGGTCCTGACGGGGGCGCTTCGGAATCTGTCGAGGGGAGCGCCGGAAACCAAGGCGGCCGGCTTTGTGGTGCCCTCACCGCTGTCATCGCAGGCATGGTCCGAGGCCATCTTCAGGCGGCGGGTTCCGGCTGACCGGCTGTTCATCGAGATCCTCAACGACCAACACGCCCGGTTACTGTTCCACGGACTGGCCGGTCTCGACGACGAGACCCGGCAGTGGTTTCAGGACCAGCGCGAGTTGCTGCGCTGGCTCTATCGCGAGGACGCCGCCGTCCGATCGTTTGCCCTGTTTGCACCGGCCGTGAAGATCGCGCAAGGGCGGATCGTCATCCCAGGTGGTGCGGAAGCGGAGCGGCAATGGTCGTCGGCGATCGCGTCAACCATCGCCCGTCCGGCGGAGTTCGTTCAACGGCTGTTTGCGCACAACGCGGGCCGGACAGCCGGCCTCTACTTCGTTCTCAGCGCCGCCGGCGAGTCGCGGCGTGCCTTCGTGCTGGGCACGCCACTGTCCGCGCCGGCGCGCGAGCGCCGCTTCGAACGGCTGGTCTCGAGCTTCGCGGCCTGCTATCCGGCCCAGTCCACCGCGTACCCATTCGTCGTGCGGTCGCACGACGCGGCGCTGCTGTTACTGGAAGTTGGTGTGACCAGCGACGGCGCGTTGGCTGGACCATCATCGCGCAGACTCTGGCACGATGTCTTCCGCGACGTCCTGCGCGATATGCCGGCGCCGGAGGACGTCGCGATGGACGCCGCGTGGCTGGTCGAGGCGCTGTGCGGCGCGCGAGCGGAGGATCGCGCCGGCGTGTTCGTGACGTTGCTCGCCGGGCATCGCGTGTTCACCGGGCGTCCGACTGAGAATCTCGCCGACACCGCCGCGGCGCTACGAGCTCGCCGCGCCTACCCGGCGTTGTTCATCGCGATGGAGCAGGCGGGTATCGCGCAAGGACGCACCTATGCGGCCGCGGCTCGCCACGCAGCGAGGCTGTCGAACATCGCTGACGCCGGGCGCCGCATCACGGCCCTGCGACAGTTCCAGGGCGCGCTGATGCTGACGCTGCACGCGGTCAACGCGGGCACGCTGACCATTGCCGGCGCAAATGCGCTGATCGAGTCGCTGTCGGCCGTGCCGTTGGACCACGAGCGCTACGCGGGCGGCATCGCGGACTGGCTCGACGGGCGATGGCTGCCGGCGGTGAGGCCGGCCACTGCTGCACCCGGCGAGATCGCCTCGGCGGAATTACTCGTCGCGACGGCGCTGTCGGGACCCTCGCCCACACCGCTCCAGCGCGTGCAGTGGGAAGGCCTCGAGTACGCGGTCGACCTCGCTGCGACGTCGCGCCAGCGGTTGATGGAGGTTCGCCTGCGGCAGGGCGGCGTCACGCTGGATACGGTGCTCACGCTGCACGAAATCGCCCGCGCGCTCACCGCACCAGGCGTGCCAGGCGCCCGCGACGCCGCCCCAGGATTGGCGCTTGAAGCCGTGGCCCCGCCATTGCGATTGCTCATCGTTGCCGAGGAGTACGACAACGACGGCGTCGACGTCCAGGCACTGCTGAACCGCTCGATCAGAGAGCTCAGCCTCGGCAAAACTTCTGGTGTGTCGGGCGACCTGGTGCGCGTCGTCGATTTCGTCCTGGCGCACGTGCTGACGTCGTGGGCATATGCGCCGCATCTTGGCGGCGGCGGCAGCGGCGCGCTGGTTGGGGGCGATGGATCGCTCCGGCACCGTCTCGGTGTCAGGTTGACGGGGCGCAGCCGCGCCGATCAACCGTGGGAGCCGGCGATGTCCCCGGCCGCCCGCGGATCGATCGCCGGATCGATTCTCGGCGTGCAGGCAGCGCTGGCGAGTTGGTCGCTGCAGCGGCTGTCGGGCACTGCGGTGCCGGCGGCACCGGCGATCGACGGCAACGACAGCATTCCGCTGATGCTCGCCGCGGCGCTCAGCAATCCGCGTCGTCTCACCGATCCCGATCTTGCCCATCTGGCGGCCACGCAGGCCAGGGGCGCCGAGCTGGTGTCGGGCGCGCGAACCCAGGGCGGCGATCTCGACGCGCTGGCGAGGCGCGCGTCGCTGAGCCCCTGGCGCCGCGCGATTCTCCCGTGGATGGTGCATGAAGAACCGGAGCGCATCGACGAGCAGTTTTCACCGATGGAGTTGGCGCGGCTGGGCGGCCTCAACGCCGGCCCGCTCGCGGCGTGGGGCAGCGTGTCGATGATGGCCGGGTCGCTGCGGCTCGCGCTGCCGCCACCGCGGATTCCGGAGTTGTTTGCCGGCAGATCCGGAGATGGTATTGTCGGCGGCCGGAGCGTGGACCTGATGTTGCGCGTCGCCGTTCACTTGGCCGAGTTGACATTGCCCGCGACCCTGGCCGCGCCGGTGCTGGCGTTTGCGATGCGTGATTATCTGGATCGGGTCAGGCCGATTCATGCTGCCGACGCCGCCGCGTTTGCTCGACAAGCCCGTGCGCTCGGCCGCCGCGAGGTCGAAGACTATATCGGGGCGATCGCGGCGATCGGTCCACTTCGGCCGGTGCCGGCGCGGCCATGAGCCGCGCGCGCGTGGCGGGTGTCGCGCTGGTCGCGGTCATCCTGGTTCAGATTGGTGCCGCGCAGGTGCCACTGACACTCGAGATCGTGTCACCACCCAACGGCGCCTACGTCAGCGATCGTCTCACGCTCGAGGCCCGCGTCACCCCGCGCGAGCGCCGCGGCGAGATCACCGACGTCACGTTCTTCGCCGACGGCCGGCAGGTGTGCCGGACCACGAACGTCCAGACGCCACGGTGCGGCTGGGACGCCGGACCGCTGATCAAGCCGCACGTGATTCGGGTCGTCGCCAGTACGACAGCCGGCGCGCGACTGGTGGCGACGGCGCGGACGCGCGAAGTGGACTTCAAGGAGGGCGTCAACGTTCAGATCGTCCAGGTCAACGCCTCGGTGATGGATCGAGACGGGAAGTTCGTGAGCGGCTTGACCAGGGAGCAGTTCCGGCTGGCCGAGGACGGCGTGCCGCAGGCGATCGTGCACTTCGCCGCGGAGGAAGCGCCGCTTGAAATCGTCGTGGCGATGGATATCAGCGCCAGCATGGGTCATGCCATCGAGGACCTGAAGGGCGCCGTCCGCCAGTTCCTGTCGCAGCTACGATCCGAAGATCAAGTGACGCTGGTCGCGTTCAACGACGAAATGTTCGTGCTCACCCAACGCGAAACCGACGCGGCGCTGCGTGAGGAGGCGATCGAGCGTCTGTCGGCGTGGGGAGGAACCACGCTCTACGACGCCACCATTCGATCACTCGAGCTGCTGTCGCGCCGGCCGGGACGCCGCAGCCTGATCGTCTTCACTGACGGCGAGGACCAATCGAGCCAGGCCACGTTTGCCGCCGTCGATCGCGCGATGAAAGGCAGTGATGCGGTGCTGTTCACCGTGGCCCTCGGCCGCGGTCGCGATCAGGCCAGGCTTCGTGACATGCTCCAGGCGCTCGCGGAGCCAAGCGGCGGCCGGGCGCTCTTTGCCGAGCGCCCGGACGAGCTCGGCCCCACCTTCGCGGAGTTGCGAAACGAGCTCGCCCACCAATACCTGATGGGTTACGAGTCGACGAACCTAAAACGGGATGGCGCGTGGAGAAAGTTGGAACTGCAACTCTCCGGCATGAATCACCGGTTGAGAGCGCGCCAGGGCTACTTCGCGCCGACGCAGGAGTAGATCAACAGGTCAACAGATCAATCGATCAACAGATTCAGATTTCTTCCACTCTGACCTGTCGCATGTAGTACCCGACTGTGAGCCGTCGCTGCGGTACCGCGTGATCCGGAACCTCGAGCGCGATGTCGTAGGTGCCGGGCGCCTTGGGCTTCCAGCGATATTCCCAGAGCGACCACATAGTGTGGGTCTTCGGCGCCGGGCAGATTGAAAACGGCGTGAAGTCCTCGTCCTTGCCGAAGCGAATCGCCAGCCGATCGACCGGCTTGGTGCCGCCCCAAACGATGCCGACGATGCGGTACTCGAGGCCGGCGGGCGTCCGACGTTTCTCCACGCGCACCGGCGTCGCCGCCGTGTGAATGTCGCCCGGCGTGTACTCGCGCGCGTACTTGTGCGGCGCCGTCTGGTGCGTCCGGTTGGCGAACTCCACCATCTGGGTGGTGGCCGGTTCATCAGGGCCCACGAGGCGAATCTCGTTGACCCACTTGATCCACGTGCAGCCGTACCAGCCCGGCACGACCAGGCGAACGGGCTTCCCGTGATCGGCCGGCAGCGGCTCGCCGTTCATGCGAATCGCGAGGAACGCGCCGACCGTGTCGAGTGACGCCAGCGGAAACACCCAGCTCGCGCCGACGATCGAGCGCTGCGACACCTGGCCGATGTGATCGTAGCCGCTGACCAGGACCGCGGTGGCTTCCTTGGCCGGCGTGAGCCGGGCCACGACGTCCGCGAGCGGAATGCCTTCCCATTCGGCCACGCTCATCAAGCCGAAGTTCGCCGGGTTGGCATTGCCCGAACACTCGAACAGGTGCGCGCCCATCTTCCGCGAGCGCGGCGCCAGGTCGTCGAGCCGCAACACCGCCGGTTGGGCGAGCAGTCCGCTGGTCTCGAGCGTCCACGGCCCCTGGTGCGCGGCCGCAGCCGCGGGGATCTCGGTCCGGATGTAGGCGAGCTCGTTGGGCGTGATCAGCGTGTTGGGTTCGAGGATCGACAGGTCGGTGACCATCCGGGCGTCGAGTCCGGGGCCGCCGTACTTCACGCCGAAGGCCTGCGGCTGCAAACGGTTCCTGAACAGCGGCAAGGTGCCCAGTAATTCACCCGCCGGCGTTGTTCCTACGCAGGCCACGTCCGCAGCAAGCCGCGCCAGAACCTCACCGGGCTCGACCAGCGTGGCGGCGCCGGCGGCCGCCATGGTGGCCAGCATCTCGCGGCGTGACGGCTTCATCGTGTGGATTATAGGACGGAGCGTGCCGGTCATGAAGTGACAAGCACCTCTACTGGTCGGCTGACCCCGCGACTCGTACGGTGGGTAAGGCGCCAAGCAGTCGTCCTCGATGAAAACGCACTGCGCCGTCCTTCAGAGCCCCGGCCAGCTCCGCGGGCCCTCCCGTGAACAGGCGTGCGTCGCTGGTCAGGACGACCTCGCCGACATGGGCCACCGGCAGGCGTTCCACAATCGTGCGTGCGTCTTCGACCGCCGCATGCCAGCGGCGCGATAGGTCGGCCGCGCGAGGGGGCGGGCCGTCGAAGGCCAGCGAAGCCACCTCCTCCTCCGAGTATCGTCCGGACCGTACTGCGTGACCAAGAAGCGCCGGCGGAGAGAAGCCCGGGTCCTTGCCACACGCGGACCAGGCCAGGTAGCCGAGCGGCTGAAGGCGCTCGTCGCACGCCAGCACATCCACCCAGTCGCGCACTTCGAGGCGGCCCACCAGCGCGAGGACCTTGTTCGTGGCGAGATCGAAGGGATGCAGCGTCAGCCCGAGTAGCGGATGTTCCAGCAATGGGAAAAACCGAAAGGCCGAGTCGCGGATCCACTCCACGATCAGGCTGTCCGGGCCGCGCGACACTGAGGCCTGAACGAAGCCGGGACGTTCACGCTGTGTCTTGACGCCGTACCCCGACTCTACCAGCTGGGACCGGTCGCGGTCCCATGAACGCGCTACCGCGTCAATCGAGTCGTGAAAGAGGTCGAGGTCGCGCGACAGCCGAAAGGTGTCGAGCGCCACGCTCAGCGCGACCCCTCCCGCAACGTAGCTCTCGCCCGCGGCCTTCCGGCGATCGGCTAGGAGGCCGCAGATGTCCCGTTGGAACTGTGTGAGAGCCATGCGCGTACCGTGGCGACGCGGCGAAATGCTTCGACATCGCCGTGGCGCTCGATGGCATCGAGGACCCGCTGGCGCTCGATTTCCGAGACAGGGTAGTAACCCTCGCGGAGAAACCATAAACACCGCGAGCGGTAATCGTCAACGAGCTGTCGCATTGCCAATTCTTCTGGCGCGAAGGTCATCAAGACTATAGTAGCCGACTCGGGGCCGGGACTCCGGTGCCGACGGTATACTGGTCCCAAGAGAGGATGCCAAGAGTGCCATTCGTGTCAAAGGCGGCGTTGCTTGCGGTTCTCGCGTCGGTCGCCTACGTCTCCGCCCAGCAGCCGACCTTTCGCGCCGGCGTGACGCTGGTGTCGACCGACGTCATCGTGCGTGACGACAAGGGCCAGTTCGTCGCGGATCTCACCAAGGATCAGTTCACCGTGCTCGAAGACGGGCAGCCGCAAACGATCGAATCGTTCGCGATGGTGCAGGGAGGCCGGACCTTCAACCTGCTGGCCCCGCCGCCGAGCCGCGCGGTACCCGAAGGCATCGTGCTGCCGCCGGCGCGCAAGAGCACGGCGAGCGAGGCGGGCCGGGTCCTGCTGATTCTCGTCGACGATTTGCATTTCGAGCCGGAGCTCACGCCGCACGTCCGCCGCCTAATCCAGACCATTGTCGACACGCTGCTCCACGACGGCGACCTCGCCGCCGTCGTCTCCACCGGACCGTCGTTCATCGAGGTGGGCCCGACCTACGATCGCAAGCTGATTGCCGAAGCGGCGAACAAGGTGCGCGGCTCCGGCTACGTGCCGTCGGAAATCTTCAAGATGATGGAGAATTCGCAGGGCCCCGGCGACATCCGCAACCGGGCGCAGCTGGCCTTCTACACCGCGTACAACATCCTGGCGCAGCTCGAGAACGTCGCCAATCGGCGCAAGGCGGTGCTCTACATCAGCACCGGCTATGACTTCGATCCGTTTGCCGAAGGACGCGCGAGCAAGGACCGCATCATGGGCGGGCGCTGGGCCGAGCCGGTGGGGAAGCTGATCGACGAGGACAACCCCTATTTCTCGAAGGGCCGCGTGTCGGCGGACATCGACCTGTTCCGCCTGACGCGAGAACTGACCTTGTCGGCCAATCGCGCCAACGCGTCGATCTATACGATCGATCCCCGCGGCCTCGCCGGCGTGATCGATGCCGGACAGTACGTCGATCAGAGCGAATGGCGCACCTACCTCCAGAAGACGATTAGCTCGTTGCGGTATCTCGCCGATGAAACCGGCGGTTTCGCCATCGTCGATACGAACGACTTCGCCGGCGCCCTCAAGCGCGTGGACGCAGAGACGAGCGACTACTACGTGCTTGGCTTCTATTCGACCAACGCGGACTCGAAAAAGCGTACGCGGCGGCTCGAGGTGAAAGTGAACCGTCCGAACGTCTCGGTCGCCTCGCGGCGGGAGTACTCGCTGAAAACCGAAGGGACGCCACCGGCGCCCCCGCCGCTCAAGAAGAAATAACCACCTTCAGCCACTCGGACGCCAGGGTGGCGTGCTGCCCCTTCGCCTCGACGTAGCGTTGCGCCTCGGCGAGGAGCCTCTCTTGCCGCCCGCGGTTGCCGTGGGCGAACTCTGAGTAAAGCGCGTGCACGAGCAGCCAGCGGGCGTCGAGATCGGCGCCGTCGCGCGCGAGCAGCGCGTCGAGCGCCGTGATCGCCTCGGCCTCGCGTCGGGTTGCGATCGCGATCGCGGCGAACGTCCGGGCGCCCGCCGCATCTTCACCGGGCGGGCGCGGGCCGATCGCGGCGGCCGCGCGCGCATAGTTCTTTTGTCTCAGATAGGCCTCGGCCAACAGGCGGTCGACCGCCGGCGCAGGAAATCCCGACTTGCGAGCGGCTTCCCAGGCGGTGGTCGCCTCGCGGTCGCGGCCCTGCATGGCCTGGGCGGCGGCCAGGAGGAACTGCACCGGCGCCAGCGGCGCCTGCATCACGAGCGCACGTTGGAACTCGGCGGTCGCCGACGGATTGCCGAGCGATAGTAGCGCTAGCCCGCTGAGCGCCGTGCGTACGCCCCCTTCGGCCGGCGGCACCACATCGGCCACTAGCAGTTCGGCGAAGCGTCCGGTGCGTGCGGACTGCAGCGCGCCGGCCAGCGCCGGAGACGGGGTCGCTGGCGCCAGCCGATCCAGCAACTCGTTCAGGATCGGTGGCTGCAGCACGGCAGCCGGCTGAAAGCGCGCGCCGAACAGCGGCGCCTCGGCCAGAAGGCTCTCGCGCGTGCCGACCACGGTGAACATCGTGCCGCCGGCCACCACCGTCGACGCGATGCGATCTTCGGCGGTGATGACGAGCCGATACTCGCCGCGAGGAATCGTCGCGAGAGGCGCGGCGAGTGCGGCAATCACCGGGTGGCCGCGACGGGCGTCAAAGTCCGCGGGGAGGGTGGCGGCGTCATAGGTCAGCGGCGACAGGGAGGCGACCACCTCGTCTCTCGCGCCCGCCGCGCGGACGATGCGCAGGCTGACGCTGAGGTCGGGCTTGCCGGACGCCGACGCCGCGGGGTTGACGATTTGAAAGGCCACGGCAAGCTGCTCGTCCGGCGTGAACACGGCGTCGCGCGCCGGCATGATCTCCGTCACACCAATCGCGTACGGATGTGCGCGTTGTTCGAGCGGCGAGTACGGCGTAGCTCTCACGCCGATCTGATCGGCGACGATCACCGTGCTCAACCCAAACTCGGTGGCCACGGCGGGAGCGAGTTGCAGCGACCGGCGGGCGACGTGAATGTGCGCCTTGGCCGCGGGTTGCGAGGCCTCGGCCCAGGCGACCGACAGATCGTAGACGCCCGGACCGGCGGTGAGGGCCCGCTGGATGGCGCGCGTGCCATCGGCAAACGAGGCCGGCGGCACCACATCGAAGTCTTCGAACGGCAACACGTCGGTGCCGCCGCTGGCCTCACCCGCGAGTGCGGCACGTCTCTGCTTTTCGTCGTCAGCCCTCCGCTGCCGGGCGCGTTCCCGCTGCAGCTCCATGATCTGCAAATCGGCCGAACCCACCGTTGAAGCGCCACGTCCGCCAATGGTGCCGGCGCCCATGGCCGGCATATCTCCCACCGCGAATCCGCCTTTGCGCGGCAGCATGCGCGGATCGACGCGCGATCCCAGCAGCCATTCCCGTACCAGGGAACGCTCGGCGGTGGTCGTGGCACCTTGAGTCTTCGCGCTGGCGAGGCGGATGTAGACGACCACTGGGCCTTTCGACTGCGCCGCCGCCGGCGGGGTGACGGAGAAGGCGACGTAATGCGAACCGTCGGAGACGCGAAGCACGTGGGTCAGCCAGTCGTAGTCGTGGGGTTCGGTCAGAGCGGGCGCGCGATCGACGGCGATGATGAGCGCCTGCAGCAGATCGCGTTGCTGGCTCGTAAGTGCGGGTGGCGCCTGCGCCGAGACGTGGCTCGCACAGAGACATACGGTGACAACCATCGCCGCCAGCCGGGCCGTCATGAGTGACGCTCCTTGATCCCTGTGCTTGTTTGAACCGATTAGCTCAAGTACACTGCCACGGAAATTCTCATCCATATTATGTGTCGCAACTACATACTCGGTTGTCTCTGCACGGCGCTCGTCCTTCCTTCTTTTGCTTTCGCGCAAACCCCGATAACCCCGACGATTACGGCCGGAAAGCTTGATACAGCGGCCGAGGGCCCGACGATCGATGGCCGCGTCACCGATCCGGTATGGGAGGGCGTGACGCCGTATACCGCCTTCACGCAGCAGGATCCGATCGAAGGCGCTCCCGCCAGCGAACGCACCGAAGTGCGCGTCATCGTCGGCAAGGGCAACGTCTACGTCGGCATCATCGCGTTCGACAGCGACCCGTCGAAGATCATCGTGTCGCAGGCGCGCCGCGATGCGTCGCTCAGCGAGACGGATTCGGTCGTGATGGTGTTCGACACCTTCAACGACAACCAGAACGCGTTCGTGTTCGGCACCAACCCGCTGGGCATCGAGTACGACGGCCAGGTGGCGCGCGAAGGGCAGAGCAGCGGCGTCTCCACCGGCGGCGGCGGTGCCGGCGGCACGCAGCGCGGCGGCATCAGCGCGTTCAACCCCAACTGGGACGGCGACTGGACGGTGCGCAGCCAGATCACCGAGCGCGGCTGGGAAGCCGAGCTGGCAATCCCGCTCAAGACGCTGCGCTACCAGCAGGGCGACAACCAGACGTGGGGCTTCAACGTGCTGCGCAACATCCGGCACAAGAACGAGCAGGTCTACCTCGCGCCGATCCCGCGTGGGTTCGACATCTACCGCGTGTCACTCGCCGCGAAGATGTCCGGGCTCAGCCTGCCGGCGCGTCGAGACATCAAGTTGATTCCGTACGCGCTCGGTTCGGTGAACAAGGATTTCACGCGCGCGGGTGACAACGTGGATCGGAACGGCGACGTCGGCGTCGACTTCAAGTGGGGGATCCGTCCGAACCTGACGCTCGACGCCACCTACAACACCGACTTTGCGCAGGTCGAGGCCGACGAAGAGCAGGTCAACCTGACCCGCTTCGATTTGTTCTTCCCCGAGAAGCGCCCGTTCTTTCTCGAGAACGCGTCCACGTTCCAGTTCGGCAACCCGCAACAGATCGATCTGTTCTTCTCACGACGGATTGGGTTGTCGCCGGCGGCCTTGCCCATCGACATTCGCGGCGGCGCGCGCCTCAGCGGCAAGGTCGGCGGGTGGAATGTCGGCGTCCTGAACATCCAGGCCGACGACGTCGAGAACGCGACGGGCAGCGTGATCGGTGCGGCCAATAATTTCAGCGTGCTGCGCATGCAGCGCGAGGTCGGCCGCTCGAGCTATGGGGCGATTTTCGTCAACCGCCAGGGTACGGGATCGTTTTCGATCGGCGACGATTACAACCGCGCCTACGGATTCGACGCCAACATTCAGCTGAATCAGAACCAGCGAGTGTCGGCGTTCGTGGCGCGCACCGACACGCCGGAATCGCGCACGACCGGACCGCGTGGCAGTGATTACTCCGCGCGCGCCTTCTACAACTTCACCAACAACCTCTGGCAGCTGTCGGGCGGCTATTCGCAGGTCGGCCAGAACTTCAACCCCGAGGTTGGCTTCCTGCCCCGCCGCGGGTATCGCCGGCCGGAGTTCCGAGTGTTCTTCCAGCCCCAGCCGAAGCGCTGGCCGTGGATCCGCCGCATCGCGCCGCACGTGACCTACAACTCGTTCTACGACTTCGACGGCAATTTGCAGACCGAGAACTGGCACATCCACGCCTTCGAGATCCAGCCGCGCCAGGGTGGACGGTTCGGGTGGTTCGTCGATTACGCGAAGGACAATCCCACGGCGCCCTTCACGGTGTTCAACCGCGAGGGCCGCCGCGTGACCATTCCTGTTGGCAGCTACGAGTGGGCGCAGCACGTGTTCGAGTACATCCACAACCCGAGCTCGCGCGTCAGCGGCTCGGTGCGCTACCGCATCGGCAACTACTACGACGGTGACTTCAACGGCTTCGACATCAATAGTGACTACCGCATCACGCCGAAGGCGACCGCCAGCCTCGGCTGGACGCGCCAGGACATCAAGCTGCCGCACGGCAACTTCGTCAACAACCTCATCCCGATCAAGGCAAACTATTCGTTCACGACGCTGACCAATCTATCCGCCCTGCTGCAATACAACGGGCAGACGGGTCAGTTCTCGTCGAACGTGCGACTCGCGTGGTTGAACCGGAGCGGCACGGGCTTGTTCGTGGTGTTCAACGACCGCCGCGATTTGCTCAGCTCTACTGCGCTCGAAACGCTCGGCCGTTCATTCGTCGTCAAGTACACAAGGCTCATCGACTTTTAGGTCCGGTACGTAGGGGCGGGACTTTAGTCCCGCCCGCCAGCCATAGGAGGCGCCATGCTGTCACGTCGTCGATTCCTTCGCGGTGTATCGAGTGGGGTAGTGGCAACAGGGGCAGCGCTGGCCGCCGGCACGCCTGTGCTGGCACGCGGCCGGCAGGTGGTGGCGCCGACTCTGACGACCGGCGACCTGAAGCCGACTGGGCCGCTCGATGAAGCGTTCTGGTGGAAGGTGCGAAGCCAGTTCAACATCCTCGATGGCATGACCTTCATGAACAACGGCACCGAAGGTCCGGTGCCGCGCTGCGTCACGGAAGCCAACGAGAGGGTGTTCCGCGAGATCGCCGAGAACCCATCCAACAACTATCGTCGCGAAGAGGTCGATGTGGTGCGCGGCCTGGTGGCGAAGTTCGTCAACGCCGATCCCGGAGAGATCGCGCTGACGCGCAGCACCACGGAAGGCATGAACATCTTCACGCACGGCCTTGACTGGAAGGCCGGCGACGAAGTGCTGTACTGCGATCACGAACACGGTGGCGGCACCGGCCCCTACACGACCCTGGCCAAGCGCGTCGGCATCAAGCCGGTCGTCATCAGCATTCCCTCGCCGCCCTCCAGCGTCGATCAGATCGTCGGTCTGTACGAGAAGGCGATCACGCCGCGGACCAAGGTCATCATGGTGAGCCACATGACCTATGTGACGGGCCTGGTCACGCCGGTGAAGGAACTCGCCGACCTCGCCGAGCGGCGCGGCCTCCTGATCTCGGTCGACGGCGCCCATCCGCTCGGCATGATCGACCTCGATCTGAAGGCCATGAACATCCACCATTACGCCGCCGCCGGGCAGAAGTGGATGATGTGCGGGACGGGCACCGGGGTGTGCTACGTCCGCCGCGACGTGCAGGATCGCATCTGGCCGCTGATGGGGCCGCCGGGGGATCCCAAAGTCGGCGCCAAGAAATACGAAGCGTTCGGCCAGCGCGACGTGCCGTCGGTGCTCGGCATGACCGCCGCGGTGGAGATGCAGAACGCGATCGGCAAGAAGCACATCGAGGACCGGGTGCGCTTCCTGAGCGCGCGGCTCCGCGCCGGCCTCAAGCAGATTCCCGGCGTGAAGCTGTGGACGTCGGAGGATCCGAAGTTCGCCGCCGGCCTGACGCTGTTCAGCGTGCGCGACATTCCGATGGCCAACGTGCAGCAGGCCATCCTCAATCGCGATCGGATCTACATCCGCACCATGGGCACCGGCAACCTGAACGCCGTCCGCGCCGCCACGCACATCTACAACATGCCGCAGGAAGTCGATCGGCTGATCGCGAGCGTGAAGCACGTGGCGGAGAACGCGAGCCGTTACATGACGACAACGGCAAACGTAGGGGCGGGACTTTAGTCCCGCCCATCCTTTTCGTACTCGCGATCACAGCCGGAGGCTCGGCGCAACAGCCCGCGGCCCTGACCTTCCACGACCTGTCGACGATGGCTCGGCACCCGCTCGGCCGGATGCAGGCGCGCGGGGCGCTGGGGCAGACCATGTCGATCATGATCACGGAACTGCCCCCGGGATTGAAGACCACACCCCATCATCATCACCAGGAGCAGATGATGCTCGGACTCGCCGGCGGGATGCACTACCAGATGGCCGGCAAGCCGTATCCGCTCGGACGGTTGACGGCCGCCATTGCCTTGCCGAACGTCGAGCACGGCAACATCAACGAGACGGCGGAGCAGGCCGCCTGCATCGAGTTTCAGCCGGTGCTCCGCCCGGATTGGTTTCCGCCCCATCCGCGCCGCCCCCGCGAGGGCGCACCGGCGCCCGTCGCGATTCCGGCTGGGCGCACGGTGACCGAGGATTTCTCTGCAGCGTCGCCCGGCTGGCGCACGCACCCTGGCGGCGCGCGATCGAAGGCGTTGAGCGGCGAGACCATGCGCCTGACGATGTGGGACCTGGCCGCGGGCGCCAAGCCCCTGCCGCTGACCGGCGGTCCCGCCGTCGAGCGGTTCGTGGTCGTGGTCGACGGCACCGCCTCCATTCGTGACGGCGCGAACCAGCGCTCCATCCGCCGCGACATGAGGGGCGGCGAATGTTTTATGTAGACATCCTACATAATCATGTTGTAGGTTTTCTACACAATGGCCCGGAAACCGCCGGCGCGGATGGAACTGATGCGGGGCACGCTGGACCTGATGATCCTGCGGACGCTCCTGGCGGGGCCCAGCCATGGTCACGCCATCGCCAAGCACATCCAGCGGACCACCGATGATCTGCTGCAGGTGGAGACGGGGTCGCTCTATCCCGCGTTATACCGCCTCGAGGCCGGCGGCTGGGTGGCGGCGACGTGGGAGCTGTCGGAAAAAGGCAAGCGCGCCCGTTACTACCGGATCACGCCTACCGGGCGCAAACAACTGGCCGCGGAACACTCCAAGTGGCTGGCGTTCGCGCGCGCGATGACGGTGTTGCTGACACCGGGCAGCGAGGAGGCGCCATGAGCGCGCTGCTGCGCAAGGTGTGGTGGTGGCTGCGCGGCGCCAGGAAAGAGGCGGAGCTCGGCGAGGAGCTGCAGTTCCACCTGGCCGAGGAGGCCGAGGAGCGGCGCGCGGCGGGCCTGTCGACCGACGAGGCCCGATGGGCCGCGATGCGCGACCTCGGCAACGAGGTGCGAGTCCGCGAGGACGCCCGCGCGATTTGGACCTGGCGGCCGCTCGACGAGCTGTCGCAGGATCTCACCTACGCCTTCCGCACGCTGTTCAAGCATCGCGCCGTCACGGTCTTCGCCGTCCTGTCTGTCGCCCTCGGCATTGGAGCCAACTCCGCGATCTACAGCTTCATGGACGCGATCCTGCTGCGCACGCTGCCGATCGCCGATCCGGAATCGCTGGTGGTGATGTCGTGGCGCAGCAAGCCGTTCAGCATGAGGGACAACAACTTCGTGATGCGAGGGATGGACGGACACACCTACCGCTTTTCCGGAGGAACTGAATCGCGTATCTTTCCGTTCCCGGCCTACGAGCGTTTGCAGGAGGTGTCGGCGCCGGTCTTGTCGAGTCTGTTCGCTCACAAACAGGCGAGCAGGCTCAATGTGTCGAACCGGGGCCAGGCGGAGCTCAGCGACGCCGAGTACGTCACCGGCAACTTCTTCGGCGGCCTCGGGGTCTCGCCGCTGGCGGGCCGGCTGATCGTCATGGACGACGATCGAATCGGCGCGCCAACTGTGGCGGTCGTGAGTCATGGCTATGGTGAGCGGCGGTTTGGCTCCGCCGTCAATGCCGTCGGCCAGCAAATCCTGATCAACAACGTGCCGTTTACCGTCGTCGGTGTGACGCCGCCCGAATTCTTCGGCGTGGACCCGGCCGCGTCGCCGGGCGTGTATCTACCCCTGCGATCGGAAATCCTGTTCGAGCCGGATGCTGCGCGCAAGTATCAGAACCCGAACTATTACTGGCTCGAGATGATGGGACGGCTGCGGCCGGGCGTATCGATGGCGCAGGCGCAGGCGGCGCAGGCGGCGCCGTTCGCCGGCTGGGTCACGCCGACTGCGGCCGACGACGCTCAACGTGCGAACCTCCCCGTGTTGCACCTCGTCGAAGGTGCCGGCGGACTGGATACGCTCCGGCGCAGATACTCCAGGCCGCTGTATGTCCTGCTGGCGATGGTGGGACTGATCCTTGCGATCGCGTGCGCGAACACGGCCAACCTGTTGCTCGCGCGCGCCACGGTCCGCCGTCGCGAGATCGCCGTGCGCCTCAGCATCGGCGCCGGACGGTTCCGGCTCATTCGGCAGTTGCTGACGGAGAGCCTCGTGCTGGCCTCGATCAGCGGCGCGCTCGGCATTTTCATCGCCATCGCCGGAACGCGACTGCTCACGGTGCTGCTCGCGAATGGTGACGCGGCGTTCACGCTCCACGCGGAGCTGAACTGGCGTGTGCTCTCGATCACCGTGTTGCTCTCGATGCTGTGCGGCGTGCTCTTCGGGCTCGCCCCCGCGATTCAGTCGACGCGGCCCGCGCTCGTGCCGTCGCTCAAGGACAGCGGCGACGGACACCTGTTGCGCCGCAGCAACCGATGGATTCCTCGACTCAGCCTGCAGAAGGCGCTGGTCGTGGGCCAAATCTCGCTGTTGATGCTGCTGCTGGTCGCCGCCGGCCTGTTTGTGCAGACGGTGTCGAACCTTCACTCGGTGTTCCTCGGGTTCAATCAAGACAATCTGCTGCTGTTCGAGCTGAACGCGCCGCAGGCGGGACGCCCGCCGGCCACCGTCGCCGCGTTCTATGACGACCTGCGGAACCGCTTCGCGGAGATTCCCGGCGTGCGCGCGGTCACCGTGTCGCACTCGTCGTTGATCAGGGCAGGGCGCGGACACCCGGTGCGCGTCGATGGCGTACTCGCCGAAGGCACTCGTTTCATGCAGACCGGGCCCGGATTCTTCTCGTCGATGCAGATCCCGATGCTGCGGGGCCGCGAGATCGACGAGCGTGACCGCGCCGGATCGGCACCCGTCGCCGTGGTCAGCGATCAATTCGCGCGGACGTTCATCCCGAACCAGAATCCGATCGGCCGGCACATCACGGTCGGCGGCAGCGTTGGCCCGCTCCGGCAGCTCGATCTGGAAATCATCGGTGTCGCGGCCACGGCTCGCTACGGACCGATCAAGTCCACGATCCCGCCGGTCGTCTACGTCCCGTATACCCAAATTCCGCCGTCGCAGGTGCAGGAGATGACTTTCGCGCTGAGGATCGATGGCGACCCGCTTCGCCACGCCGGCACCGTCCGGCAGATCGTCCACAGCGCCGATTCGCGCGTGCCCGTGACGAACGTCGTCACGCAGGCGGCGGAGATTGACCGGACGATTAACCAGGAAATCGTCATGGCCAGGCTGGGCACCACCTTCGCGATCCTCGCGCTCGTGATCGCGTGCGTCGGCCTCTACGGCACGATGGCGTATGCCGTGGTGCGGCGGACCAAGGAGATCGGCATCCGTATGGCGCTCGGCGCCAGGCGCGGCGCGGTGATGTGGATGGTGCGAGAAGTCTCGGTCCTGGCCGCGCTGGGACTCGTCATCAGTATTCCAATCGCTCGCGGCGGTGCGCGGTTGATCGAGTCGTTCCTGTTCCAGATGCAGCCCAACGACCCGCGCGCGTTGGCGGTGGCCCTGGTCGCGCTGGTCGCGGCGGCGTTGCTGGCCGGCTATGGGCCCGCGAGACGCGCGTCACGCGTCGACCCCACGACGGCCCTTCGCCACGAGTGAACGTCTGCAAAAGACGTTGACCGAATCATATCGCGATCGGTCGAGAGATGCGGGTGAGTGCCGCGTCGATCAGCACGGCTGGACGATCCGGTGGCCGAGTTGTTTCGCTGCAGTGACCATCCTGACGTCGTAGGTGACAAGCGCCGTCAGCTCAGGACCAAGCTGCTGTGCCGTGGCGAGGTGGATGGCGTCAAGCGAGCGGAGCCCATGTGGATGCAAGACACCTGCGGTATTCAGGACGCGATCGTTGACTCGAACGAGATCCAACCGCTGCAGCACGCTGCGGCCTCTGGCGACCGCCTCGTCGCCAGCCGGCAGGAGGGCGCGCAACACTTCCGTGCGCGCCAGGGCGCTCGATACCAAGGGGCGCTTCCCCCGGAGATAGCGGCGCAGCGCGGCCGACTCCGGCTCGCGTATCGCCAGCTTCACGATGGCGGACGAATCGAGGTAGGTCGCCACAATTAACGCTCGTTCCGCCGCAGGCGCCTGAGCGCGTCGCTTGGCGATTCGATCCCTGGGGCAAGGACGAGTGGTTCGGGCAGGTCATCGAGATCGTCGGTCGCCTCGTCGATCTCGCCGAGCGCGCGCAGCCGGTCGAGTGGGCTACCCTCTGGCGGCGGCGAGAGCAGCGCGACCGGGCGCCCCCGATCCGTGACTTCGATCGTTTCGCCGCGCTCGACGCGTCGCAGCAGCTCGCTGGCCCGCTGCCTGAGCTCCCGAACGCCGACGGATGTCATGTGCTACTTATAGCACAACCCCAACGGGCGAGTCTCCGTGTGCCTAGTTCACCGCATCGTGTAGCGGACGGCCAGCGTGGCTTCCGCGATTGTGTCCGCCGGCACCGGCGGAGTCAGCAGGCCGCCGGTGCGGGTGTGGAGCATCGCACGAACGCCCGTCACCTCGCAGGGCAGGCGATACACCTGGAATCCCGTGATGGTGAGCGTGGCGTGCTGTCCGCGCTCGAGCGGCGTGAAGGTGGGCGTATCCGGCAGGTTCTGCCCGCAGTAAGCGTCTCCAGACAGCAGATACACGAATAGCGCCGCGCGCTGGGCGTCGCGGCCCGCTTCGATTGTGATCGGCACCGACAGCTTCCCTGAGTCGCGATCGATAAAGGCCCCCGGCGGCGTGCCCGTGGTTTGAATGGTAGCGCCGCTCGACGGCAACGGCGTGCCGAACGATAGCCTGCTCACGCCGCTTGGCGAAGTTGCGTCTTGATGACAGGAAACTGCGGCGGTTGCCAAGGCCAGGGCAGCGCCGATGCGGCACACACGAGGAATCATGACGAGCATTCGCCTAACCTAGTCGCGCCAATCCGGGAGCGCAAGCTCGGCCCAACGGCAGGGAGCGCTCACAGAAGCCCAGAAGGGCAGGAAGGATCAGAAGCCTTACTTTTATTCCAGCGTTCTGTCCAACAGCGGCCCGATAGCAGACGGGTTGCGTGCGGAAAAACCGGCGCGCTATACTCGGAAGTCTCTCCTAGGGCCAGGTAGCTCAGTTGGTAGAGCATGCGACTGAAAATCGCAGTGTCGGCGGTTCAATTCCGTCCCTGGCCACCATTCGACTCGCCTTCGTCCCGCCCACGGCGAGCCGAAGGCTCGCTCATGGTCTTCGACCCTGAGTAAGCAACCGACGACCGTGAGGTCGGCGGGTGCGCATCGAAGGGCGGGCCATCTGATCCAGTCCCTTCGCTCAGTTTCCATGCGCAGCTGTACAAAAAAACAGGAGGCCAGATTTTCTTCTGACCTCCTGTTTCGATTTTCTTCTGATCTCCTGCTAGAAACGCAATCCGAACGCGCCGAAGAACGTGCGGCCGCCCGTGAGACCCGGGCGCGGCCGCGGATAGGCCGCCGTCGACGTGCCCTGGCCGAAGCGCGCCCCGGGGCGATAGCCAGTGGGCAGGCCATCGGCATCGAGCGCGCTCGCCGGGTCGACGGTGACCGTCGTGTCCCACGCGATGAGCTTGTTGTTGTCCATCACGTTGAGCACTTCGAGCTTGAGCCACGGCCGGAGCGATCGCCACACCGGCACCTGGTAGGTCACGCCGAGATCGACCAGGCCGTAGCCGGCAAACTCTACGCTGCCGCGCTCGCCGAAGAACAGCGTCTGCGATCCGTTCGCGCCCGAACCGGGGAGGCGCGCGTAACCCGGGTTACGCGCGCGCTGCACGGTGCTGAGGGGCACGCTGTTGGCCGCAAGGCTGTGCGTGAGCGCCGAGTTGTAGCGCCACATCGGCGTCACATCGAATGAGCCGAAGCGGCCCAGGTGCACCAGGTAGGTCGACCACGCGCGCACCTTGTGGCCCTGATAGTCATCGAGACGCCCCATCGGGAAGTTGCGCGCGGCCACGAGGATCTCCGGGTAATCGCCCAGCACCGACGGCGAACCGGGCGCATTGATCGACTCGCCCTCGTAGTTGCCTTCGTTCTTCAACTGCAGCGTCCAGTGAGCGGCGGCGGTC
Organism: uncultured Acidobacterium sp.; assembly: GCA_964513235.1. GTDB lineage: Bacteria > Acidobacteriota > Vicinamibacteria > Vicinamibacterales > UBA2999 > 12-FULL-67-14b. The sequence continues at coordinate 61,679 of CAZEMI010000177.1, forward strand.
CAGTTCGAGCGCACCTGATAATTGCCGAGCAGCTCGATCGCCTGGTAGTTGCGCACCGCATCATCCGAATTGCGGTAGTAGACGTTGTCGAACGTGCCAAACGTCCTGCCGTCCTGCGCGACCACGGTCTTGCCCGAAGCCGTGGGGTCGTCGATGAAGGATTCGGCGAGCCCCGTGGCGTGACGCCACACATACATGGCGCGCACGGCACCCTTGGCGCCGAGCGCCTGCGCCGCCGAGAGCGTGAACTCGCGGGTGAGCGGCGACTCGAGGTGATCGTCGAGGAAGATGTTCGCCGTCGGGAACGATCCCGAGACAACAGAGTAGTTGGCGAGGTCGAACGCCGGGGCAAAGTCGTAGCCCTGGCCGGCGGGGCCGTTGTAGACGCTCGTCACACGCCCGGCATTCGCGACCGGCGTGTTGCGGCCGAAGATGCTGGAGGTGAAGCGGCCGGCGTAGTGCGCGTAGGAGGCCCCGACCACCGTGTTGCCATCCTCACGCACGGCGTACGACGCGGCCAGACGCGGCACCAGCGACTGCGCGCCGATGCTGGCCGCGCCGCCGGTGGCTTCACTGCCGACCCGCTCGTAGCGCAAGCCGAGGTCGAGCGTCAGGCGCGCGAGCGTCCAGCGATCCTGGAGGTAGAACGACGTGGTCCGGATGTCGAGCTCGGCGCCGCGCGTCGGCAGCGTGTTGCCAACGGTCGTGGCTCCGGGGATCCACATGGGGACCACCCGGCCACTCGCCTCCGTGAGGGGGCGGCCGGCGGCGGACGCGAAATCGGTATTGAACAAATATCCCGTGGACGACTGCGAGTTACCGCCGCGCAGCACGAGCGAGAACATCTCGACGCCGGCTTTCACGTCGTGCGTGCCCCATGCCGGCTTCGAACCGAAGTAGGAGACGCTGCCGGTCAGCTGGTTGTTGTCGCGATCTTCCGGATCGGTGCGGTCGAAGTACGGCGCGCCATACTGCAGCCCGCCGGGCGACACGCGGCCAATGGTGAGGAACGGTGAATCCTGTAGACGCGTGCTGGTGTTGCCGAATCGCGGATGGTTGGCCTTGCGCGAGTACTGCGCCGTGGCAAAAAACCGGTTGGCCATCACGCCGTTCCAGTTGGCGCCGAACAGGTGGCCGGGCGTGTTGGTCTGATCGCCCGCCGTCGGGTCGATCGTGATCGGCAGCGACGGCGCGAAACGCTTCTGGCGGCGGTCGAGATACTGGACCTGCACGGTCTGGTTCGTCATCGGCGTGGCCGTGACCTTCAGATCCCAGCGCTGCTGATCCTCGGTCTGCTGGAACGCCGCGGCGGTCTGGGCCAGCGTGAGGCTGGTCTCGCTCGACTGCGCGCGCCCGGCAAAGAAGAACCACGCGCGGTTCTTGCTGAGCGGACCGCCGAGCGTGCCCTCGTAATAGCGGTCCATCTTGTCCTGGCGTTGCTGGCCGGCGGCCTTTTCGAACGGCGTCTCGTTGGTCCACGCCGCGTTGGACAGGTTGCTGCGAACGCTGCCCGAGAACAGATCGCCGCCGCGCTTGGTCACGGCGTTGACGACGCCGCCCGAGAAGCGGCCGTATTCGGCGGAGACCGCCGAGGTCAACACCTGCGTCTCTTCGATCGCTTCCTCGACGAACAGGTCATCGGGACGCGCGAACAGGTTGTCGCCGATGTCCACGCCATCGAGCAGGAACACGTTGTCGTACGCCACGGCGCCGGAGATGGTGACCTGGTTCACGTTCGGCGTGTTGTTGGTGAGGCCGGGCGCGAGCTCCGCGACCAGCGACGGCGTGCGGCCGGTCGGCAGCCGCTCGAGATCGGCCGTGCGCACCGTGGCGCCGCCGCTGCGTGCGGTCAAGAGCGACGGCTTCGCCGCGGTCACCGTCACGGCCTCGGCGACCTTCGCCATCGGCAGCGCGACGTCGAGGCGCGCGATCGCGCCCACCGAGACGCGCACCGTGCTGGTCACGGTCTGGAACCCCGTGAACTCGAAGATGAGGGTGTAGTCGCCGGGCGCGAGGCCCTGGAATTGATAGGCGCCGGCCGCGTCGGACGCGGTGACGCGCGAGCCCAGTAGGGCCGGCGATTCGGCGTGAATTGTGGCTTGCGCCACGACCAGGCCCGTCGCGTCCGTGACGACGCCGCGGACCGAACCGGTTTGAACGCCCTGGCCCGCAGCGTGGGATGCGGGGATCAGCGTGAGCAGTGCGACGAACGTGGCCGAAAGGAAGCGGACCATTACAGGACTCCGTGAATCAGGTCTAGTTCAAAGGCAAATCGTGCAGACTCCAGCTTACCGCATTAATATGACACTAGAGACATAAATGTGACCAAAAAGTCATATTATGTCGTCAAATGTCTTAATTGTGGGGCGATTGGTCGATAACAGGACGTCGTTGAGCCGGGCCGCCAAGCACAAACCAGACCCGAGGGTTGGACTACGTGATGCGGCTGCGGCGCCCGTGGCTCGACGATCTGATGGTCGTCGCCAGCGCGCTCGGCGCCGGCGGGCAGGGCAGTCGCGTTCCTTTTGAGCTTCACGATATACTGCGCGGCCACATCCCAGGAGTTTCCTACGAAAACCAATCCCCCACGTCCCCGTCTACTCATCGTCGACGACAGTCCCGTCGCGCTCGCGTTTCTCGAGGCGGTGTTTCGCGGCGCGCACTACGAGATCGAAACCGCCAGCAACGGCGTCGAGGGTCTCGACAAAGCGCTACGTAACGTGCCCGACCTGATCGTCACCGACGGCCTGATGCCCGACGTCGACGGCTTCGAGCTGGTGCGGCGGTTGAGAAGCCACCCCGAAACAATGCAGGTCCCGGTCGTGATGCTGACGTCGGTCGATACCCTGGATCCGGAATACAGCAACCGCATGCCCCAGCCAGACGCGCTGGTCGCCAAGTCGATGCAGATTGAGCCGCTGATGGAAAAGGTGAAGACGCTGCTAGCAAAATCCCGTTTGTAACGGGCTGTGAATGTTCAATTATTAGACAAATATGTCAATATGGTTCAATATAGCGTAATGTATTGACGTTAAAGGTCTTGTCTGGTACTATTCGCGCTTATTTGTTCCATAATTAAACAACCAGCGTTTTTTGGGCTCCGGACCGTTTCAGCTAACTCATTTATTTGCAATTAGTTGAAATGGCAGACCACGGCCGTGATTATGGCCCGTTTAATGCTTACGCAGCGCGTGGGCGAGGATCCGTTCTGAGGCTCCCCCAAGAGCATCGCCTCGCCTAGGCTTTCGCGGAGAAGAAGGAGTCGGATCGTGAAGCAGCTCGCAAAGTTCCTGTTCGTCGGTGCACTGCCATGGGCGCTTGCCATGGCCGTCACCTCGCAGGGCACCACGCTGCGGGGTGTCTCCACGACCGTCGTTGCCGCGGGTCAGGGCAAAGGCTTGAATGGCGAATTGCGCGCCAAGCTCGCCCAGGCCGAATTCACCGGCGACATCGAGCGGACCTTCAAGAAGCGTCTCAAGGACAGCCTCGGACGGCCGATCAATCCCAAACTCGCCGAGCTCGGACGCCTGCTCTGGTTCGACAACCTGCATTCGCTCGGCCGCGACAACACGTGCGGCGGCTGTCATTCGCCGACCAACGGCATGGGCGACTCGCAGCCGATGGCCATCGGCGTTCTAAGCAACCCGGTCGTCGGCCCGCACCGCAGCGGTCCGCGCAACCAGCGCCGCTCGCCGACGGTGGTCAACACGGCCCTGTTCCCGCGGCTGATGTGGAACAACCGCTTCGAAGCGCTGTCGGGCGATCCCTTCGACGGCTCGCAGGGCTTCAGCTTCCCGGCGCCGGAAGGCGACACGCGTTTCTCGCCGGCGGAGAATGCGCTCCACGACGTCCGGCATCTCCTGCAGGCGCAGGCACACATTCCGCCGACGGAGTTGATCGAAGTGGGCGGATTCCTGGACGCCTGCGCGCAACCGGATTTGCAGCTGTGGTGTGATGCCGGCTTCAATTTCGGCCCCGGTCTGCCCGTGCCGAACGTCGATATCAGCGGGTTCCGCAATGAACCCATCCGCCAGGCGGGACTCGCGGCGCTCAATGGCAATCGCGAGTACCGCAAGTTATTCGGCCAGGTCTTCAAGGAAGTGAAGAAGGGCGCGCCGATCGACTTCTTCATGTTCGGCAAGGCCATTGCCGAATTCGAGTTCACGCTCGTGTTCGCCGACGCGCCGATCGACAAGTTCGCGCGCGGCCACAACAACGCGATGACCGCGTCGGAGAAGCGCGGCGGTGTGTTGTTCTTCGGGAAGGCGAACTGCGACTCGTGCCATCGCGTGGACGGCAATTCGAACGAGATGTTCAGCGACTTCCAGGAACACGTCGCCGGCGTGCCGCAGGTCGTCCCGACCTTTGGTGTGGGCACCGGCAACTTCCCGTTCGCCGGCCCGGGCGGTGATGAGGACTTTGGCCGCCAAGAGCGGTCGGGCGACGCCGCGGATCTGTACAAGTTCCGGACCGCGCCGTTACGTAACATCGGCGTTCAGGCCGGCTTCTTCCACAATGGCGCGTTCACCACGCTCGAAGGGGCGATTGGTTTCCACCTCGACGCGATCGGTAACGCCGGTAGCTACAACCCGGCCGCGGCCGGCGTGCCCGCGGACCTGCAGCAGACCGGCCCGATGGTCAATCCGTCGCTCATCGAGCCGCGGCTGCAGACACCGGTCGTGCTGACCACGGCCGAGTTCAACGACCTCGTGCAGTTCGTGAAGACCGGATTGCTCGACGACAGGGTCCTGAAATCAAACCTGTGCGGGATGATCCCGCGGCGGGTGCCGAGCGGCTTGCTGGTCCTCACGTTCGAAGGCTGTCCGGCCCCGTAACAACGAGATGAAATGGCCCTCACGGCTGCCAGCTCCCCCGGTGGCCGTGAGGGCGTCGGCTTCCCCACGTCCTTACACTTTGGTAACCCAGCAACCGATAACACGGACCAGGTCAGCCGGAGGCTTGCCGGCTGCTGCGAAGGAATCAGTCATGAAAAAGTGGGCATTTCCCCTGGCGGCGCTATTGTTGTTCGCACCCCCTGTGTGGGCTCAGCAGGATGAGCTCGCCAAACTCCGCGCCGAGGTGGCCGCGCAGCAGGCGGCCATGACGCGGCTGCTCGCACGCATCGACGCGCTCGAGAAGAAGCTCTCGGAGACGGCGACCAAGGAGGATCTCGAAGACGAGGCCAAGACCCAGCAGGACTCGGTGAACTCCGTTCGCGAGTCGATAGCGAGAAGGGTCAACATCAGCGGCTACTCCAACTTTCGGTATGTCCACGAGGAACCCGAGAGGCCCAGCGCGTTTCAGCTCGATCATCTGGGCCTGATCTTCGGCAAGCAGCTCGGCCGTTTCAATTTCGTCGCGGAGCTCGAGCTCTCGAACGTCCCTCACCACGCGGAAGCGGCGGAAGCCCAGGAAGAAGGCGAGGAAGGTGAGGAAGGCGAGGAAGGCGAGGAGCATGTGGAAGTGGCCGCCGACATCAGCGGCGAAGGCCAGGTCGCCGTCGAGAACGCGTGGATGGAATACAATCACAACCGATACCTGAGCGTTCGACTCGGAAAACAACTGTCGCCGCAGTACTGGTGGCAGCATCGCTATCCGAACCTGACCTACTCGACAACGCTGCCGATTTATCTCCGCGAACTGTTCCCCCCGGAATTGATTGGCGTGATGGTTCGCGGCCAGGTGGCGCGACCGGTGGGTTCATCGGAGTTTGGTGTCGGGTATTCGCTATACGCGTCGAACAACAACTTTGAAGGCAACACCCAGACCGATTTGCGAAACGGCAAAGCGTGGGGCGGGCGAGTGCAGGTGCGGTTCCCCGTCTCGGGCATCCTTCGCCGTCTGGATGTGGCGGCGGACATCTATCGGGGCAAGTCGAGTCTCGAGGGTGAGGAGCTGGTCGACGATGATGTCGAAGGCTTCGAGGGCCAGCTCGAGATCAGCCGGTTCCTGCTGAACGCTGAATACGCGCGCGGCGATTCGGACGGCATGAAGCGCAGCGGCTATTACGTGCAGCCGGCGGTGCAACTGCACCCGGATTGGGTGTCGTTCTACCGGGTCGAGCAGCTCGAGAGCCCGCGGTTGCAGCGCGCCGAGCGGCGTCACTTGCTGGGACTCAATTACCGGCCATTCGCGCAGGTCGCGCTCAAGGGTGAGTGGTACCGCTCGACGCCGTTGAATCGCTCGTTCATCGAACACGAGGAAGAGCGCCGGAAGTTCAACGGCTTTGCGGCGGCGGCGGTTTTCTTTTTCTGAGGTGTAACTCTGGCGATTCGTGGCGCGGTGGTTCGGGTGGCGGCGTTGACCGCTGTACTGTTCTGCGCGCCCGATCTCCAGTCGATGCAGGACGCGACCGGGTTCGTCGTGATCGTGAACAAGGCGAACCCGGTGAAGACGTTGTCGCTCGCGGAGCTGCGGCGCATTTTCATGAAGCAGACGCGCATGTGGCCTCACGCCGAATCGATTGTGCCGGTGGACTGGGACGCCACCAGCCCTCACCGCGAGGCCTTCTCGCGGCGGGTGCTGGCGCGATCGGTTCGTGAAATGGGAGATTACTGGGTGCAGCAGAGCGTGACGCAGGGCCTGGCGCCGCCGTCCACCCAGCGGTCCGCCCGGGCGTTGTTGCGATTCATTGCCAGCGTGCCGGGCGCGATCGGGTATCTTCCCCCCAGCGACGTCGACGACACGGTGGTCGTCGTCAAAGTGACCGGCCTGCCGTAACGGCTGGGACCACGCGCGTCTGGAGATGTAGTCCATGCGGTTGAGTGTCCGGTGGCAACTGGTGCTGGTCCTGGTGACGCTGTCGCTCGTGCCGATGGCCGTCTCCGGCGTGGCCGCCTATCGCAGCGCGCGGGGGGCGCTCGACCAGAGCATCCGGTTCAACCTCGAGAGCCTCGCCGTCCAGACCGAGGAGCGTCTCGAGCGCCTCCTGCTCGATCGGCAAGTGAGCCTGCGCGGCTGGTCGCAATTGCGGCTGATTCAAGACGACACCGTGACGGGCGACGCCGACGGCCGCATCCTGCAGTTCCTCCAGGACGCCAAGCGTAATTTCGAGCTCCAGGAGCTGTGGGTGGCCAACGCCGCGGGACAGGTGATTGCCTCGACCATTCCCGGCATGCACGGCCGTGACGTCGGCAGCCGGCTCTGGTTTCAAGAGGGACGCCGCGGCGAGGAGTGGGTTGGCGCGCCGGAGATGCAGGAGTTCACCAAGCGCGTCGGCATGCCGATCGTCGTGCCGCTCAAAGCGAGCTTCGATCAATCGCGCGTGGTGGGCGTACTGATCGAGGTGCTCGACTGGCCGAAGGTCGTCGAGACGCTGCAGGGCGTGAAAGTGCTGCCCGACGGTCAAAACGATCGCGGCTACCTCCTGCTGAGCGACGACACAGGTGCGGTCTTGAGCGCGCCGCCGTTCTTCACGGGATGGGAGGCGGGCAAGACCCATCTGAGCACGCTCGGCCTCGACGCGGTGAATACCGCCGCGGCGCAGGCGCCGATCGGGAGCACCACGATCGACCTGCCGGATGCGTCGTACTTGCTGGGATTCGCGTCGAGCCAGCCCCGGCCGCAATTGCCCGGCATCTGGCGCGTGGCGTTGCTGCTCAGAACCGACGTGGCGTTTGCGCCGCTGGGCACCCTGATGTGGACCATCTTCGGGTTGTCGGTGCTGCTGGCCGCCGTGGCTGCGGGCGCCGCCGTCTACTGGGCCAACCAATTCTCGCGGCCGATTCAGTCGCTGGTGCCGTTTCTCCGGTCGGTCGCCGCCGGCGATCTTTCAGGAAGCTTCTCAACCACCCGACACGATGAGCTCGGCATGCTGGCGAAAGCCGCCAACGACATGTCCGCGCAGCTGCGCCGCCTGATCACCGAACTCCAGCAGGCGGGTTTGCAGATCACCCAGTCGTCGACCCAGGTGCTGGCCAACGCCGAAGATCACGCCTCGGGATCGGTCCAGCAGGCGGCGTCGATCGCGCAGGTCACCGCGACGATGGAAGAGTTGACCAATACCGCGAAGCAGATCGCGCAAAGCGCGACGTCGGTCGAGAAGATCGCCGACGACAGCGCGCACGCCGCGCATGCCGGCTATGCTTCGGTTGGCGAAGCGCTCGAGGCCATGGAGAACATTCGCCGCCGGGTGGCGGATATTTCCGGCAAGACGCTGCTGCTGGGCGAGCGGTCGCGGCGCATTTCGGAAGTCCTCAACCTGATCAAGGAGATCGCCGGCGAAATCCACCTGCTCGCGGTCAACGCCGCGATTGAATCGGCGGCGGCGGGCGAGCACGGCAAGCGCTTCGCGGTGGTCGCCAGCGAAGTGCGCCGGCTCGCCGAGCGCACGCGCGACTCGGCTGAAGAGATCAAGGCGATTGTCGGGGAGATTCAGTCGGCGACGCACTCGTCGGTGCTGGCCACCGAGCAGGGCGTCAAGGAAGTGGAGAGCGGCGTGGCGCTGGCCACCGGCGCGCGCGGCAGCCTCGAGCAGATCATCCAGATGGTCGATCGCACGACCTCGGCGATCCGGCAGATCACCCTCGCCACCCAGCAACAGCAGAGCGCCAGCGAGCAGATCGTCCAGACCATGCGCGAAGTGGCCGTGGTCACGAGCGAAGCGGCCGCCGGGATGAAGCAGTCGGCGGCGTCGGTGGGTGAGCTCAACGTGCTCGCCGACCAGTTCAAGACCCGGATCAAAGAGTTCAAGTTGTAGCCGCGGCCATGACACCCGACGAGATCCCGGCGGAGCCCGACAAGCGGGAAGGCGAACCGTACCTGGGGTTCTTCCTGGGCGCGGAGATGTACGGCCTGCCCCTGCATCGGTTGCGCGAAGTGTGCCGGCTCACCCAGGTGCGCCGCGTGCCCGGCGCGGCGGCGCAGGTGGCCGGTCTCGTCAACGTTCGCGGTGAGATCATGTGCGCGCTCGACACGCGCGTGATTCTGGGCCTCGCGCCGGCGACCTCGCCGGACCCGGGCTACCTGATCGCGCTGCGCGACTTCGACTACCCGGTGGGTCTCGTCGTCGACGCGGTCGCCGACATCTTTCCGATCGATCCGGCGACGATCGACGCGCCGCCGGCGGCCTGGCCGGCCGAGCGCGCGGCGTGCTTCATCGGCATGACCAGCGTGCGCGTGGGACAGATCGGCCTGCTCGATCTCGATCGCGTGGTGAAACGATGATCGTGGCCCGTCCGGACCGTCGATCGGGCGGTTGATCGCATGGATACCTCCGCCTTTACCGGCAAGTTTGTCGAGGAAGCCCGCGACCGGCTGAAGTCGCTCGGCAACGCCCTGGTGCGCCTCGAGGCGCAGCCGCAATCCGCCGAGATCATCGCCGACATCTTCCGTGATGCGCACAGCCTGAAAGGCTCGGCGCAGATGCTCGGCTTCATCGACATCTCGCACATTGCGCACCAGCTGGAGGATCTGTTCGTGGCCGCGAAGCGCGACGTGCGCGTGATCGACGCGCGCGCCTTCGACCTCGTGTTTCGCAGCCTCGATTTGATCGCCGCGCGGGTGGAGGAGCTGGCGCTCGGCAAGACGGCGCCGGAATCGCCGACGGACCGCGACGCCGAGGGTGACAAGCCCGCGCCGCCGCGCCGCAGCAAAGCCCCAGGGCAGTCGCTGCGCGTCGCGGTCGAGAAACTGGACAGCCTCACGCACCTGGCGCCCGAGATGGTGATCCAGAGCTTGAAGGCGTCCGAGCGGCACACCGAATTGCGCCGCGTCGAGTTCTCGATCGCGCGGCTGCGCGATCGCGTCCGCGAAGCGCGGCTGGCGCCGCCCACACGCAGCCGGGTCGCGGAGCTTGGTGAGTATGCCGATACGCTCGATTCGCTCACGCGCCGCGTGCGATCGCTGGTCAGCAACTTCAGCGACGACCAGGCACGGCTGACGCTGATCACCGAAGAACTGCGGCAGCACGTCATCGATCTGACGATGTTGCCGGTCGGGACGGTGTTCGACACGTTCCCCCGCGCCGTGCGCGACCTCGCGCGCGCGTTCGACAAGGAAGTCGACCTGACCATGACCGGTCGGGAGACCGAGCTCGAGAAGCGCGTGATCGAGAAGATTGCCGACCCGCTGGTGCACCTCGTGCGCAACGCGGTCGATCACGGGCTCGAGTCGCCGGAGGAGCGCACCCGGGCGGGCAAGCCGCCGGCCGGCGCGCTGCTGATCGCCGCCGAGCAGCAGGGCAATCGCTGTCACATCACCGTCCGGGACGACGGTCGCGGGATCGATCCCGCCGCGCTCCGCGCGGCGGCCGTTCGCAAGGGGCTCGCGTCCGCGTCTGAGCTCGAGCAGTGGACCAACGAGCGCCTGTTCAATCTGATCTTCGAACCTGGTTTCAGTACGCGCACCGAAACGACGGACGTCTCCGGCCGCGGCGTGGGCATGGACGTGGTTCGCGTGGTCACCGACGCGCTGAGCGGCTCGGTCCGCGTGCAATCGGAGCTCGGGCGCGGCACCACGGTGGTGCTGGACCTCCCGTTGTCGCTCGCGCTCCTGCGCGTGGTGCTGATCGAGGTGAATGGGGAAATCACGGCCGTTCCGACGTCGGCGATCCGGCGCATCCTGCACGGCGCGGCCGAGACCATGAAGCACGGCCAGGTGGCGGAGATCGAAGGCGAATCGATACCGATCGTCGCGCTCACGGCATTGCTGGGCCAGCCCGCGAGCGGCGCCGCGACCGCCGGCACGACGGTGTTGATCGTCGAGACCCGCGATGGCCGCCTGGGGGTGACGGTCGATGCGGTGATCGAGGAACAGGAGCTGGTCTTCCAGGAGCTGCGCGGCCCGCTCGGCGATCAGCTGACGATCGCCGGCGCCGCGCTCCTGGGCAACGGCGAGATCGTCCCGATTCTCGACATGCAGGCGCTGCACCAGCGTGTGGCGCAATCCGCCGGCGCCGAGATCGCCATCACGTCGCGGCCATCGACCGCGGCACGCGTGTCATCCGGCGTGCTCGTCGTGGAAGACTCCCTCGTGGCCGCCGAGATGCATCGCGGCATCCTGGCCGGCGCCGGTTATCAGGTGGAGATCGCGCACGACGGCGTCGAAGCGTTGGAGCTGTTGCGCGAGCGCCAGTGGGATCTCGTCATCACCGACGTCGACATGCCCAACATGAACGGCGTCGAGCTGACCGCGCACCTGCGCGCCGATCCGCGTCTCCGCCGCCTCCCGGTGATTATCGTCTCGTCACGCGACTCGGGCGATCATCGCCGCACGGGTTTCGATGCCGGCGCGGACGCGTACCTCGCCAAGGGCGAGTTCGATCAGACCCAGATCCTCGAGTTGGTGCGGCGCTTCATTGCCCACGGCCGGGAGGGCGTCACGCCGTGACCGCGCCGCCAGACGTCCGCGTGCTGATTGTCGACGATTCACCCGTCGCGCGCGAGGTGTTGAAGCACGTGCTCGAATCGGACACCGGCATCCGCGTGGTCGGCATGGCCGGCACCGGTCACGAAGCCGTGGAGCTGACCGGCAAGCTCAGACCTGATCTGGTGACGATGGACCTGGTCATGCCGGGCATGGACGGCATGGAAGCCACCCAACACATCATGGCGCGTTATCCGACGCCGATCCTGTTCCTGAGCGCGTTCATCGGCCGCGAGGGTTCGTACTCGCGCAGTGACGTGCTGGCCGCAGGAGCGCTCGACGTGGTCGAGAAGCCGCCGACGATGCCCGATCCACAGTGGCAAACCGACGCGGGCTCGCTGGTCCGGAAGATCAAGTCGCTCGCGAAGGTCACCGTCGTCACGCACATGTATCGCGCCTCGCGCGAACCGCGCCCGTCCTCGGCGGTGCGCCGCGCCGCCACGCACGTGGTGGCGATCGGCGCGTCGACTGGCGGGCCCAAAGTGCTCGACGACTTGCTGTCGTCGTTGCCCGCCGGCTACGGCCCAGCGGTGGTCGTGATCCAACACATGGCCGACGGTTTCCTGCCCGCGATGGTGGCGTCCCTGCGCCATCGCTGCGCGCTGACCATCAAGGTGGCCAACACCGGGGATCGCCTGGAGTCGGGGCATATCCTGTTCGCCCCGCCGGCGTCGCATTTGACGGTCTTCACCAACGGACGCGTGGCGATCGAAGACGGCGCGCCGGTACGGGGGTTCCGGCCGTCCATCGACGTCACCTTCGCGTCGCTGGCGCGGACCTGGGGCTCCCGTGCGTCGGGCGTGCTGCTGACCGGGATGGGCACTGACGGCGCGGCCGGCCTGCTGGCGATCCGCCAGGCGGGCGGCACCACCCTGGTGCAGGACGAAGGCAGCTGCGTGGTTTTCGGCATGCCGCGCGCCGCGATTGAGCTCGGGGCGGCACAACATGTGCTGCCGCCGCAGGGCCTGCGCCACCATCTGCTTGCGTTGCACCGACTTCGGCCCGGCCCGAGTTGACGGCCACCGATTACCACTGATGAGGCTACTGATTAATCGGTGTCAAATCGGGAGGCCCGCCTTCGCCAAGGCTACGGCGAGGCAGGCTGGAACGGTGGGGTTCGGCCCTTCGGGTATGATTGCCGCTCGTCCTCGTACCCATGATCGCCGAAATTCTCACGGTCCTGGTCGCGGCCACGTTGCTTGTCCTGATCGTGGCCATGCTGCGCCAGCGCGACGGGGCCGCCCAAGGCCGTCACCATCATGCCGGGTCGGCCTCCGATCCGTGGAGCGGACCGGCGCAGCCTGTACCGAACAGCCCGGCCGCTGCCGCGGTGGTGCCGCCGCGCCGCGACCCGGACGCCGCGGGCCGCCAGGTCATGGAGCACCTGCGCCGCCTGGAAGAGCGCGCCGCGCCGGGACTCGCCGCGCAAGTGATGCCGGTGTTCCTGAGAGACACCGCGACGCGGCTCGAGTCGCTCCGCGAGGCCGTGGGGCAGCGCGACGGCGTCGCCGCCCATCGCGTGGCGCACACGCTGCACGGCAGCGCCGCCACGGTCGGCGCCGCGACCATGGTGCACGCCTGCGCCGAGATCATCCGCGAAGTGCGGCTCGGCGCGTTCGACGGGTGCGATCGGCTGCTCGGCGAGCTCGATCAGGATTTCGACTCGATTCGGCGCGCCGCCGAGTCGTTGCGGTTGTGAGGCGTCCATGATTTACGTGCCCACGAGTCCCAAACGAATACTGATCGTCGACGACGACCAGTCGACGCGCGCCATCACGCAGGTGCTGGTGGCGGCGCAAGGGCACGAAGTGGAGCTTGCCGCGGACGGCATCGAGGGGCTGGCGAAAGTGCGGCTGGGCATCGACCTCGTGCTGCTCGATGTGGTGATGCCCGGCATCGACGGCTTCGAAGTCTGCCGGCGGCTGCGGCGGGATCCCGCCACCCGCGATGTGCCCGTGATCATGTTGACCTCGATGGCGAGCCTTGACGATCGGCTCAACGCCGTCGAAGCCGGCGCGAACGATTTCATCGCCAAGCCGGTCGACGAAACCGAATTCCGGATTCGCTCCGCGTCGCTCCTGAAGCTGAAAGACACGCAGGACGCGTTGAAGAGTTACCAGGCGCATCTTGAAGAGCTGGTCAAGCAGCGCACCGCGAGCCTGCGCGCCGCGCTCGAGCAGATGGCCGAGGCGCAGCGCGTGGCGTACCTCGCGCATCTCGATACCGTGGAACGGCTCGCGATCGTCGCGGAATACAAGGACCGCGTCACGGCGCGGCACATCGAACGCATGAGCCACTACTGCGCGGTGATCGCGCGCGGGCTCAAACTGCCGCCGGGCGAAGTGGAGCTCATCCAGCACGCCAGCCGCATGCACGACCTTGGCAAGATCGCGGTGCCGGACGTGATCCTCGGGAAACCCTCGGGCCTCGATGCGCCGGAATGGATCGTCATGCGCGAGCACGCCACGATCGGCGGCTCGATTCTCGCCAACTCGAGCTCGGAGCTCCTGCAGGCGGGCCGCGTCATCGCCCTCAGCCATCACGAGCGCTGGGACGGCAAGGGCTATCCGTTGGGACTGGCCGGCGAAGACATTCCGCTGTGGGGACGCATCTGCGCGGTGGCCGATACGTTCGACGCGGTGACGAGCGAGCGATCGTACAAGCCGGCCTATTCCAACGACATTGCGTTGCGCATCCTGCGCGAGGAGAGCGGCACGCAGTTCGATCCCAGGATTGTCGAGGTGTTCATCGATTGCTTCGACGAGATCGCCGCGGTGCAACAGAAGTACGCGGATCCCGTCACACCCGCAAAAGTCTGATTAGCGCTTCTTCGCGGGCGCGCTGTCGTCGTCCTTGAACTGCGGATACAGCCGCTTCATGCAGTCGGGACACACCGCGTGCGTGAAGTCCGCTTCGGTGTGCTCGTTCAGGTAGGTTTCCACGCGGTTCCAGTAGCCCTGGTCGTCCCGCACGCTCTTGCAATTGGCGCAAATCGGCACGATGCCCTTGAGCGTCCTGACCTCCGCGAGCGCCTGGCTCAGCTCTTCGACTTTCTCGTTGAGCTCGAAGCGCATCTCGATCATGCGGCGCCCGACTTCAATGCGCGCGCGCAACTCGCCGGGGTCGAATGGCTTGGTGAGGTAGTCGTTGGCGCCCGCGTCGAGGGCGGCGATCACGTCGACCTTCTCGCTCTTGGTGCTGACGATGATCAAGTAGGGTGGCGCCGCGCTGGGGATCGCGCGCACGCGGCGCACCAGTTCCAGGCCGTCGATGCCGGGCATCATCAGGTCCAGGATGGCGAGCCGCGGCGCGTCGGCCTTTTGCAAGACCTCCCACGCCGCGCCGCCGTCGTCGGTCGCAGTGACGTCGTAGCCGTCCTTTTTCAGAACGGTCGCCAGGACGATGCGGGAGGTGGCATCGTCCTCAGCGATGAGGATCCGCATAGGTACTGCGTACTTTATTCCATTCGGGGCCCGATGCCGAGCCCCACCTGACTAGACACCGATTGACGCCGATTAGACACCGATCAATCAGCGCCTAATCGGTGTCAATCGGTGGCTTAGACCCCTACGGGCTCGGGGGTCTCCTTTGTCATCCCCAGCGCCTTGCGCACCTTTTCCTCGATCGCCGAGCGAAGGTCGACGTTTTCCTTCAAATACGTCTTGACGTTCTCGCGGCCCTGGCCGAGGCGTTCCCCGCCATACGCGAACCACGCCCCGCTCTTCTCGATGATCTTGTGCTCGACGGCAATGTCGATCAGATCGCCCTCGCGCGACACGCCTTCGCCGTACATGATGTCGAACTCGGCCTCACGGAACGGCGGGGCCATCTTGTTCTTGACGATTTTCACGCGCGTGCGGCCACCGACCACGTTCTCGCCGTCCTTGATGGCGCCGATGCGGCGGATGTCGATGCGGACCGACGAGTAGAACTTCAGCGCCCGGCCGCCGGTGGTGGTTTCGGGGTTCCCGAACATCACGCCGATCTTCTCGCGCAGCTGGTTGATGAAAATCAACGACGTCTTCGACTTCGACACCGCTCCGGTGAGCTTGCGCAGCGCCTGGGACATCAGGCGTGCCTGGAGGCCCATCTGGGCATCGCCCATTTCGCCCTCGATTTCGGCGCGGGGCACGAGCGCGGCCACCGAGTCGACCACCACCACGTCGACGCTATTGGACCGGATGATCACCTCGACGATCTCGAGCGCCTGCTCGCCGTTGTCTGGCTGCGAGACGAGGAGGTTGTCGAGATCGACGCCGAGCTTCTTGGCGTAGGCGGCGTCGAGTGCGTGCTCGGCGTCCACGAATGCGGCCATGCCGCCTTTACGCTGCGCCTCGGCGATCACCTGCAGCGCCAGCGTCGTTTTGCCGGACGATTCCGGCCCGAAGATCTCAATGACGCGGCCGCGGGGTACGCCGCCGATGCCAAGGGCATAGTCGATGCTGATGGCGCCGGTCGAAATCACCTCGACCGGGGCGATGATGTTGTTCGCGCCAAGCCGCATGATCGAGCCTTTGCCAAACTGCTTTTCGATTTGGCCAACCGCGGCGTCGAGCGCTTTCATCCGTTCCTGTCGTTCCCGTTCTTCAATTGGTGGCATGTGTTTGGGTCCTTTCGGGACGCGATTGATCCTAGAAACGCGCCAAGCGAAAGTCAAGCGTAAATCCGTGCAGTGACAGGTGAGTTCACGCCCATTTTCAATGGTTTAGGGGAATTGACCACTTTCGCCTCTTTCCGGCCCGGATCGCAGTTTCTGAGGCCAACTCGTTTGACCGGCGGCTCGAAAACTGCGTACGGTGGGTGGTGCCCAGTCCGGTCGGTCATGCTCTCGGCGGCGCCATCGTCGCCCTCGCCGCCTTGCGTCCGGGGCTTGGGACTTGGGGCGTGGGGCTTGGGAATTCCGGGCTCCTCGTCGTCGCGGCCGCCGTCGCGCCAGATTTGGACTTCGCGTGGGGCCGCCACAATATGGAGACGCACAGCCTCGCAGCGGCGGTGGTCGCGGGCCTGGCGGTGTATGTGTGGAAGCGCAACGGGCGATCGGCCGTCGCGGTCACGCTGGCGTGGGTGTCGCACGTGCTGTTTGATTGGTTGGGATCCGACACCACGCCGCCGCTGGGCGTGATGGCGCTCTGGCCGTTCTCGTCGGAGTATTACTTCTCGAACGCGTTCTTCTTCGAGGCTATCTCGCGGCGTTACTGGCTTGACAACTTCATCACGCACAACCTGTGGGCCGTTGCGAAGGAGGTCCTCATCCTCGGGCCGGTGGCTTGGGCCGCCTGGTTCCTGGCACGACGCCGAACCGCATCTGGGAAAAGTGCCGATCGGTCGTGAGCGCGTTCGCGAGGCGCAACTCGCGCATCACCGCGAAACTGGTGCAGTCGGTGAATGAACGCTGCCTTCCGTCGTGCTCAATTGTTGATTCGAGAGAGGAATGCGTCAATTGTAAGGCCCGCGCGAGCTATGAGCGATCGTAGCGTGCCTCTCGCAACGACGTCGTGATCCGGAACCGAGAGAGTAGCGGGATTGCCGGCCTTCATCGGGATGATGTGACTGCCTTTCCGCCGCGCAACCGTCCAGCCTAGCCGCTCGAACACGCGGACGACATCACCCGGGCGAAGCAAAGGAACTGGCGGCATCAGACAGGAGCGTCCACCTGTTCGGTTTCCACCATCAATGGTAGGCCCTGCTCCTCTCGCACATGGAGACACTCCCGGATCGCCGCTCGGATGTTTTCGATCGAGATGAGCTACACCGACTTCTTCAAGCGCGCGACGCGTACCGAGGAGCGACCAGACGGGTTGAAGCCGTTCCCGTATCAGCGCCGCCTTGCGGAAGAACCTTGGCCTGAACTGCTGGACGTTCCGACCGGGATGGGGAAAACCGCCGCGGTCGTACTGGCCTGGCTGTGGAAGCGCGGTTGGCGCGAGGAGGGACGCGAAGCCCATCCCGACGCAGGAACACCGCGGCGGCTCCTGTACTGCTTGCCGATGCGGGTGCTGGTCGAGCAGACGGAGCGAAACGCCTGTCGATGGCTGGAGAACCTCGCGGTTGCAGGTATACCCGGAGAGGACAAGGTCTCGGTGCACCTCTTCTCTCTCGGGCCTTGATGCGTGGCTACGGCATGAGCCGATCGGGACAGTCGCTGGCGTGAGGCGTTTCCTCCGCTGAAGAGCGAAGGCCTCATTGACCCGACGCTACGTCATCTCGATGGCGAGCGCGACCCCGTTCCCGCCACCCAGGCACAACGTCGCGATGCCGCGCTTGAGCCCGCGGTCCTTCAGCGCGTAGATCAACGTCGTCAGGATGCGCGCGCCCGAAGCGCCGATTGGGTGGCCGAGCGCCACCGCGCCGCCGTTGACGTTGACCTTGGCCATATCGAGACCGAGCTCGTTGCCGACCGCCACCGCCTGCACGGCGAAGGCTTCGTTCAACTCGAGCAGGTCGACGTCTTGGAGCGACCAGCCGGCTTTCTTGAGCACCTTGCGGGTGGCTTCGACCGGCGTCATCAACAGCATCTTGGGCGCGAGGCCGCTGGTCGCCTGGGCCACGATGCGCGCCATCGGCCTGGCGTTCAAGGCCCGCATCTTGTCTTCCGCCATCACCACCAGCGCCGCGGCGCCGTCATTCACCGGCGGGGCATTGCCGGCGGTCACCGAGCCGTCCTTCTTGAATGCCGGCTTCAACGCGCGGAGCGCGCCGGCGGTGGTATCGGCGCGCACCGATTCGTCATTCGCGAACACGATCGGGTCGCCCTTCTTTTGCGGAATCGGGACCGGGAGGATTTCAGCCGTGAACTTGCCGGCGCTGTGCGCGGCGGCCGCCTTCTGGTGGCTCTCAACCGAATACTGATCCTGCTGTTCGCGCGTGACCTTGTAGGTGTCGGCCACGCATTCGCCGGCGTTCCCCATGTGCCAGTTTTCGAACGGGCACCACAGGCCGTCGTGAATCATCAAGTCGACCACCGACCCGTTGCCCATGCGCAAACCTTCGCGCACCTTCGGAATGATGTAGGGGGCATTGCTCATCGACTCCATGCCACCGGCCACCGCGATGTCGATGTCGCCGGTTTGAATGCCCTGGTGCGCGAGCATCACCGCCTTGAGGCCCGAGCCGCAGACCTTGTTGATGGTGAGCGCGGCCACGTGATCGGCGAGGCCGCCCTTGAGCGCCGCCTGACGCGCCGGCGCCTGGCCGACACCGCCCGAGACGACGTTGCCCATGATGCACTCGTCAACGATGGCGGGGTCGATCCCCGCGCGCGTCACCGCTTCACGGACCACCATCGCGCCCAGCGCGGGAGCGGGGAGGTCCTTCAGGGCGCCGAGAAATTTTCCAGTCGGGAGACGTACAGCGCTAACGATAAATGCGTTTCTCATATCGATGATGTCCGGCCGGCTAAAGCCGGCCTATATAACAAACACAGAAAACCATATAGAGGCCGCCTTCAGGCGGCCGGTCACCGGAACTCGATGCGTTGAACGGCCGAGTCGCCGAGGTAATGGGCCAGCCGCGATCGGATCACGCCAAGCGACTTGCCGACGGCGTCAGACCACGCCGGCGACTCGGCCTTCACATACAGGATCCCGTTCGAGCCGAGCCGAACGGTGGTGGCTTTCGCCAGGGCCGGACCCACCGTGAGGCGCCAGGCGAACGCCACCTTCTCATCCGTGAGCGGCGCCTTGCGGATCACGTTGGCCACCACCGCCGGCATGACCTGATTGACCTTGATCACAAGGCGATCGTAACAGATGATGCGCCCATGAAATTTGCACACGTGATCGCTTGGGGACTTGCGGCGTTAATGGCGGCGGGCTGGACCCTGATCGGCCACGGTCAACCGGCGGCGCCGTGGCATCTCGTCGAGCACACCGTCGCCACGGGCTTGCGCGGCGGCTATCACGTGGTGGCGGCCGACATTAACAAAGATTCGAAAGTTGATCTCCTCGCGGTGGCCACCGGCGCGAGCGTTGATCTGGTCTGGTTTGAAAACCCTTCGTGGACGCGGCACGTCATGGCGTCGGGATTTCCCGGCATGATCAACGCCGACGCGTTCGACATCGACGGCGACGGCTATCCCGAGGTCGCGCTGCAAAGCGGATTCAGCACCACGCCCGCGAAGGGCGATGGCCGCATGATCATGTTGTCGAAGGGCGCGGACGTGAACGCGCCGTGGGCGGCGAAAGAATTCGATCGCATGCCGTCGGTGCACCGCGTCCGCTGGATGGACGCCGAAGGCAACGGGAAAAAGATTGTCGTCAACGCGCCGCTCGGCGGCGTCAACGGCGCGCCGCCCGACTACCGGGACAAGGTCGGCATCTACGCCTACGATCCGAAAGACGGGCTGAAGCGCCAGACCATCACCGACGCGGATGAAGGCGTGCTGCACGGCATCCAGGTGGTCGACTGGGACGGCAAGGGCCGTGAGGCGTTGCTGAGTGCGAGCTTCATGGGCATTCACCTGCTTCGCTACAACAACGGCAAGTGGGTTCGCACGCGGCTGACGCCTGGCAATCCCGATCCCTGGCCAAAGAACGGCGCGAGTGACGTCGTCGTGTTGCGCACGAAAGCGGGTCGGCAGTTGGCGTCGATCGAACCGTGGCACGGCCACCAGGTCGTGATTTACCAGGGCAGCGGCGACACGTGGGATCGGCGGACGGTGATCGACGACACGTTGAACGATGGGCACACGCTGCAGTCCGGCGATCTCGATGGCGACGGGTTCGACGAGATCGTTGCTGGCTACCGCCGGGCCGGCGTCAACGTCTACTGGTACAACGGCAGCGGCTGGTCGAGGGTCGTCCTCGAGCAGAAGGCCATGGGCGCCTCTGGATGCGCCTTCGCGCATCTCAACACCGATGCGCGGCTCGACCTCGCCTGTCTCGGCAGTGGCACACTCAAGTGGTACGAGAACCAGCCGGCGAAATAATTCTCGCCAGCCGGTCGCCACGGCGCGCGGAACTCCTCACGGCCGCGGGCTTTTCTTTCGACGTGCTCGCGGCCGACGTCGACGAAACACCGCACCCCAACGAAACGCCCGCCGCGTATGTGGAGCGGCTGGCGATCGATAAGGCGCGCGCCGTGCTCGCGCTGCGTCCCGGCGCGCGGGTGCTCGGCGCCGACACGACCGTCACCATCGATGGCGAGATTCTCGGCAAACCGCTCGACGACCAGGACGCGGCGCGCATGCTTCGCAAGCTGAGCGGCCGCGCGCACGAGGTGCACACTGGTGTGGCCGTCGTCAGCGCCGGCGAGGCGCATTCGGATGTCGCGACCACGCGCGTGTGGTTTGTGGCGATGACAGATGAAGACATCTCGTGGTACGTCGGAACAGGTGAGCCCGTGGATCGGGCCGGCGCCTATGCCATCCAGGGGCTGGCGTCGCGTTTTATCCCTCGGATCGAGGGCTCGTACAGCAACGTTGTGGGGTTGCCCGTGGCGATGGTCTCTAGTATCCTGAAGAGGGGTTAACTCTCACATTATGAAGAACAAAGCGGTCAAGATCGGCCTTACGAGCGTCGTCCTCGCCATGACTTTCGGCGCGTTGCTGTACACGACCTTGGCCGAGGGCACCGAGTACTACAAGCACGTCGACGAGGTGATGGCGCAACCCGATCAGTGGTACGGCAAGAAGCTGCAGTTGCATGGCTTCGTCGTCCCGAACTCGATCGCGTGGAAGCCGAACACCCTTGACTACTGGTTCCAGGTCCAGCAGAACGGCAAAATCGTGAGCGCGACCTACACCGGTGTGGTGCCCGACACGTTCAAGAGTGATTCCGAAGTCGTGCTGAAGGGCACGCTGTCATCCGAGGGCTTCGTGGTGGCGCCCAACGGCGTGATGGCGAAGTGCCCGTCGAAGTACGAAGCCAAACCGGGAGGCGCCAAGCCTTCCGTCGGTACTTACTGAGGGGCCGGCATGGCCTCCCTCGGCTCATTCCTTCTCCTGCTTGCTTTCGTCACCGCGGCTTACGCGGTGGCCGCTTCCGTGGCCGGCGCGCGTCGCCGCAACAATCGTCTGGTCGAAAGCGGCATCGGCGCCTTCTATACGGTGGCGGCGATCATGACGGTGGCCTCGGGCGTCATCATCTACGCCTTCGTCTCGGGCGATTACTCGATCCGTTACGTGCAGCGTTATTCGGATAGCGTCCAGCCGCTGTTCTACAAGATTGCCTCGTACTGGGGCGGCCTCGACGGCTCGGTGATGTTCTGGGTATTCCTGCTGTCGCTGTTCGGATCGGTCGCGGTCAAGGTGAACCGCGAGCGCAACCGCGAATTGATTCCGTACGTCGTGGCGGTGATCGCCGCAGTGGAGATGTTCTTCCTCTTCCTGATGATCATCCACAACAATCCCTTCGCGACCTACCTCACCGAGTTGCCGACGGACGGCCGCGGCCTGAATCCGCTGCTGCAGAACTTCTACATGGCCATCCACCCGCCGACGATGTATCTCGGCTTCGTGGGGCTGACCATCCCGTTCGCGTTCGGCATGGCGGCGCTCTTCACCGGCCACCTCGATGATTCGTGGCTGCGCGCCGTGCGCCGCTGGACGATGTTCTCGTGGTTCTTCCTCTCCCTCGGCCTCACGCTCGGCATGATCTGGGCGTACGAAGAGCTTGGCTGGGGTGGCTACTGGGGATGGGATCCGGTGGAGAACGCCGGGATGTTGCCGTGGTTCACCGCCACCGCGTTCCTCCATTCAGTGCACGTGCAGGAGCGGCGCGGCATGCTGCGCGTGTGGAACATGTCGCTCGTCATCATCACATTCCTGCTGACCATCGTCGGCACGTTCCTGACGCGCTCCGGCGTGGTGCAGTCGATCCATGCCTTCGGTGAAGATCCCGAGCTGGCGCGCTACTTCGTGGCGTTCATGCTGTCCACGATCGTGTTCTGCTTCGGCTGGGTGATCTATCGATTGCCGATGCTCAAGGCGCGTCACGAGCTCGATTCGTGGATGTCGAAAGAGGCTGCGTTCCTCGCCAATAACTGGATCCTGTTGTTCTCGGCCCTCTTCATCCTCTTTGCCACGCTGTTCCCGACGATCACCGAGGCGATCAACGGCGAGCGTCTCACCGTTGGTCCGCCGTTCTTCAATCGCTGGATGGTGCCGATCGGTCTGGTCCTGCTGCTGCTGACCGGTGTGGGGCCGTTGCTCGCGTGGCGCAAATCGACGTTAGAGAACCTGAGACAGCAGTTCCTGTGGCCGGTCACCGCGGGTCTTGTCACTGGCGGCGTGCTCGTGGCCCTCGGCGTGCGCGTGTGGAGCTCCGGCATCTGCTTCGCGTTTGCCGGATTCGTGCTCGGCACGCTGACGCAGGAATTTGTGCGCGGTGGCAACGTGCGCCGCAGCATGACGGGCACCGACATCTTCACCGCGATCATCGGCCTCGTGTCGCGTAACCGGCGGCGCTACGGCGGCCACATCGTCCATGCCGGCGTGGTGCTGATCTTCCTCGGCTTCGCGGGCGAGGGCTTCAGCCGCGACCAGCAACTGCTGCTCAAGCCGGGCGAGGAAGCGGTGGTCGGCGACTACACGATTCATCTCGATGCGATCCGCGTCACCGACGACGGCCAGAAGCAGATGATCACGGGTCACATCACCGTCAAGAACGCGGACGGGCAAGTGATCGATCAAATGCGGCCCGCCAAGTGGTACTTCCGCAAGCACGAGGAGGAGCCGACCACGGAAGTGGCCATCCGTCGCGGCTTCGCGGAAGACCTCTACATCGTGATGCCGGCCTACTCGATCGAGGAGCAGACGGCCAGCGTGGAAGTGCACATCAACCCGCTCGTCAACTGGGTGTGGTTTGGGTTCGGCATTCTCGCCATCGGCACCGGCATCGCGCTGCTGCCGGAAGCGTCGGTCTCGTTTGCCCTCGCGAAGATGCCGGCGGAAGCCGTAACGGCGTCGATCGTGCTGCTGTCGATCCTGCTGTCGAGCGGCGCCGCGTTTGCGCAGCACGTCGAGACCGGACAGGACCCGCGGCTGCAGTTGACGTCGCCGGAAGCGCGCGAGGTGGCCCACAAGCTGGCCTGCTGGTGCGGCGGGTGTTCGAAGCTTCCGGTCGGACAGTGTGCCTGCGCTCATTGCGCGATCGAACGGGCCAAGATCGACGTGATGCTGAAGGAAGGGCAGACGCCGGCGCAGATTATCGATGCGTACGTGACCACATACGGTGGCGCGCACATTCTCAGCGAGCCGCCCAATAGCGGCTCCGGCCGCGTAGCCTGGGTGATGCCATTCGTTGTCGGCATCGGCGGTTTTTTCACGGCGGCGTTCTTCGCATTGCGCTGGTCGCGACGTCCGCAGCTGGCGGGGATGCCTCCCGGCGCCGAAGATCCCGAGATGGCGGCCCGGCTGGACGACGAACTGCGCGACCTGGATTGATGTCCGCTTCTAAGGCGACGTCCGCCTCCGCCAAGGCTACGGCGGATCAAGCAGGTTCACCGGAACAACAAACCTCGGAACCGTTCCTTCAGCCGTGGCAGTTCTTCCTGCTCGGCGGCATGCTCGCCGCCACGGCGACGGTGATCGTCGCCACCGGACAATCGCCAGCCAACATCATCATCCTCAGTCTCACCGTGGTATCGGTGAGCTTCGTCGGCCTCGGCGCGTATCGCATCCTCCTGCCATTGGTGATGCCGGAGGTGATTGCCCCGCCGACCATTGCCGGCCGCACCCGCGTGGCGATGGAGCGCGAGAAGACACTGGTGCTGCGATCGATCAAGGAGCTCGAGTTCGATTACGCGATGCGCAAGGTGGCTAAGGCCGACTTCGACGAAATGTACACGCGCCTGCGCAACCGCGCCATGGGGTTGATGAAACAACTCGATGCCGGCGGGGGATACAAAGAGCAGATCGCGAAGGAAGTTGAACAACGGTTAGCGCGTTCGGAGGGCGATGGCTTTAGCCATCGCCAAGATGCAGCGACGGCTGAAGCCGTCGCTCTCCAAACGGGCGTGTGCGATCAGTGCGAGACGGTCAACGACGACGACGCGAAGTTCTGCAAGAATTGCGGAGCGAAGCTGTGACTCCCCGTTTTTCATTTCTAATTTTTAATTTGTTATTTCTCTGCGCGAGCGCAGCGATCGCCCAGGTAGCCATGCCCGATCCCAGCGCGATCGCGGGACAGCCGTTGCCCGCACCCGAACTGCCCAACGCGACGGTGAGTGTGCGCGTGGTGCGCGAGCGGATGGGCAATAACGTCGCCGGCCAGGAAGTCACCCTTCTCGTCGGCGGGTCGCGGCGCACGGCCAGGACCGACGAGCAAGGCCGCGCGCCGTTCGATGGCCTGCCGCCGGGCACCGTGGTGCAGGCCACGACGACGGTTGACGGGGAAGAGCTGATTTCGCAGCAGTTTTCCGTGCCGGGCACCGGTGGTGTGCGCGTCGCGTTGATTGCCGGCATCGCCACGGCAGCGGCGCGCGAGAAAGCCGCCGCGGAGGCCGCGGCCAGGGAACCGGCGCGCCCCGGCGTTGTCGAGTTCGGCCCCGAATCTCGCGTCGTGATTGAGATCCAGGACGACGTGCTCACGGTGTTCTACCTGCTCGAGGTCGTCAATAGCGCGCGCACGCCGATCGACATCGGTGGCCCGTTGCAGATCGAGTTGCCCACCGGGGTGGCCGGCGCCTCGATCATGCAGGGCTCGTCGCCCAACGCCAGCGCGCAGGGCGATCGGGTGATCGTCACCGGGCCGTTTTCGCCGGGCACGACCGTGGTGCAGGTGGGCTTCTCGCTGCCTCAGGCCGGCGCCGCCACGACCATTCGCCAGCGGTGGCCGGCGGCGATGGCGCAACTGTTCGTCGGCGTCGAAAAAATCGGCGCCCTCCAGGTGTCGTCGCCGCAACTGACCGACACGCGGGAGATGACCACCCAGGGCGGGGCGGTGTTCATCATGGGCACCGGCGGCCGCATCAACGCGGGCGAGGAACTGGTGATCCACCTGACGGCCATTCCCGCGCACAGCCGGAC
>CAZEMI010000178.1:0-7561 GCA_964513235.1 uncultured Acidobacterium sp.
GAACGCCTCCTTCGTGAGCGCAAAGGCGCCGGCGGGAATCGCGGCCAACCGTTGCGCCACTTCCATTGCGCGATCGAGGAGCATTCCGCTGGGACACTTCTCGTCAATCAGTCCCATCGCCTTCGCCTCGTCGATTTGCACTGTTCGTCCCGTGAACACGAGATCGCGAAGCGGGCTGTCGGCGAGACGCGCTGACATAATCTGGAGCGGCAGGGCCGGGAACGGCACGCCGACCGCGAGCTCAGGTATGCCGATGCGCCCGTTGCCCTCGATCATGATCCGGTGATCGCACGCGGCGGCAAGGATGCAGCCGCCGGCAATGGCGTGTCCGTTGATCGCCGCCACCATCGGTTTCGGAAAGGTCAACGCGGCATGAAGGAAAACGTCGAGGACCGGCAGAAAGCGGCGTCCGTACTCCGGACCGTCGTTGACCACGCGATACAGATCGACACCCGCCGAGAAGGATGAGCCCGATCCGGTGACGATCACGGCGTTGATTGGCGCCGCGGCCGCATCGGCCATCTCGCGCGCGAACGCCTCACCCAGCTCGATGTCCATCGCGCTGACCTTGCCATGCGCGAGCTTCAGGACGCGGATGCCGTCGGTGTCTTTGCGCTCGATCATGTCCGCGATATTAAGCCACCCCACGACACAAATTACGCGTCACGGGGGCCCCGAGCCCGATTCACCACATAATTGACTGTCCATGGTCCCACCGAACATTGCCGAGCCGCGTCCGGCCGCGACCGTGATTGTCTTGCGTGAAGGCCCCTCGACTTCGCTCGGGGCAAGCCCTTCGACTACGCTCAGGGCAAGCGATCCGTTCGAGATCCTGATGGTTCGCCGCAACGACAAAGTCGCGTTCATGGCCGGGTCGTACGTGTTTCCGGGCGGCCGGGTCGACGACAGCGATCGGCCTCCGGCTGGTGAACGGCTCCCGGCGGCGACGTTTCCCGACTTGGGTGATGTCGACGAGGCTGCCTATCGCATGGCCGCCGTGCGCGAGCTCGAGGAAGAGGCCGGCGTTTACATCACGGTAAACGACCTCCACCCCTTCGCGCATTGGGTGACGCCGGAAATCGAGACGCGCCGCTTCGACACGCGCTTCTTCCTGGCGCGCATGCCGGAAGGCCAGCATGCGATTCACGATGGCGGCGAGATGACCGCGCTGGACTGGTTATCACCGCGTGAAGCGATTGCGCGTTTCGAGCGGCGCGAGCTGCTGCTGCCGCCGCCGACGTGGACGTCGATCCGCCAGCTCGCCAAACGCTCGTCCATAGACGATGTGATGCAGTGGGCGCGGACGCGGAAAATCGTGCGCGTGATGCCGGCGTTCGTGAAGAACGAGCGCGAGTTCATATTGATGCTTCCTGGAGATCCGCTCTGCCCCACGATCCCCGGATGGGAGGTCCCGGAAGAGACGAGGTTCGTCCTGCAAGATGGAACCCGATGGCAGCCGCTGAAACCGACGGAATGACGACCTTCGGTTCTCTTGGTGGCCGGAAAGGAGTATATTAGGACGAGCGTTGGTTCGAAGGAGTAACTGCTGTAACTAAAGGACTTATGCAAGACAACCGAACAGACACACAGCTGTCGTTGTTCGAGTCGGCGGGCCAATCAGAGAAAAAGGCCGCACTGCTCTCTGTTGACGCAATGTTCGCCCATGCAAATCAAGCGCTGCTCAAAGTTCTTAAGGAGGATAGGCGTGTTGAGCGGAAACCCCCGGGCTTCCTAAAGTCGCACCAACTCGCAGACTACCTCTCAATGTGGGCCAACACAGGCGCTGAGGGAGGGTTAATAGCAGTCGGGATTTCTAACGAAGGGGAGGCGGTCGGATGTAACTCAATCGAAGTAGAGCACCTCAATCGCCTGGAAAAGGAAGCTCACGACCAATGCCCCGACGCGAAGTTTGAAATGCGCCCTGTCCATGTTCTTCGGGACAGCGATGGACAACCCGACTTCATCCAACTCTACCGTGTTGACTTCAATCCGAAGCGAGTAGTTCACACGGTTCGTGGTGAAGCCTTCATCCGTCTGGGCGAATCGAAACATCGACTGACGCATGACGAAATCACAGAACTCCAAAATGAGAAGGGCGAAATTAGCATCGAGCAGGAATTGTGCCAGAACTATACCTTCCCCGATGACTTCGATACGGAACTGGTCCAAGAATTCGCGGCCACGATGCGGCTGAACCTCACGCGCGAGATTTCCGAGGAAGAAATCTTTGCGAATCGTCGGCTCGGCAAACTACAAGATGGGAAACTAATTCCAAACGCTGCCTGCGTTCTCGTGTTTGCCAGAGACCCGCGTTTCGCATTTCCAGGTTTGAAGATTCAGTTGATGCGCTTCGAGAGTGAGCGCGAAGGTGTTGGCGCGGAGTGGAATGCCGTAAAGCACGAATTCATAGAGGGACCGATTCCAAGGTTGGTGGCCGACGCGGCAAGATTTCTAGATGGTCAGTTGCGAGATTTTTCGAGCTTAGGGCCCGACGGGCGGTTCTACAGCGCGCCCGAATATCCACGCGATGTGTGGTACGAGGCAGTGGTGAATGCGTTAGTGCATCGTTCGTACGGGGCCATGAAGAATATGACGATCAACGTCAAGATGTTTGACGATCGCCTGGAAATTGAGAGCCCTGGAGGTTTTCCAATCGGCGTCACCGCCGAAAACATCTTCGAAACAATCTCTCACCCGAGAAACCAATTTGTCATGGAGGCGATGTGGTTTCTCAAGATCGTTCGATCCGCCGCCGAGGGAACTCGGCGAATGCGTAAGCTGATGCAGGATTCTGGACTGCCCATTCCGGAGTTTAAGCAGAAGGCAGTTGGTCATTCAGTGGTTCGCGTCGTCTTGCGAAACAACATCAAGCAACGAAAGGTCTTGATAGATTCGGCCATCGCCGCTTCGATCATAAGCCCCGAGATCTATGTGACCTTGAGCGATGACGAACGCCTAGTGATGAACCATGTCGCCGAGCATGACACGATCAACACGAGTCAGGCAGTACGTCTCACAAACCGTGGTTGGAAGTCAGCACATCGACTACTCGTCAAGCTCGCCGCAAGAGGGATTCTTGAGCATGTTCATAGCGGGAAGGATCGGGATCCACAAGCGTTCTTCGCGCTGGCCACGCCACCGCGGCCGCCAAACGCAAGCCATTGACGACGGTTTTCCTCTGTGAGGGATGCGATAACTCACCACATCGATCAGGTGATCGCCCTCTTCAACGCAAAGAAGATGGACCTGCCCGACGGGTTCTTCGATCGCAAGACGCAGTTCGTGCTCAACGGCGCGCCGTTCGAGACGCTGCTCGGGCAGTCGCCGACCGATCCGCTGATCCTGATGCTGGCGCGCGGTCCGGCGGGGTTCCGTTTCACCGCCAAGGCCCTGCAGCATGCGCTGCCGGACGCCAGGATCGAGCGGCCTTCGACTCCGCTGACTCAACAAGTCGAGTCAGCGTCGCTCAGGCCAGGTGGCCTGACGACGGTTGCCACACAACTGCGGTTGTCGGGGACTTTGCGCGGCAGCGGTGAGGCAATAAACACGGTCGTTTCGGTGACCCTGACGCTGACCGATGGCGGGCCGATCCAAGTTGCGGAGGCTGAGATCGACGCCACGACGCTCGAGAGGATTCGCCAGGCCCGGCTCAGGCCGTGACCCGTGTCGATTCGCACGCGCTTTGTTCGTCATCAGGTCGGGAGACCCAGATGCATTTACTGCTTGCTCTCGTCCTGACTGCCGCTTCCTTCCCCTTCGACTCGGTTGTCTCGACTCGTCGAGTCAACCTCGCTCAGGGCGAGCAATCGGGCGCCGATCCGTTGTTGTCCCGATTGGCTGGTCAATGGACCGGCACGGGGACCGTCCTCAACCAACCGTCGAAGATCGAGATGGCATGGACCTGGGAACTGGGCGGACGTTTCATGCGGCTGACGTTCCGCAACGAGATGGGCACCGCGCCGAAGGTCAACGTGTTCGAAGGCCATGCCTATTACCGGCCAGTGGCCGACGGCCAGTATCGCGGCATGTGGTTCGACAACTCCGGCATGTTCCGGCCGCTCGACGCCAGGCGCGACGGGGACGCGCTCGTGTCGAGGTGGGGCACACCCGACACCGAGGAAGGCGAGACCACCTACCGGCTCCGCGAGGATGGCACCATCGACGTGATCGATCGCGTCAAAGGGAAGGACGGCGCCTGGCGCGACTTCGGCCGCGCCACTTATCAGAGACATTAGCCGGGATCCGGGATCCGGGATCCGGAAGGACGCTTCGTGGTCAGGCCGGCGTCTCCGGCATCTCCAGGACCGCTCTGACGTAGTCCGGCTCCGGCAAGCCGCCGAGGACCTCGATCGTCTCGTTGACGATCGTCTTCGGCACGCCGGTGACGCGGTACTTCCGGCTGAGATCCATGAACTCGGTGGCTTCAATCGCATCGGCGGTGATGTTCGGGTTTGCCGCTGCCATCTTGTGTGCGAGGACGACCGCCCTCGGGCAGTGCGGTCAAGTCGGCGTCGAGAACACCTGGATGTGTGTCGGCTTGGTGACCGCCTGAATCCATTTCATCGTCTCGGGATCAAGCTCGATCTTGCCGGTACCGGCCGTGATGATGGCTTCGACGAGGCCGACAAACTCGTAGCCGGTGGGCGCGCCGAACATGCGCATGCGCGTGTCGACGTCGTCGCTCAGGATCGCGATGGCCGGCGCCTTGTCGATCTTGTATTTCGCCTTGTCTTCCGTATCGAGGATGAAGTTCTTGTCGACGACGGTGATCTTGTCGTTCAGCGCCGCCAGCTCGCCAAGGATCTGCTTGGTGATGGTGCCGGTTTCAGAGCCGCCAAGCGCTTGCGTGAACAGAACGAGCTGGACTGGATGGGTGATGACCGAGAGGTGCTGCTTGAGTGTGGCTTCGTCTTGCGGCGACAGTAGGCCCATCTCCCGATTATCACCCAGTGCCTTGCCGGTCGCGGCGCAAGTAAACCTCAAAACTTGAAGAGGTCGTCAAACGCCTTCTTGGCGCCGCTGGGTTCCTTCGGATTGTTGTTCTGACTGACGGCCGTGGTGGTTTCGCGCTCCCAGGTGGTGCGGCCGGAGAAATGCGGGCAGTCGTTGGCGACGTCCTTCGGCGACACGCGAGCCGCCAGCTTCACCGCGCATTCGAAGGTGGTGCCCGGATCGAAGTTCACGCACTGAACGCACGATCGGAGATCGACCTGGCACTTGTGGCACTTGCTGCGCGACATGATCTCGGCGTCGACGATGGTGCCGCAGCGTGAGCAACGCGCCACCTGGCGCGAGCCCATCATGCGAGGGTTGCGGGCGCCTTCGGAGGAGATGCGCCGGGCCCCGGCGGGCGCGCCCGGTTCGCGCTCCGGCCTGGCGCCGCCGCTGTCGGGACGCGGTCCCGAAGGCTTGCGATCGCGGTTGTCGTCCTGGTAGCCGCGTTGGCGGTACTTGCGGTCGTCGCTCATAGATGCATCTGTAGATCTGATGAACTGATGAACTGTTGACTTGAGATCACGAGATCAACAGGTCAACAGATCAACAGATTCACGCTTCGTGTACGGTTCTACCGCCGACCACCGTCCTCAAAACCCTGATGTTCTTGATCTCGTCGGGATTCACGTCGTGCGGATCCTTTTCGAGCATCGTGAAGTCCGCGAGCTTGCCCGCGGTGATCGAGCCCTTCACGTTTTCCTCGTGCGAGGCGTAGGCGCCGTTGATGGT
Organism: uncultured Acidobacterium sp.; assembly: GCA_964513235.1. Taxonomy (GTDB): domain Bacteria; phylum Acidobacteriota; class Vicinamibacteria; order Vicinamibacterales; family UBA2999; genus 12-FULL-67-14b. The sequence continues at coordinate 5,725 of CAZEMI010000178.1, forward strand.
TGCCACCATCAGCGCCTGGTCAACGGTGATTCGCTGCTGTGGTCCCCACACGTTACCACCGAAATCCTTGCGCGTGACCATGCTTTGGATGGCCATCAGCGGCTCGAACGGACCCGGGCCGTAGTCGGACGCGCCGGCGACGCGGATGCCGTTGTCGATGAAGGATTTGTGCGCGAACATCCAGTTCATCTTGTCCTGGCCGTAAAACTTCCACTTCTCGCCGTGATAGTGCGCGTAGGTCCAGAACGGCGTCGGGATTATCCCTAGAGCCTTGATCCGCGCGAGCAAGTCGGGATTGACCAGCGAGCAATGCTCGATGCGGTTGCGCGGGTCGGGCCGCGGCCACTGCTTCTGCACGCGCGCGTAGGCCTTGAGCACCATGTCGATCGTCGTGTCGCCGTTGGCGTGGATGGCGACGCGCATGTTGTGGCGCCACGCATCTTCGACCGCGTCGTCGACTTCCTGCTGCGTCATGGTGAGGATGCCGTAATCCCTGGTGCCGACGTACGGCGTGCTCATGCGCATGGTGCGCTCGGAGGCGGAGCCGTCGGCCGCGTATTTCACGCCGACGCAGCGCAGCCACTCATCGCCGAAGCCGTAGGTGATGCCGGCGGCCTTGAAGCCGCTGAAGGTGTCGGTGCCGCGCACGAGGAAAGCGGCACGGTGGCGCAGCTCGCCGGATGCGCGCGCGTCCTGGTAGGCGAGGATGCTGTCACGGCCGGCGCCGGCGTCGTGAACGGAGGTGAGGCCCGCCGCGGTCAACAGCTTCGAGATGTGCGCCTTGCCCTGCCGGCCACGCTCGCGCTGCTGGTCGGGCGTAAACCGCTCACGGGTCCCGACTTTCGAAAACACGCCGCGCGCGAGCTCGGCCACGCGGCCGGTCAGCTCGCCGCTCTCGTCGCGGAAGAAGCGGCCGTGATCGGGATCGGGGGTCGCCTTGGTGACGCCGGCAAGCTCGAACGCCTTGCTGTTATACCAGCTGGTGTGGCCACCGCGGTGGTTCACCGCGATCGGGTGATCGCGCGACACTTCATCGAGCTCCTTGCGGGTCAGCGCGACGTCGAGCTTGGTGTCGTCGAACATAATCGCGTCGACCCACTGGCCCGGCGGCGTCTTGTCGGCACGCGCTTTCAGGTTGGCCTGCAGCTCGCGCACGCGCGGCACGTTGGCGTTCACGCTGAACAACTCGCCGACGCCGTTGACGTGACAGTGGCAGTCGATGAAGCCCGGGGTGATGGTGGCGCCGGCGGCGTCGATCCGACGCGTCTGCGCGCTAGCGAGATTCCGGAGGTCGGCGCTCGATCCCACGGCGATGAACCGGCCGTTCCTGACGGCGAACGCTTCCGCGCGCGGCATCGCCGGGTCGCTCGTCAACACCCGCGCGTTCATCACGATCAGATCGGCGGCCACGCCGGGTCCGGCGTCCACCGAGGGTTGCGCGCTCGCGAGCGCCTCGATGCCGCCCGAGGCAAATCCGGTCGCGCCAGCCAGCGCCGCGCCGAAACCGAGGAATTCTTTTCGGGAAAGCTTGGCCATAACGTGGGGAACTATACGCTTGATTCTTGCCGGGGCCGGCACATCTTGCCGGGGATGGCACATCTTGCCGGGGACGGCATGACGTGCCGGGGTGCGAACGATGCCTGGGGCTCAGGACCCAAGTCCCAAGCCCCAAGCCCCAAGTCCCGTTAGAAGCGGTACACCAGCGTCGCCTGGAAGGCGCGCGCCGGCTGCTGGTTGCGCATCTGCAGGTAGTTCGGGTTGAACTTCTCGTTCGCGCCGCTGTAGTTGTACTGCGTGTAGTCGCCGGCGTTCAGCAGGTTGAAGATGCTGCCGCCGA
>CAZEMI010000179.1:0-19198 GCA_964513235.1 uncultured Acidobacterium sp.
CCGCGACGATCGCGGTCGTCGCGACGATCAGCCCTCGACGTCGACCCTGAGCGAGCCACAGTGAACGAAACGTTCGCTGTGGCGAGCCGAAGGGTGCAGCTGCGAACAGCATCAAGAACGGCACCAGCGGATAGCGGTACCGCGCGAATACGTAAAACATCACCACGCTGAGCGCGTAGGTGATCGCCAGCGCGATGACCACCCACAGAGCCTGGCTCGCCGGAGCGACGACCGATTGATTGTCGCGAAGGCGGCGCCAGGTCACGATCAATCCAACGACCGCGAGCGGCACCAGCAGCCCGAAGTGGCCCAGCCAGCCGAGGATGGCGATCGGCGCCGAATAGCCGGCGTAGCTCTCCTGGCTCTCGGTATCGAGCATCTCGGTGCGGTTGACGAGCAGCAGCACCTTGCGTCCCGTCAGCCGCAGCCATGCGATCGGCTCCGACGTGATGAAGCCCAGGGCGCGGCCGGTCCAGTAACTCGACACTTCGGACGGGGAGAGCCTGCGTCCCACCGACGCTTCGGCGACCTCGGTGGCATCGATCCGCTCGAACTCCGGCGCGCCACGCCCGAACCGAATCGACGCATAGGTGCCGTCCGCCTGCGGGTTGTTGCCGATGTAGAAGTTCGATCCGAACTGCGAGGTGGTGATGTAGAAGCCGCCATCCACCGCGTAATTTCGCGCCACCACCGGCAGGAGAACAATCGCCAGGCCCGCGAGAAACGGAACCACCGTCCGGAACCACCGTGCGGAACCTTCGTGCGGAACCCTCGTCGAGGAACCGACGGCCCAAACAAGAATCACGAGGACGAAGATGAGCGCGTTCTCGCGCGTGAGCGCCAGCGCGCCCATCGCCGCACCGAGACCCACCCAAAGTCTCATATAGCCCCCGGCTTTAGCCGGGGGATCGGGATCAGCGGTGCCAATCCTGGCGATCAACCACAACGCCAGGCACACAAAAAACACGTCGAACACCGACTTCTGCAACAACCCATCAAAGAAGATCGCCGGCGCCCACAGCGCGAGCGCAAGGCCGGCGATCCATCCCACTGGCTTTGAGAAGAATCGTGCTCCGGCCAGGCCCAGCAGGGCGCAGGATGCCGATCCGATCAGCGCTTGAATGATTCGGACGACGAGCAGGTCGCGCCCGAAGATGGCGTAGATGCCGCCGAGGAAATACGGATAGAGCGGCGCCTGGTAGAAGACATCAGAGCCGACCCAGTCTCCACCTGCAAGCCGCTGCGCCCACAGGTCGTAACCGTTCGCATCGCCCATCAGGACGTCGAAGAACGGGGAGGGCCTGATCTGCCAGATGTGAACGAGCCGAACGGCCAGGGCGACCGCGAAGATGAGAAGGACGTGCATTGAGTCTTGGGTCTTGGGTCTTGGGTCTTGGGCAAGAGCTTCAGCTCAAGACCCAGGACCCACGACCCAGGACCCTAAGACCTTACTTCACAAACAGCATTTCGCGGTATGTGGGCAGCGGCCACGTCTCGTGCGGGATCATCAGCTCCATCCGATCGCCGAGATCGCGCAGCTTGGCCATCGACGGCACCACCGAATCACGCATGTACTTCGCGTGCTTCTCGGCGGTGGCGCTGGTGTGATCCGCCGCGGCCTCGAGCCGCTCGGTCTGGACACGGAAGGCGTCGACCAGCTTCACCAGCTCCACCAGGTGCTTCTTGCCTTCCTTGCTCGGCGCACCCCCCGCCTTCGCCGCCGCCACGCTCTGGCCGACGTGCTTCTGGTATTCGAACGCCGCCGGCAGGATGTAGCGGTCGGCCATCAGCACCATCAACTGCGCTTCGATGTTGATGGTCTTGCAGTAGGTCTCGAGGTTGATCTCGTAGCGCGCGTGCAGCTCGGCCTCGGTCAGCACCTTGTACTTCTCGAACGCCTTCATCACCGGCGCCTTGACGATCTCGGGCAGCGCGTCGACGGTGTTCTTGTGGTTGAGCAGCCCGCGCCGTGCGGCTTCCTTCTGCCAGTCGGCGGAGTAGCCGTTGCCGTTGAAGATGATCCGCTTGTGCTTCTTGACCGTCTCCTTCAGCAGCGCGGTGACCGCGGTCTCGAGGCTCTCGCCCTTGCCCAGGCGGATTTCGAGCGCACTGGCCATGAGGTCGAGCGACTCGCACACCGCGACATTCAGGCAGGTCGCTGGCAGACCGACGTTCTGCGTCGAGCCGACGGCGCGGAACTCGAACTTGTTGCCGGTGAAGGCAAACGGCGAGGTGCGGTTGCGGTCGCCGGCGTCGCGCGGCAGCTGCGGCAGCGCGGCCACCCCCATGTCGAGCAGGCCGCCGCTCCTGGTGCTCTTGGCACCGCCCTTCTCGATCTGCTCGAAGATCTCGGTGAGCATGTCGCCGAGGAACACCGAGAGAATCGCCGGCGGCGCCTCGTTCGCGCCGAGGCGGTGGTCGTTGCCGGCGTGCGCAATGCTCCAGCGCAGCAGCCCCTGCCAGATGTCCACCGCGCGAATCACCGCGGTGCAGAAGAACAGGAACTGCATGTTGTCGTGCGGCGTCTCGCCCGGGTTCAGCAGGTTGTTGCCGAGATCGTCGCCGATGCTCCAGTTCAGGTGCTTGCCGGACCCGTTGACGCCGGCAAACGGCTTCTCATGCAGCAGACATGCCAGGCCATACTTCGGCGCCACCCGCTTCATCGTCTCCATCGTCATCATTTGATGATCAGTGGCAACATTTGCACTCTCGAAGATGGGCGCCACTTCATATTGTGACGGGGCGACCTAGTTGTGGCGGGTTTTGATCGGCACCCCGCACTTGTAGAGCTCGGATTCTACGTCGGCCATGAACGCCAGGACCCGCTCGGGAATCGACCCGAAATACTGATCTTCGAGCTCCTGGCCCTTCGGGGGACGGGCGCCGAACAGCGTGCGGCCGGCGTTCAGCAGGTCCGGCCGCGCGAAATAGAAGTTGCTGTCGATCAGGAAATATTCCTGCTCGGGTCCACAGGTGGCGGTGACGCGCGTGGCGCTCGATCCGAACAGCTTCAACACGCGCACGGCCTGCGCCGAAAGCGCTTCCATCGAGCGAAGCAGGGGCGTTTTCTTGTCGAGCGCCGCGCCGGTCCAGCTTACGAATGCCGTGGGGATGACGAGCGTGACGCTGTTAGTGTTCACCAGCAGCCACGGCGGGCTGGTCGGATCCCACGCCGTGTAGCCGCGCGCTTCGAAGGTGCTGCGCATGCCGCCCGACGGGAAGCTCGAGGCATCCGGCTCACCCCGGACGAGCTCTTTGCCGCTGAACTCCGCGAGCGCCCGGCCATCCGCGGTCGGCCCGTAGAAGGCGTCGTGCTTTTCCGCGGTGATGCCGGTGAGCGGCTGGAACCAGTGCGTGAAATGCGATGCGCCGTTTTCAACCGCCCAGTCGCGCAGCGCCGACGCCACCGCGTCGGCGGTGGAGATGTCGAGCGGTACGCCGCGTGTCATCGTGTCGCGCAGCGACTTGTAGACCGCTTTCGGCAGGCGGGCTTGCTGGACCTTATCGTTGAACACACGCTGGCCGAAGATGTCCTTGACCTGCGCGGGCGTCTGGGTGACGCGCCCCTCGTTCATGGCCCAACCGCGTATCCCTTTAATCGCCTCGCCCAAAGCTGCCGAACCCATGTGCCCCCCAAACTCGACATATAACCCCCGCCTTTAGGCGGGGGATCTCCGCAGGCCGCAGAGATGACGAATTATGCACGATCGAGATATCACTTCGCAATATTTAACCCATCATTGCCCTAGATGGAAGGCAAAAACTTGCAAAATGACTACTGAAGCTTGCAAAACACGCAGCTTTTGGCGTACGCCCTAGGCAATGCTTCCGAGGGCACGGAGACACCTCTGGCCTACGGAGAACACGGAGCGTTCGCTCTCTCCGTGTCCTCCGTCCTTCTCCGTGCCCTCGGAACGAGTGCCTAAGGGAACAGCCGCCGCTGTGTGCAGTTCGTATTGGGTGCGTTGTTCGCGCCGTCGCGTAACGCCGGCAGGGTGAGCTCCGCGAACACGCGATAGCCGCCGTCGCCTGGATGGAAACCGTCCGACGCGTAATTCGACGACTGATACAGTCGCGCGTCGCACATCAGATCCACCACCAGCACGCCCTGCGCGGTGAGCGCGTTCACGCGATCGGTCAGGCCGACCGCCACCCGCTGAATCAGGCTCTTGTCTGCCGTCGGCCGGGACGCCACGTACGGTGCTCCACCCAGATTCGGGAGATTCAGCGCCACGATGCGCGCGTTCGGCACGCGGCTGCGAACGCGGCTGATGAGATCATTGAGATCGGTGCCCCACTGGCGCACTTGCGCATCGGCAAAACCGTTGGGGTCCGATCCCCCGCGCTGGCGAGCCCCTTCAGCGATGATGTTCGTGTCGTTGCCGCCTGCAAAAATCGTCACGTGGGTGGTGTCGGCGGGCACGAACTGAGCTTCCCGTTCCACGAAATTGCCCGGGACGGTCCGGCCGATGTCACGCGCCAGATCTTCAACGGCGCGACTCAGTACCGCGCCTGGAATGCTCAGGTTTTGATGCGTAACGGTACGTCCTGTGGCTATGAGTTCGCGTCGCAGAATCTGGACATACCCGGCACCGTCGGGACACTCCGTGAAAGGAAAACACACTGCTGAGCTTCCAAAACCAATTCCGTCGCTGGCGCCGATGGCTGCATAGACAATCGGCCCGGTGGCCGGTGAGGGTCCGGTCGGCGAATCTGGTGAATCTGAAGAAGAACTGCAGGCGGCAGTGGCCAGCAGGGCAACTAGCGCGACTGTAAGCAGGCGAAGTCTCATAGGTATTGAACAGATCCGTGCAAGAATTGCGCCCCGGGACCATGACCAACCCCGCCCGTCCGTGGACACGCTTCTATCATCCGTCAACGCCGGCCGATCTCGGGCCGCTCAAATACCCGCACATGCCCGCGGCCATCCGTGACGCGTCGGCCACCTACGCGAAGCAGCCGGCGTTCACGCTCGGCCTGGCCAATGGCACGCAGGGCGGCATCACGTTCGCGGAAACCGATCGCCTCTCGGACCAGATGGCTGTCTATCTGCGCGAGGTCGCCGGATTCAAGGCCGGCGATCGCGTCGCGATCCAGATGCCGAATTGCCTGGCCTACCCGATCGCGGTATTCGGCATTCTCAAGGCCGGGCTGGTGATGGTGAACACCAACCCGCTCTACACCACCGCGGAGATGGAGCACCAGTTCACCGACAGCGGCGCCGCGGGGCTGATCGTGATTGATTTATTCGCGCCCAAGGTGGCCGACGTGCTGCCGAAGACGTCGATCAAAACCGTCGTGGTCGTGACGATTTCGGATCTCCTGCCCACCGTGAAGCGGCTGCTCGTGTACGGCGTGCAGAAATACGTGAAGAAGATGATCCCGCCGATCACCTTCGCGCACACCACCTTCGCGCGTGCGCTCGCCAAAGGCGCGGATCGCATCGCCGCCGGCGCCGATCCGAAGATTTACGCGCAGGCCCTCGATCTGAACAGCGTGGCCGCGCTGCAATACACCGGCGGCACCACCGGCGTCGCCAAGGGCGCCACCCTGACGCACGGCAATCTCGTGGCGAACACCGTCCAGGGCCTCGAGATGTGGAAGCCGTTCCTGCGCTTCGGCCAGGAAGTGATGCTGACCGCGCTCCCGCTGTACCACATCTTCGCGTTCACCGCGAACCTGATGATTTTCTACCTCGCCGGCGGGAAGAACATTCTCATCCCGAGCCCGCGGCCGCTCGCGAACTTGAAGACGGTGATGCTCACCGAGCCGGTGACGTGGTTCACGGGCGTGAACACGCTGTTTGCCGGCTTGATGCACGAGCCGTGGTTCAAGGAGAAACCGTCCTGGTCGCTGCGCGGCTCGGTGGCCGGTGGCATGGCGCTCGTGCCGGTGATCGGCGAGCGGTGGGAAGCGATGACCAGGACCCCGATCTACCAGGGCTACGGGCTCACCGAAACCTCACCGGTCGCCACGCTCAATCCCTTCAACCGGCCGAAGCGCGAAGCGATCGGCGTGCCGGTTCCCGGCACCGACGTGCGCCTCGTCGATAACGACGGGCGCGACGTGGCCGCCGGCGAACCGGGCGAGCTCTGGCTCAAGGGACCGCAGGTGATGCAGGGGTATTGGCAGCGGCCCGATGAAACCGCGCGCGTGTTGCGCGACGGCTGGCTCGCCACCGGCGACGTGGCCAAGATGGACGAAGACGGCTACCTCCACATCGTCGATCGCAAGAAGGACATGATCCTCGTGAGCGGCTTCAACGTCTATCCCAACGAGGTGGAAGCCGTCATCGCCACGCATCCCGCGGTGGCCGATACCGCGGTGGTCGGCGTCCCGGATGATGAGACCGGCGAGATCGTGGTGGCGTTTGTGACGCCCAAGGATGACTCGCTCACCGAAGACGCGATCCGCGCGCATTGCAGGCAGTCGCTCACCGGGTACAAGGTGCCGAAGATCGTCGTGTTCAAGAAGGACTTGCCGAAGTCGAACGTCGGTAAAGTGCTGAGAAAAGATCTCCGAGACGAAGCGCAGCAGGCATTCCTGCAGAGAAGAGCACGGCCGGGAGCCGGGAGCCGGGAACCGGGAGCCGGGAAAACGCTTGGATAATGTGTGTCATTCCCTGCTGGGCGCCGCGCTCGGCAGGGCTGGACTCGCCAGGCACACGCCGCTTGGCATGAGCACGCTCATCATCGCCAACAACCTCCCGGATGTGGACGTCGGCGTGTTCGCCACGCACACGCTGGCCATGTCGTTTCGCCGCGGCTGGTCGCACGGCGTGCTGGCGCAGCTGACGCTCCCGATCGTGCTCACGGGGATCATGCTGGTGGTCGATCGGCTGTTCAGAAAAGGAGCGCCGGATCGTGTCAAGGTGGTCCCGCTCCTGTTGCTCTCGTACATCGGCGTGCTGTTGCACGTCTTTCTCGACGTGCTCAACAGTTACGGCGTCCGGCTGTTGATGCCGTTCTCGGAGCGCTGGTTCTACGGCGACGCGCTCTACATCGTCGATCCCTTTCTGTATCTGACGCTCGGGCTCGGCTGGTGGATCTCGTCGCGGCGCGACACCACCGTCACGCCGAACCCGTGTCGGCCCGCGCGCATCGGCCTCATGCTCGCCGCGATTTACATCGCCGTCATGGTCGGTTCCAATCTGCTGGCGCGCCGCGAGGTGCGTGGCGGTCTGGTCCGCGCGGGACGGCCCCCTGACACGCGCTTCATGGTGACGCCGGTATTCGCGAATCCCTTGCGTCGTGAAGTGGTGATCGACGTCGGCGATCGCTATGAGAAAGGCCATCTCTGGTTCGAACCCTTGCCGCATTTCCGTCCCGCCGGGTACGGCGTGGCGAAGGGGCTGGAGGATCCGGCCGTGCAGCCCGCGTTGCAGCTGCCTCGCGCGCAGGCGTACCTGAAGTGGTCGCGCTACCCCTTCGTGCAGGTCAACCCCACGCCGCCCCTGACCGGCATCTGGCTGAACGATTACCGCTACGCCAGCGCCGGCCCTTATGGGTGGGCGGCACAGAAGCTGCAATAAGTAGAATAGAGAATAGAGAATAGAGACATGTGGCGCATCGTCACGCTCGTCGGCGTGCTCGTCTCGTGGCCGTCGTCCGCGCAGGCCTGGGGATTTGACGCACACAAGTTCATCGCCGATCGCATGATCGAGTTGCTGCCGCCTGAATTGAAGCCGCTGTTCGAGCAACGGCGTCGGTTCGTCATCGAGCGCTCGATCGATCCCGACCTGTGGCGTACGGTCGGATGGGCAGAGGAGCCGCCGCATCACTTCCTCGACATGGACCACGAGGCGTTCGGGCCGTACCCGTTCAACGGCCTGCCGCGCGACTACGCCGACGCCGTCCAGAAATTCGGCCGCGAGTTCATTCACACGCAGGGCCTGCTGCCGTGGCGCACCTCGGAATTCTTCGGACGGCTGCAGCGCGAATTCGCATCCCTGAAGCGAACGCCGCCGCCCGGCTACGCCACCGACAACATCGTCCTCTATGCGGCGGTGATGGCGCACTACGTCTCGGACGGTCACGTGCCGTTGCACGCGGTGGTGAATTACAACGGCCAGCTGACCGGGCAGGACGGCGTGCACTCGCGATGGGAATCGGAGTTGTTCGAGCGCCATCGATTGAAACTCACCATCGCGCCGCCGCCCGTGAAGCCGGTGCGCGTGCCGCGTGACGTGATGTTCGAGGTGCTGCTCGCGAGCAACCGCGCGGCGGCCGGCGTGCTCGAGGCGGATCGCAAGGCGGCCGAGGGCCGCGAGTTCTACGACGAGGCGTATTTCGACGCGTTTGCGGCCGGCACGTTGAGCACGCTCGAGCGCCGGCTCAACGATGCCATCGCCAGCGTCGCCTCGTTCATCGCCGGCGCGTGGGAAGCCGCGGGCAAACCGGCCATCCCGACAGAGGGTCCGCGAACCCCCAGGCGTATTCGACGTCCAACTCCATAATGGCCGTCGTTCGCGAGACCCACGATCCAAGCCCCAAACTCCCAGGGCAAGATCCCCAGTCCCAAGTCCCAAGCCCCAAGCCCAGTTTGGATGTGTATCTCGTGCCGGTTGGCGCCGATCGCTTCGAGTGTTACTACGAAGCAGTCGAGGAGGACGAAGCCGTCGAGCCGGGCGAAGGTTTCTTCACGCGCATGCGCCACAGGTTCCACGAGCAGCTGAAAGAGGCAGAGCGATCACGCCATCAGGCCGCCATCGAGGAGCCGAAGACCTTTCTGGGCCGTATGCACCGGCGGTCGCTGCGATGGATCGCGGAGCGCATCGCAGAGCAGCGGCTGTTGTGGCACCTCAGGCCGGCGAAAGCGGCGATACTGCATATTTCCGCGGAGTTGCCGGCTGACCGGGCGGAGTCGATCATGCGCGACAGCATGAAACGTGACGCGGATCGCCATCGCAACCGGTTGATCCCGCACACGCTCGCCTTGATCGCCTCGGGTCTGGTGGCGCTCGTGCCGGGACCGAACGTGCTGGCCTACCTGTTCACCTTCACCGTGGTTGGTCATTTTCTCGCCTGGCGTGGTGCGGCAAACGCATTGAGCGGGGTGGCATGGACGATTGTGCCGAACCCGGCCGTGACCGAGTTACACCGTGCGTTTTCCCTCGCGCCTGAAGACCGTCATCGTGTGATTCTGGAGGTCGCCGAGCGGATGCATCTGCCCCGGCTGGCCCGGTTCGTCGAGCAAATGGCCGTGCCGACGTCCTGAAGGCCCGCCCCGCCGGGAGGCGGGGCAAAACAACACTGTGACGCGAGCGAGGCGGCGCCACAGGTTTGGTAGATCAGAGGCGCCGCCTCGCTGATGATATTCTCGATCTTGTGACCCTCGGCGAGTTGGCTCGGCGATTGGACTGCCCGGTTGAGGGCGATGCCGCCATCGAGATCCGCCGCGTGGCGAAGCTCGAAGATGCCGGCCCCGGCGATCTGACCTTTCTCGCCAATCCCAAATACGCCTCCAAGCTTGCGGCCACCAAGGCCAGTGCCGTGATCATGAATGGCGAGGACCTGTCGGCGCCCTGCGCGGTGATCCGGAGTCAATCTCCGTATCTGACGTTCGCGAAGGCCGCCCAGGTGCTGGCACCCGTGCAGGCGGTGGCGGCGGGCATTCACCAGTTGGCCGCGGTGGCGCCCGATGCCACGGTCGATCCCACGGCCAGCATCAGCGCGTTTGCGGTGATCGGCGCCGGCGCCCGGATCGGCGCTCGCACCATCGTTCATCCCCATGTCGTGATCGGCGACGGCACCACGATCGGCGCCGACTGCGTGCTGCACGCCAACGTCTCGATTCGTGAGCGGTGCACGATCGGCGCGCGCGTCATCATCCAGAACGGCGCCGTCGTCGGCAGCGACGGCTACGGCTTCGCGCCGCGGCCGGATGGCACGCACGAGAAAATTCCCCAGACCGGGCCGGTGGTGATCGAAGACGACGTGGAGATTGGCGCCAACACGACGATCGATCGCCCCGCGGTGGGCGAAACGCGCATCAAGGCCGGCACCAAGATCGACAACCTCGTGCAGGTGGCCCACGGCGTCGTGCTCGGCAAGAACGTGCTGCTCGCGGCGCAGGTCGGCATTGCCGGCAGCACCGTGATCGGCGACAACGTCACGTTCGGGGGCCAGTCCGGCGCGGCCGGGCACTTGACGATCGGCGATCGTGTGAAGGCGGCGGCGCGGTCGGCCATCTTCTCGTCGCTCGAGAGTGACGCGTTCGTCTCGGGAACGCCGGCCATTGACCATGAAGTATGGCGGCGTTCGTCGGCCGTGTTCCGCAAGCTTCCGGAATTGCGGCGTCAGCTCAAATCACTGGAAGAACGTCTGAAAAAATTGGAAGAAACGAAATGAAGAGAATTTCGCTCCTGTTCCTGCTGGTGACGGCCGTCGTGACGGCGGTGTGGCTGGTGCCGCTGCAGGCCGCCGTGCGGCCGCCCAAGCTCCAGTATGAGCGCCTCGTGCTGCCCAACGGCATGGTCGTCATCCTGCACCAGGACAAGTCGACGCCGATTGTGCACGTCGAACTCCAGTATCACGTCGGATCGAAGAACGAGAAGCCAGGCCGCACCGGCTTTGCGCATTTCTTCGAGCACATGATGTTCAAGGGATCGAAAAACGTCCAGCCCGAGCAGCACACCTCGATCATCGCCTCGGTGGGCGGACAGGCGAATGCCTACACCAACGAGGACACCACGGTGTTCTGGCAGACCATTCCCGCGCAGTACCTGCCGTTGGTGTTGTGGATGGAAGCCGATCGTTTGGCCTCGTTGCGCATCGACGAGAAGAAGTTCGTCGCCGAGCGGGAAGTGGTGAAGGAAGAGCGGCGGATGCGCATCGAGAACCCGCCGTACGGGTTACTGAACGAGCTGATCACGTTCCACGCCTTCGACGTGCATCCCTACAAGCACCCGGTGATCGGCAGTATGAACGACCTCAACGCCGCGACCATCGACGATGTGCGGGATTTCTACAGGACCTATTACGTGCCCGAGAACGCCACCCTCCTGGTGGTCGGTGATTTCGAGTCGGAGACGGTCAAGAGCCTCGTGAACCAGTACTTGGGCCGCGTGCCGAAGGCCGATAAGCCCGTGCCTCGCGACATTCCGCAGGAGCCGCCCCACACCAAGGAGAAACGCGTCACCCTCGAGCAGCCGTGGCCCTTGCCGGCGGTGGTCATCACCTACCATGTGCCCTATAACGGCCATCCGGATTCGTATCCGATGTTCGTGATGTCGAAGACGCTGTCGGATGGGCAGACCTCGCGAATCTACCGCAAGCTCGTCTACGAGACCGGGCTCGCGCTGACCGCGTTTGGCAGCAGCAGCTTCCTCGAGCAGCCCGGCATCTTCTCCGCGGTGGCGCTGGTGAATCCGGGCAAGTCGCCGGATGACGTGGAGAAGGCGCTCATCGCCGAGTTCGATCGGCTGAAGACCGACGGCATTTCCGAACGCGAGCTGCAGCGCGCCAAGAACCAGTTCTCCCGGGACTACATCGTCAGTCGCCTCTCGATCAAAGAGAAAGCCTCGCAGCTAGGCCATGCGGAAGTGATTCAGAAAGACATCACGTCGGCGGATGGCGAGTTCGACACGTTCCTGAAGGTGTCGCTCGACGATGTGAGGCGCGTGGCGCGGAAATACTTCGTGCCTGAAGGCCGCATGGTGATGCGGATCATGCCCCGAGGTGGAATGTGACCGCCAAGGCCATCGCTATCCTCGGCGTGTTCAGCGGCCTGACCGCGGTGTTTGCGTCCCAGCCGGCCCTGAGTGATCACGGCAGAGAGTCGAATGGCGTAGCCATGAGTGAGGGATTGACGGGCGGTGCCCGTCAATCCCGAATCGAATGGCCGCGGGAGAACCCGCCGCGGCCGCTGCCGGCGCGCCCGGCGGTGTTTCCGCCCTACCAGCTGCGCAAGCTGTCGAACGGCATGCAGGTGGTGCTGGTGCATCACTACGAGCAGCCGTCGATCAGCGTTCGCATGATCGTCCGGGCCGGCGCCGCGCACGATCCGAAGGGCAAGCACGGACTCGCCATGCTGACGGCCACGCTGCTCGACCAGGGCGCGGGTGGCCGCACCGCGGAGCAGATTGCCGAGCAGATCGACTTCATCGGCGGCGCCATGGGCACCGGCGCCGGCACGGATTTGACCTATATCAATGCCGTCGTCATGAACGACAGCTACCAGGTGGCGCTCGACCTGGTGTCCGACATCGCGCAGCGGCCGACCTTTGCGCGCGAAGAGATCGAACGGCAGCGCCAGCAGGCGCTGTCGGCGCTGAAGGTCTCGTCGGAAGACCCCGAATCGGTGGCCGGCCAGGTGATCGATCGCCTGATTTACGGTTTCCATCCGTACGGGATGCCGGGCGCCGGCACGGCGGAATCGCTGGCGTCGCTGACGCGCGAGGATTTCGTCGATTTCCATCGCAAGTACTTCGTGCCCAACAACGCCTTGATCGCGGTGGTCGGGGACATCAGCACCGCCGACGCAATGGCGGGGCTGGAAAAGCACTTCGGCGCGTGGCAGCCGGGCGAGGTGCCCGCGGCGAGCGTGACCGAGCCGCCCGAGCCGACGCGGCGGGTGATCGTGATCGACAAGAAGGACGCGGTGCAGACCGAGATTCGCGTCGGCCACATCGCCATCCCGCGCAAGCACATTGACTACGAGGCCGTCGATCAGGCCGTGAAGATCCTGGGCGGCGAGGGTGCCAACCGGTTGCAGCAGGTGCTGCGCTCGCAGAAACAGTTGACCTACGGCGCGTCGGCGGATCTCGATACCTACAAGTGGGCGGGCGCCGTCATTGCCGAAACCGACACCCAGACCTCCAACACCGCCGAAGCCCTGCGCGTCGTGGTGGACGAGTTCACGCGGCTGCAGCGCGAGCGCATCTATGACGAGGAGCTCGAGGGCGCGCAGAACTACATGGTCGGCCATTTCCCGCTGACCATCGAAGTGCCCGACGCCATTGCCACGCAGGTGCTGAACCAGTTGTTCTACGACCTGCCGGTGGAAGATCTGCCGCGCTATCGCGAGCGCGTCCTGCGCGTGACCCCGGATGAAATCCAGCGCGTCGCGCGCTGGTTCATCAGGCCGGCGCAACTGTCGATCGTCCTGGTCGGCGATGCCGACCGGTTCGTCAACGATCTCAAGGGTGTCGGTTTCGGCAGTTACGAACGGATCCCAATCGAGCGTCTGGATTATTTGTCGGCTGATTTTCTCAAACGCGGTTCCCCGACCCCGGCGCGCCCGGCCGAAGCCCGATGAATGCCCGTGGGCGAAGCCGCGCCGAAGCCCGGTGAGTGCAAGTGGGCGAAGGCGGGTGATGTTGTCGTGCGGCGAGGCTTCTGGCGATCTGTACGCCGGGGCGCTGGTCGCCGCGCTGCGGCGTCGTCAGCCGGACATCGACGTCTTCGGCCTCGGCGGCGCGCAGTTCCAGGCCGCTGGAGGCCGGCTGGTGGCCGACTTCCATGGCCTGTCGGTCACGGGCCTCACCGAGGTGATCAGCGTGCTGCCGCGCACGCTCGCCACCATGAAGCGGCTGGTCAACGCCGCCAGGACCGAACAGCCCCAGGCTCTCGTCCTCATCGACTATCCCGATTTCAACTTCCGCCTGATGACGCGAATCAAGCGGCTGGGCATTCCGGTGATCTACTACGTCAGCCCGCAACTGTGGGCGTGGCGACCCGGCCGCATCAAGCTGATGAAGCGGCGCGTCGATCGCGTGCTGCCGATCTTCCCGTTCGAGGAGGCGATCTATCAGCGCGAGGGCATCGACGTGCGCTTCGTTGGCCATCCGCTGATCGATCTCGCCAGGCCGCAGCTATCGCGCGATGCGTTCCTGCGGAGGCTGAACCTGGATCCCGCGAAGCCCGTGCTCGCGTTGCTGCCGGGGAGCCGCCCCAATGAAGTGGCGCGGCTCGCGCCGGTGATCGCGCAGGCGGTGCCGGCGATCGCGTCTCGCGTTCCGGGCGTTCAGTTTGTGGTCGCGCGGGCGCCAGACCTGGACGATGGCCTGTTTGAACAGTTTGGGCTGTCCGGTGTCACGATCCGAATCGCCGATGCGCAAACAGACGATGTGCTCAATGCGAGCGATGCGGTGGTCACGGCGTCGGGCACGGCCACGGTGCAGACAGCGCTGCATGGCAAGCCAATGGCCGTGGTCTACAAGCTGTCCCCGGCGACGTATTGGCTCGGCAAGCGCCTCGCCCGCGTCGACACCTACGCGATGGTCAATCTGATCGCCGGCCAGCGCGTGGTCCGCGAACTGATCCAGGACGAATGCACACCAGAGGCGATCGCCGACGAGGCGGTGCGGCTGCTGACCGAAATCGATTACCGCGCGCGCATGATCGCGTCACTGGACGAGGTGCGACGGCGGCTTGGCGGACCGGGCGCCAGCGATCGGGCGGCGGAAGCGATTCTCGAGGTCGTCCACAGGGGATAGGCGCTGTGACCCCTGCCGCCGTCGCGTTCGACAACGTTTCTGCCAGCAGGGGTGCGCGTCGCGTGCTGCAGGAACTGTCGCTGTCGGTTGGCGCGCACGAGACGATGGCCCTCGTCGGCCGGAGCGGAGCCGGCAAGACCACGCTACTGAGACTGGTCAACCGGCTCCTCGAGCCTGATTCGGGCCGGGTGCGCGTCGACGATCGCGACGTCCGCGACTGGGATCCGATCGTCCTGCGCCGCCGGATCGGTTACGTGATCCAGGACGCCGGTCTGTTCCCACATTTCACAGTCGCCGACAACATCGCACTCGTCCCGCAGCTGCTCGGCTGGGCGCCGGCGCGCGTGGCCGCTCGCGTCGACGAGCTGCTCGCGCTGGTAGGACTCGAGCCCGCCGGCTATCGCGGCCGCTGGCCTGATGAATTGTCGGGCGGAGAGCGCCAGAGGGTCGGCCTCGCCCGGGCCCTCGCCGCGGATCCGCCGCTGCTCCTGATGGACGAACCGTTCGGCGCGCTCGACACGATTACCAAGGCGGAGCTGCATGGCGAGTTCCGGCGAGTGCAGGCGGCCCTGAAGCGAGCGGTGATCCTGGTCACGCACGACATCGCCGAGGCGAGTGCACTCGCGGATCGCGTGGCGGTGCTGCATGAAGGCCGCATCATTGCGTGCGCGCCGGGAGATGAGTTGAAGCGTTCGACCGATCCACGAGTGGCGGCACTGGTGGTGACGCGACCTGTCTCGACGAAGCTCCACGGGAGCGAAGTCGGATGAGCGGGTTGTTGGCCTTCTTGATCGATCATCGCGCCGAGCTCGCGGCGCGACTGGGCGAGCACGTGGTGCTGGTGCTGGTGTCGACCCTCGTCGCCGCCGCGATCGCCATCCCCTTCGGCATCGTCGCGGCGAGTCGGCCGGCGCTGGCGCGGCCGATCGTCGCCATCGCCAATCTCGCGCAAACGATTCCAAGCCTCGCGCTGTTCGGATTTCTCATTCCGCTGCCGCTCGTCGGCGGCATTGGCACTCGCGCCGCGCTGGTCGCGCTGACGGTGTATGCGGTGCTGCCGATCCTGCGGGGCACCATCACCGGGATTCAAGGCGTGCCCGCGGCCGTCCTCGAATGCGCCGTGGCCATGGGACTGACGCCACGACAGCTGCTTCGCCAGGTCGAATGGCCGCTCGCGTTGCCCTCGATCGTGTCGGGCCTGCGCGTGGCCGTGGTGATCGGCGTCGGCACGGCCACCATCGCCTCGGCGATCGGCGCCGGCGGGCTGGGCGACTACATCTTTCGCGGCCTGGCCATGGTCGATGCCACGGTAATTCTTGCGGGCGCGTTGCCGGCAGCGTTGCTGGCCATCGGGGCCGACGGCGTGCTGGCGCTCGCCGGCCGAGTGGCCGATCGCCGGCGCCGCACCCGTCGCGGCGTCGCGACGTTGCTCGCCATCGTGGTGCTGTTGTCGGCCGGCACGGTCTGGGCCTGGTCGCGCACCGGTGCGAGGAGCGACGTAACCGTCGGCTCGAAGAACTTCACCGAGCAGGTGCTGTTGGGCGAATTGCTCGCGCAGACCATTGAACGTCACACGGGCTTGCGAGTCGAACGCCGCTTGAACCTTGGCGGCACCGCGATCGCGCACCAGGCGCTGGTCAGCGGCGGCATCGACGCCTACGTCGAGTATTCGGGTACTGCGCTGACCGCCATTTTCGATTTGCCGCCGTCGAATGATGCCAACGTGGTGTTCGCGCAGGTCCGCGATCGATACGCGTCGGTCGGCGTGACCACGCTCCCGCGGCTTGGGTTCAATAATACGTTCGCCATCCTGGTGCGGCGCAGCGATGCGGAGAGGCTCGGCCTCAAGACCATCGGCGACCTGAATCGGATGAGCGCTTGGCGCGCGGGCTTCGGCTACGAGTTCCTCGAGCGGCCGGACGGCTTTCGCGGCCTGAGTGCCGCCTACGCTCTGCAGTTTGCGAATCAACCACGCGTCATGGACTTGAACCTGATCTACCGGGCGGTGGCGTCCGGTGAAATCGACGTGACGGCCGGCGATGCCACCAGCGGTTTGATCGAGGCGCTCGACCTCGTCTCGCTCGCCGATGATCGGCAGTACTTTCCGGTCTACGACGCGGTGCCGGTGGCCCGCGCGAGCCTGTTGCGCCAGCACCCCGAGGTTGCGGCGGCGCTCGGCCGTCTCGACGGCCGCATCTCGGCGGTGGAAATGCAACGCATGAACTACGCCGTTGACGGCGACAAGCGCGACCCCGCGGAAGTGGCCCGCGCGTTCCTTGATACAATTGACATGTTGTATGTCCAGCCTCGATAGCTTCAAGACCCGCACGTCACTGTCCGTAGGCACCGACAGCGTCAGCTTCTATAGCCTGCCGGCACTGGCCAGGCAGTTTCCGGCTGTCACCACGCTGCCGTATTCATTGAAGATCCTGCTCGAGAACCTGCTGCGGCGTGAAGACGGCGGCTTCGTCAAGCAGGCCGACATCGAGGCGCTGGCATCGTGGTCGCCGAAGGCGATCGGAGAGAAAGAAATCTCCTTCATGCCCGCGCGCGTCCTGTTGCAGGACTTCACCGGCGTTCCGTGCGTGGTCGACCTGGCGGCGATGCGCGATGGCATCGTGCAGCTGGGTGGCGATCCGCACCAGGTGAATCCGCTGCAGCCGGTCGAGCTCGTGATCGATCACTCGGTGCAAGTCGATCATTTCGGCACGTCCGGCGCGTTCGCGTTGAACGCCGATCTCGAGTACTACCGCAATCGCGAGCGCTACATGTTCCTGCGCTGGGGGCAAACGGGCTTTCGCAACTTCCGCGTCGTGCCGCCCGAGACCGGCATCGTGCACCAGGTCAACATCGAGTACCTCGCGCGTGTCGTGTGCCGCGAGCTCACCGACCAGGGACCGATCGCGTATCCAGATACGGTGTTCGGCACCGACTCGCACACCACCATGGTCAATGGCCTGGGCGTGGTCGGATGGGGCGTGGGCGGCATCGAGGCCGAGGCCGCAATGCTGGGGCAGCCGAGTTCGATGCTGATTCCGCCGGTGCTCGGGTATCGATTGTCCGGCAAGTTACCCGAAGGGGCCACCGCCACCGACCTCGTGCTGACGATCACCGAAGCCCTCCGCAAGAAGGGCGTGGTCGGCCAGTTCGTCGAATTCTATGGTCCCGGACTCGCGCACCTGACCATTGCCGATCGCGTGACGCTCGGCAACATGTGTCCCGAATACGGCGCCACCGTCGCGATCTTCCCGATCGACGACATGACGCTCGATTACTTGAAGCTGACCGGCCGCGACGACCAGCACATCGCGCTCGTGGAAGCCTATGCCCGCGCGCAGGGGATCTTCCGAACGGCTGAGGCCCCGGATGCGGTGTACAGCGACACCATGGAGCTGGATCTCAAGACCGTGGAGCCGAGCCTGGCCGGACCGCGCCGCCCGCAGGATCGCGTGCCGCTGTCGAAGGCCAAGACCTCGTTTGCCGGGGCGCTTGACGAGCTGAAAAAGGGCGTGAAGGTGCAGGCCGCCGGTGGTGGCACCGCGGTGGCCACCCGGACCCATCTCCAACATGGCTCCGTCGTGATCGCGGCGATCACCAGCTGCACCAACACCTCGAATCCGAGCGTGATGATCGGCGCCGGCCTGGTCGCGAAGAAAGCCGTCGAGTTTGGCCTTACCAGCAAGCCGTGGGTAAAAACCAGCCTCGCGCCGGGATCGAAGGTCGTCACCGATTACCTCAAGAAGGCGGGGCTCGACACATATCTCGACGAGATCGGCTTCAACCTGGTGGGCTATGGCTGCACCACCTGCATCGGCAACAGCGGCCCGCTGCCGGACGAGATTTCGGCGGAGATCAACGAGCGCGGCCTCGTCGTGGCGTCGGTGCTTAGCGGCAATCGCAACTTCGAGGGCCGCATCCAGCAGGACGTGCGCGCGAACTATCTCGCCTCGCCGCCGCTGGTGGTGGCGTATGCGCTCGCCGGCACGATGAACCTCGATCTGACGCGCGATTCGCTGGGGACGAGCAAGGGTGGCAAGCCCGTCTATCTGAAAGACATCTGGCCGACGGAACAGGAAATTCAGCAAACGATGCTGGCCAGCGTGACCTCGGCGGCGTTCCGCCAGCAGTATGCGAGCGTCTTCGAGGGCGACGAGCGGTGGCGGAACCTGCCGGTGCCGACCGGCGACCGGTTCGCGTGGGATCCCTCGTCCACCTACATCCGCAAGCCGCCGTTCCTCGAAGGCGTGACCATGACGCCGCCGCCGGCGAAGGACATGCACGAGGCGCGCGCGCTGGCGGTGCTCGGCGACAGCATCACCACCGATCACATTTCACCGGCCGGCAGCATCAAGGTGAATAGTCCGGCCGGCAAGTACCTGATCGAGCACGGCGTCGAGCCGAAGAACTTCAATTCCTACGGCGCCCGCCGCGGCAATCACGAGGTGATGATGCGCGGCACCTGCGCCAACCCGCGCATCAAGAACCAGATGGTGCCGGGCATCGAGGGCGGCGTCACCGCCTACCTGCCCGGTGGGGAAGTCATGCCGATCTACGACGCCGCGATGAAGTACCAGGCCGTGGGCGTGCCGCTGATCGTCATTGCCGGCAAGGAATACGGCTCGGGATCCTCGCGCGACTGGGCGGCCAAGGGCACGATGCTGCTTGGCGTCAAGGCGGTGATCGCCGAAAGCTATGAGCGCATCCATCGCAGCAATCTCGTCAACATGGGCGTGCTGCCGCTGCAGTTCAAGGCCGGCGAGA
>CAZEMI010000180.1:0-18765 GCA_964513235.1 uncultured Acidobacterium sp.
CGGCCGTCTCCGTCGCCCGCTAACACCGTCGCACCGGTGCCGCCGGCGCTTCAAACTCCAATAGCACGACCGATGCCCGGATTTAGTCCAACCCAGGATTTTGTCGCGGCTGTCGCGCGACAAGAATCCTTAATTCGTTAGGCATCGGGTTCTCCAACAACGGGAAAAATTGCCAGCGCTCGCTCAAGAGCGCTGCTCAATGCGGGCAAATACGTCTGGTCAATTTCAAATTCGAACGTCAATTTATTTCCGACTCCAGCTACGTCCAGCGCCTCGCCAGTGACCCGGATAGTTCCCTTGCTGCTCCCGGTCAAAGACACTGTTAACTGCTCTTCCATGGTTTCGAAGCGGGCTATTTCCTCTGGCGAAGTTTGGAGCATTCGCACTTCGCCGAGAAATCGCTGGAACTCTTCAGCGCGTAAGTCAGCCGTGTATCCGGCGCGAAAAGCGCCTGCGCGAACTATTACTTCGCACAGGATCCAATTTCCGTCCCAATAATCTCGCGCCTGCGGATGCGCGCGACGCACGAGGCGGACCAGCACATGCTCGCCATTTGCGTCACCGACCAGTACTTCGCAGTTATTTTCCACGCATGGATTCGAATGCCTAACGACCTGCCGCTCAGCCGCGAGCGGCGGTCACGTTCTCGCGAACGAGTCTAATGCATCGGCCGCTCGCCGGCTGCAGCGGCCGGTTAGACAGCACCTCTGGACTTAGGTGCGCTTACCGAAGTGGCGATTGAGAAACTCGGCAGCGAGTTGCTCGCCACGCTCGGTGAACACCACTGACCTGGCCTTGCCAACCGGATCCTCGATCCAGCCCCTGCGGTGGAGCAGCTCCATGAGGTCCCAGTCCATGCCTTTCCACGCACGCGCAACGCCGTGGGTTTTTGAGGCAGTCAAGCCGAGAATGGCGAGGCCCGCTTCACAGAGTCTGTCCTCGTCTAGATTGGACGGAAGGGCCATCGATACCTCCTCTGTCGGAATCTTACCCGAGGAAGATGCCCGTGGGATCGGAGGCGACCTCGGCCAGCACATCGCGAAAATGAGGCACGTTCTGGAATCCGTCGTACGCGTGCCACCGGCTGTTCCGATCCCGCCACCCGCAGCGACCAGCCGCCAATGCGCGGGCTATACACGAACTTGGCGAATTCATGCTCGGTATGCCGAGTTCGGTCGCGGAAGTACGGTCGACGTTCGATCAGAATGACTGAGTTACCTCTGAAGCGATAGAGGTTCGTCAGGTCTGTTCGGACGTGAACAGGAATGCGGTCGCAGAACTTATCGAGGGCTCGCTTTACCCGTGCAACTTCTAGTTCCGGAATTGGCATGCAGATGTTGCTTTGTGCTGTCTAACTGATATTAGGCCGATTCGGCCGCCACCCATCCACCAACCCAATAACAGCGGCGGGCCGCAGTATTTCCACCGGCGCCGCCCTCCTCGGGTGAGCGTGATATGCAGCCGGCCCGCGCAAGATAACACGGTGAGACGCGACTCGGCGTGGCCGAAACTGCCTGTCGATGGGCTCTTAGAGTACGCAGAATTTGAGAGGGCGCGAAGCGGACCAGCGAATTCGCGCCTGATCCCTCTGGCACGGTCTTCGCTCCATCGCTCGCATGCCTCCAACATCCCCATCGCACCCGCCTCGCCTCATGGACAAGGTCAGTCAAGCCTGCCGGCTCCGCCACTTCAGCCCCCGCACCGAAGAAGCCTACGCCGGCTGGATCCGCCGTTACATCGCCTTCCACAAATTCCAGCAGCCGGGCCAGTTGCGGGAAGATGCGGTCGCGGCCTTCCTCTCGTCGCTCGCCACCATCCACCACGTGGCTGCCTCCACCCAGAATCAGGCCCTCGCCGCGCTGCTGTTCCTCTACGACGCCGTGCTCGACCAGCCTCTGGCCGCGGTCGGCGGCGTGGTACATGCGCGGACGCCGGCACGGCTCCCGGTGGTGCTGTCGAAAGACGAAGTGCGAGCCATGCTCAATGCGCTCCACGGCACGACCAGGCTGATCGCGACGCTGCTCTACGGCGCCGGCCTCCGCCTGACAGAGTGCCTGGAGCTGCGCGTGAAAGACGTCGATCTCGACCGGCGCCAGCTCGCCGTCCGTCACGGCAAGGGCGGGAAGGACCGCGTCGCACCCCTGCCCGCGTCGGCGATCCGATACCTCGAACCGCACCTCGCCGAGGTACGAGCCCTCCATGCCAGCGACCTGAAGAGCGGGTTCGGCCGCGTGGCGATGCCGGACGCACTGGCGGCCAAGTACGCCAACGCCAACACGGCTTGGCCGTGGCAGTTCGTCTTCCCGGCCTCCCGGATCTGCACGGACGCGCGATTCGGGTCGCCCAGCCGCTTTCATCTCCACGAGTTCGCCGTCCAGCGGGCAGTGACGCAGGCGGTGCGCAAAGCCGGCATCACCAAGCGCGCCAGCTGCCACACCTTGCGCCACTCGTTTGCCACCCACCTGCTCGAAGACGGATACGACATCCGCACCGTGCAGGAACTGCTCGGCCATTCCGATGTCAGCACCACCATGATTTACACGCACGTGCTCAATCGTGGCGCGAGGGGCGTGCGCAGCCCGGCGGACAACCTCTAAAGCCGTAAGAGCGATCCTCCGGCGCTCAGGCCCCGAACTGCGTCAGGTGATTATCGACGTGGCGGTAAATCAACACCCCTGGACGCGGCGACAGCCGGCCGGAGATCGGTAACAAATAACAAATAACGAATAACGAATAACGAATAGGTGCCAAAGGTGCGTACGCGAGCTTGCGCGCGTATTGCGAGATTTGCGTACGTCGAAAGCGCTCTGCGCGATTTCGGCCTGAAGTCCGCTGGCGCGTCGCGTGCAGCAATCAGGGCATGGAGACACGCTCAGCCAAGCCGTATCAGATTAAACCCAGGGTGTTTGCATTCGCATGTGACGTCATCCGGGCATTTCCGCGAACCCGGTTGGACACACCAAGCCTGAAGGTATGGTCGCAACTGATAGCCTCGGCGACATCATCCGGTGCGCACCTCGAGGAGGCCGCCGCCGGTGGCACGCGCGCGCACTTCTTGTCGTTGACAAGAGGCGCACTGCGGGAAATGCGTGAAAGCCATTACTGGCTTCGGATCATGGCTGCTACGCAACTCACCGGCTTTAAAGAGGCCAGCCCGTTGGTGGATGAGTCCCGCGAACTTGTGGCCATCCTGACGACGATCGTCAGGCGCACCTATGAGAACGGCAAGAAGGAATAACGAAATGACGAATAACAAATAACAAATGACGAAGCCGGCACCCTTTCGTTATTCGTTATTCGTTATTCGTTATTCGTTATTTGTCATTTCAGCTGCCCGATCTCCCTGTAGAGGAACGCCGACGCGATCACGCCGTTATGGAAGTTGCCCAGATCGAGCTTCTCATCGGGGGCGTGCGCGTTTTCATCCGGCAAGCCGACGCCGAACAGCACGCACGGCACACCGAGCTCCTCCTGGAACGTGGAGACCACCGGAATCGATCCGCCCTCGCGATTGAACACCGGCTGCTGACCAAAACCCTGCTCGATCGCACGGCCGGCCGCCTGCACGAACGGATTGTCGAACGCCGTCATCCACGGCTTGCCGCCGTGCATGCGCGTGAGCTTCAGCTCCACCGTCTTCGGCGTCACTTTCTGCACATACTCTTCGAACAGATCCCCGATCTTCTTCGGGTCCTGGTTGGGAACCAGGCGCATGCTGACCTTGGCCATCGCCACGGCGGGGAGCACCGTCTTGGCGCCTTCGCCGGTGAATCCGGACAGCAGGCCGTTCACTTCGAACGTCGGCCGCGCCCACACCCGCTCGAGCGTGGAATAGCCGCTTTCACCAAACAGTTTCGGCGCGCCCAGCTCCTGCCGGTACTTCTTCTCGTTGAACGGCAGCTTCTGCCACTCCGCGCGCTCCTCTTCCCGCAGCGCCACCACATCGTCGTAGAAGCCGTCGATCTTGACGCGCCCGCCCTTGTCTTTCATCTGCGAAAGCACCTGTGCGAGCACCATCGCCGGATTGGCCACCGCGCCGCCGAACGAGCCCGAGTGCAGGTCGGACTTGCTGCCGCGCAGGTCGATCTGAAAATACGCGAGGCCCCGCAAGCCGTAACAGATTGAAGGGATGCCGCGATCGAACATCGGCGAGTCGGAGATCACCACCACGTCGGCCTTGA
This sequence comes from uncultured Acidobacterium sp., assembly GCA_964513235.1. GTDB lineage: Bacteria > Acidobacteriota > Vicinamibacteria > Vicinamibacterales > UBA2999 > 12-FULL-67-14b. The sequence goes on from CAZEMI010000180.1 coordinate 4,182, forward strand.
GCAGCTCCTTGTGGCCGGTGATGAAGTGGTCGAGGTTGGCGCTGCCCACTTCCTCTTCGCCCTCGATCAGGAACTTCATGTTGACCGGCAGAGTGCCGTTCTGTTTCAGGTGCGCTTCCACCGCCTTGAAGTGCATGAACACCTGGCCCTTGTCGTCGGCCGAGCCGCGCGCGTAGATCTCGCCGTCGCGGATGGTGGCTTCGAATGGCGGCGACGTCCACAGGTGCAACGGATCCACCGGCTGCACGTCGTAGTGGCCGTAGAAAAGAATGGTCGGCGCCCCCTGGGCGCCAAGCCACTCGCCGTAGACGACGGGATGGCCCGGCGTCTCCTCGAGCCGCACGTTGTGCAGCCCGATGCGGCGCATCTGGTCCGCCGTCCACTCGGCGCACGTGCGCACATCGCCCTTGTGCTCGGGCAGGGCACTGATGCTTGGGATGGCGAGATACCGCTTCATCTCGTCGATGTAGCGATCGCGATTCACGTTGATGAAGTCGACTACCTTATCCATTGGCCTGCTTTGAATCTTTCATTTTCAATTCTTGATTCTCAATTCTTGATTCTTGACTCTCTACTTGAGCGTATCAGGAGTTCGCACGCCGGTCAGCATGTCTACCGCCTGCGTCAGCTTCTCGAGGTTGAACGGCTTCATGAAATAACTGCACCGCGTTTCGCTCAGAAACGCGCGCGTGTCGTCACCGTCGATGTCGCCGGTGATGAAAATGAACCGCCGCGCCATCTCCGGCCGTATCTGGCACACGCGACCGTAGAGCTCCTGGCCGCTGAGCTCGGGCATTTTCACGTCGGCGATCACCGCATCGTAGGCGGTGCGCTCGATCATCACCAGCGCCCGCCGCGACAGCGTGGTGCTTTCCACGTCATACCCCGCGCCGGCCAGCACCCTGCGCACCAATGCGGCATTTGATTCTTCATCGTCGACGACCAGGGCCGTGCGTCGCCTCGGCGTCTGGTCCACGTCATCCTCGGGCGGCGCAATCACCGCAAAGGTCGGCGGCGGCACCGGACGGTGGTCGGGCAAGAGCGGGGTCCGCGCCGCCGCGGCGCTCGCCGCAATCAGCGACTCCGCCATGACCGGCAGCTCCACGGTGAACTCGGCGCCGCCGGTCGGTCGATTGCGCGCGCGGATGTGGCCGCCGTGCTCGCGGACGATGCCGTAACACACCGACAGTCCAAGACCGGTGCCCTGGCCCACTTCGCGGGTGGTGAAGAACGGATCGAAGACGCGCGTCAGGTCTTCTTCCTTGAGGCCGCTGCCGTTGTCGGCCACGTCCACCATGATCCGGTCCGGCTCGCCCTCGAGGCGCGTGGTGATGACGATCTCGCCGCGCGCCCGCTCCGGAACCATGGCCGACGGTGAATGGCCGCTGCGCCGCCATGCGATGGCGGCTTCGGCGTTGTCCACCAGCTTGATGATGACGTCCTCGAGCCGCTGGTGATCGACGTAGACCAGGGGCAGGCGATCGGCGAGCTGGAGCTTGAGGTCAATCCCGGCGCCAATCAGGTGCGGCTCGCGCGTGGCCACGCCGTCGCGGACGATGCGGTTCATCTGCTGCCATCCCCGCGCCGACTCGGTGCGGCCGGCAAAGGTGAGCAGGTTGCGGACGATGCCGGCGGCGCGGTTGGCGTTGTCGCGAATGGCGCGCAGCTCCTCGGTCTGGAGCACCGGAGGCTTCGACGCCAGCAACAACTCCGCATAGCCGAGCACGCCTTGCAGCGGGTTGTTCAATTCGTGCGCCACGCCCGACACCAGCTGCCCCACCGCCGCCAGCTTTTCCTTCTGCACGAGCTGCTCGCGAGTGCTCGCCAGGTCCTGCCCTGCCCTGATCAGGGCGCGCCGCGACAGGAACTCGCGGGCCACCACCACCAGGCCGAACGGGATCATCATCGCGAGCGCGAGCCGGATGCGCAGGGATTCGGTGGCCGCCGACACCTCGAGGAACCGCCGTGCGATGAGATCGATCACGGGTATCGCCACCAGCAGCGCGATGGCGATCAACGACACGACGGGCAGCTTCGACAGCGCCGGCGCTTGTTCCTCGGGCGCGAAGAGCTGTTCGTCGTAGGCGAGCGCCGCCGCCATCAGCATCACCACGTACGGCGCCATGAAGGCGATGTCCCACAGCGCACCAGGGGCATAGGAGCCCCGCAACTCGACGGCGTCGTAAATGATGCCCCCAATGAACGTCAGCGCCAGGCCAAGCGCGTAGACGCCAAGCATCCGCCGCCACGGCGCCGAGCTCGCGGTGCGCCACACATACGTCGCCCAGAGCCCGAGCAGCAGGTTGCGCGCGTTCAGCAGCTGTGTGAGGTTGTCGTGGTAGAGATCCTCGCGGCCGTCGGTCACCGCGATCGACACCACGAAGTAGATGTAGACGAACGCCGAGAACAGCGCAATCAACACCAGGTCGAGCAGGACGATGTCGAAGAGCCAGCGCGGGCGGTCGCGCTCGGGGCGTCCATAGAGCGCCGCCGCCAGCGGAATGCTCGAGACGAAGAACAGCGGATCGGTCGGCGAGATCACGGGCACGCCGCCGCGGAACAGATCGTAGTAGGTCCACACCGCCTGCCCGATCGCCCAGGTCACGCCATGGATGGCGTTGAGGTTCCAGAACACGCGCACCTGGCCGCGGCTCCGGCGCGCCAGCCAGATCGTGAATGCGGCGTAGGCGAGCGGCGGAATCAGTTGCGCGAAATCACCGAGCGCAATCAGCTGCTGGCCGGTGGCCACCGACGCCACGGCGTAGAGGAACAGGAATGCTGCCCCGGTCAGACCGACCTTCAGCACCATGGAGGCGCTCAGTATACCGCCCGGCGCCAGCGCGCATCGTCGCGGCTCACGCGATGTTCGCGTTCGAGTTTGATCAAATGTGCAAGGATGCTCTCCCGCGCGAATCCTTCGAGCGCCGGCGGCAGGCCTGGATAGATGCGCGCGCGGAGGTCCTCGACGGTGGCGGCGCCCGATTCGAGCGCCGCCAGGACCTGCGCCTCGCGCTCGGCGCGATGCCTGATGTAGTAGTGGATCAGCGCCTGCGGATCTTCGATCACCGGTCCGTGCGCGGGCAGGGCGCGCGCCGGATCGAGCCGCAACAGGCGATCGAGCGAGGCCAGGTACTCCGCGACGCTGCCACCGTGCGAAGCGGGAATCACCACGGTGGTGCCCTGCACCAGCATGTCGCCCGCAAACAGCGTTCGCGAATCGGCGTGCCAGAGGCAAATGTGATCGGGGGCGTGGCCGGGCGTGTGGACCACCTGTAAGGGCCCCTCGCCGGTCGCGATCACGTCGCCGTCGGCCAACGGCGTCCAGGCCAGATCGCGATCGCGGATCGGCCACGGCATCTTCGACAACGTGGTGTGCGGCCGACGCTCGCGGATCGCCGGCGCACCCGAGATGTGATCGCTGTGGGCGTGCGTCACCACCAGGTGGAGATCCCGCGTGCCCGCCGCCGCGTCGATGTCATCCAGGTGCGACGGGGTGCCGACTCCGGCATCGATCAGCACCGGCTGATCGCCGTCGATGAGGTAGGTCCAATTCCCTTCACCGGTGAGCGGACCCGGATTGCCGGCGTGAAGGACGCGCGGCTTCATTTCGGACGCAGCCCAAGGGACGAGACGACCACGGCAAAAAACATCAGGGCCGCGGCGCTCAGGTACGGGGTGGTCATGCCGTACGCGTCGTACAGGTATCCGCCCGAGGCCGGCCCAACCACGCGGCCGAGGCTCGCCAGCGACGAGGCTAGGCCGAGCGTGCCGCCCTGATCGTCCGCGTCCGACAGCTGCGACACCATCGACGACAGCGACGGGCTGTTGAAGCCCATGCCAACGGCCAGCAGGAAGAGCGCGACGAGCAGCGTCGGGACGCTCCACACAAACGGCAGCATGCCGATGCCGAGCGAAATCAGGAAGATCGCCAGCGGGATTACCGTGCGCTCCCCAACCCGCTTGACGACCCTGCCGACGAGCACACCCTGGACCAGCGCCAGCACCACGCCGATGAACGCAAACAAGAAGCCGATCGACGCTGCCGTGTAGCCAAACCGCGCTTCGCTGAACAACGCAAACGTCGCCTCGAACGCCGAGAACGCCAGCGTCACGATGAAGTACAGGGCGAGCACCAGCAACAGCGTGGGCTTGCTCATCGCGTGCCGGAACGCTGCCATGCGTCCGAGCGCTTTGGTTGAGGCAGTGACACTCCGCGATTCAGGGAGCAGGAACCATGCGGCCACGAAGTTCGTCAGACAGAGCGCGGCCGCGAACCACATCGGGGTTTCGGGCGAGACGCGGCTCAGCAATCCGCCAATCGCCGGTCCGAAGATGAATCCCAATCCGAACGCCGTGCCCATCAGGCCCATGCCGCGGGCGCGGTCTTCCGGCGTCGTGATGTCGGCAATGTAGGCCTGTGCCGTGGGAATGTTCGCGCCGGCAATGCCGCCAATGATGCGCGCGACAAACAGCAGGACCAGCGAGCCCGCGAGCGCCATCGTCACATACGACAGGCAGGAGCCGAGCAGGCCGACCAGGATGATCGGCTTGCGGCCAATCTGGTCGGACCAGCGGCCCCAGACGGGCGAGAACGCAAACTGCATCAACGAGAAGCTCGTGCCCAGCAACCCGATGGCGAAGGCGTTGGCGCCAAACGACTCGGCATAGAACGGCAGCAGCGGAATGATGATGCCGAACCCGAGCAGGTCGATGAAGACCGTGATGAAGATGATGACGAGTGGGGACACTGGCTCAGTCAGCAGTCGACAGTCGGCAGTTTCCGCCTTCGCGGCCGAAGGCCGCTACGGCGCGACCGCGCCGTAGCTCGGATGCTCGCGGGCGAGCGTAGGCGGGCAGAGTTTTCAGTCATCAGTCGGCAGTTCAGTCGGCAGTCTTCAGTTCACGGCCGTGAAGCCAGAGCGACACCCCCACATACCAGGCCGGGAACACCAGCGACAACGCCGTCCAGGGGCCGTCGGTGGCGGGCAGCCGGAAGATCATCCAGGTAAAGAGCGCCGCCCAGGTGGCGCCAAGAATCAGCGTCGGGATCCGCAGCGTCCTGGTTCGCGACGGGTAGATGTAGCGGATCGGCACGAACACGAGAATCGCGAGCACCACCAGGACGATGGCGTTGACGATCGGCGGCAACTGGAGGATGTAGAGATACACCGCCACGATGTTCCAGTAGGACGGGAAGCCGGTGAAGAAGTGATCGCCGGCCTCCACTTTCGCGGCGGCGTGCGCGAATCCATAGGCGCTCGAGAGCAGCATCGCCGCGCACACGGGAAAGGCGACGGGCACGAGCTCGGCCTGCCACACGATCAGCGCCGGCACGAACACATACGTCTGGTAGTCGATGATGCTGTCGAGCAGCGCGCCATCGAATTGGGGAATGCGCTCCTTGACCTTGAAGGCGCGGGCCAACAGACCGTCCGTGGAGTCGACCAACGTCGCCACCACCAGGAAGATGAAGGCGGCGCGAAAGTTGTGCGCGAAGGTCATGGCGGTGGCGAGCAGCGCCCACACGGTTCCCGTCGCGGTGTAGAAATGCGCGATCCACGGCAGGACTAACAAGGCTTCGCCTCCGAGCTCCCAACCGTCTCTACAGTCGTCGCTCGGCGTTCGGGAAGGTATTCCAGACCGGCACACCGCAGAAGTGCGTGCTTTCGGTGCACCGCGGCGACACGATCTTGTTGCGGAGCACGCACGGCGGACCAAGGTAGCGCCCGAGCTGCGGGTGAATCTCCTTGACCTGGCTAATCTCGTCCATCGACGCGAGGTAGATTTCTTCCTGCGCGTTGAAGCAGGTGCGCAGCGTCCACTTGTGCTGCAGCGCGATGAACGAGCCCGATTCAACCAGGCGCAGCGTCTTGGCATTCGGCACGATATACAAGGCGTACTCGAGCGGCACGCCGAGCGCCAGCAGCCGATTCTTGGCCGTCCACGCGGTGGCCATCGCCGCCTCGTAGACCGCCAGCGCCGCGGGATTCCGGCGAATCAGCCGCGGCGTGACGTAGTCGGGCGCCTGCGTATCGGCGAGCGTCATCATCGGGCGCGACGCCGGCACCATGCGATGGCGCTGGTCCTGCGAATCGGCCGTGTGGCTCAAGCGCTTCTCGAACACATAGCTCGCGTGATTGAGCGCGCGCATCATCGGCGAGTGATACGCGACGTCGAGCATGTCGACGCGGTACTTGTTCTTGGCCGGGTTCATCACGCGATCGATCGCTTCGGCGTCATCCATTTCGGCGGTGGTGAGGCCGAAGGTGGCGCGCACGGCGTCGGCCACCACGCGCTCCGCGCCGGCCGACCAGTCGCGCAACCGCGACACGCGGCTGCCGAGCCGCCGATCGAACTCCGCGGCAAACACGTCGCCGCCGGCGCGCGGTGCCGGGAAGGCCAGTTCCGGCAGCGCCTCGCGCTCGAAGGTGCCGAAGCCGATCTTGTCGAAAAACATCGGGTCGACCTCTTTCACCAGGTCGACCATCGCGCCGATCACCATCGCCGCTTCGTACGGCACGTCGCCGGCGTTCAGCATGCGGTGGAGGCGATGCAGCACGATGCCCGACACCGTATGCACCATCGACGTGAACGCGCCGATCGGGATGACGTAGCGCGCCGTCTCGATGGCCTTTTTCTCGGCCTCACGCTCGACCGCTTTCAAACGCGCCGGCGTGTTGGTCGGGCGCACGTAGCGCAGCTCTTTCAGGATCGCCCACGCATCATCCTTGAGCAGGTCCGACAGCGTGGCGTAGGCATCCCACGCGCGCAGCACGGCCTGTTCGTAGACGTCGAGCGCTTCGCCGGTGATCGGCGGCACGAGCGCGCGCGGCTCGTTCAACTTCACATACCGCTGGCTCGACTGCTCGGAGTTGTAGAAGGGGTACGAGTGCAGCACGCTCCAGACCAGCTGGCGCGAAATGTTTTCGAGCCCGAATTCGAAATGCGCGTGCTGAAAGACCGTGTGGTGGCCGCCTTCGAAGGTCAGCGGACCAATGGAATCGCGCTGCTTGTCGGTGATTTCGCCGCGTTCGATGACCCGCGGCGAATAGCAGGTCCGCGCCGCGGCGATGGCGCCGTCGTACGGCACGCCGGGATACGAACGCAAGGTGACTCTTGGAGGGGCCGTCGCGAGCGCCAGAGCAGGCATGAAAACTGCGGCAATTATACGCCCTTGCCTCGGCTTTCCTTGACGCCCCGCTTGGGCTAAGATGCTGCACCGCGCTGGATATCCCGGCGCAATCTGAAAAATTCAAAAGGAAGTCACAGATGGCACGCTTCATCGGGACGATCGCGGTCGTACTCGCGCTCTTTTCAAGCATTCCGTCGGCACAGGGCATCACGGTGGCCGACCTCGGCATGTTCGCGGGCAAGTGGACGCTCAGCCTCGACTCGCCGCAAGGCGCGTTCGAACAGGAACTGGAGTTCAAGGACGAAGACGGCAAAGCCGTCGCGGAGATGACCAACCAGATGCAGCCGGAGGCCCAGAAGGTCACCGACATCACCAAGAGCGGCAGCGACGTCGTGCTGAAGTTCGCCGGCAACTTCCAGGGCAACCCGTTCGACGCGGCCATCACGCTGACGCCGGACGGCACCGACAAGTGCAAGGTGACGTTCGACGTCAACAGCGGCCAGTTCATGATGAGTGGAACGGGGACGAAGAAGTAAGAAGTAAGAAGTCAGAAGTCAGATTTCAGAAGTAATTGAGCACTACTTCTGAGATCTGAGATCTGAGATCTGACTTCTAGTACGCGAGTCGCGCAAGATTCCTGGCGACGAGCGAGCCGCTGCCTGCCGTGGCGGCGCGCGCACGATGTGCGTCCGCCACGGCGCCCTGCGTCATCAGCGATGCGGCGAATTCCATCTCCGCGCTGGCCCCGGTCATGGCCATCGCCTTCTTGACGAACCCATAACCGTCGACGCGGATCGTTTCGTCCACCGCCCGCCAGGTGGGCGCCTTTTTGTCGGCGCGCAGGTGCTCGCCCTGGCGATACGCTTCGATCAGGTAACCCGCGTCGAACCAGGCGCGGCCGTCGTTGGTGGTCGACAGCGCGCGCGCCATCAACGCTTTCAGCAACTGCTCCGCCACGACGGGATCGCGCATCGCGTAAATCGTGGCGCGGCGCAAGTTCTCCATGCGCGTGAGCACCGGCAAGTCGGGCGTGAGTGCCGCCGTGGTGTCGGCCACGACCTTCCTGACGTCGTAGGAATGGTCCGGCGTATTCCATCCCGGCCCGCTGCCCCAGGCGATCAGCTTTCCGGACTCGGTGACGAACGGATGGCAAATGAGCGGCGGCCCGGCGAGCGCCGTCGTGGCGAACAGGACAACGGCGGAAACGGCGACGACAACGCGTGTGAGTGTGGTGAACATGGCTGGCTCCTGTGGGCCTTCTGCGCCCTTTGCGCATCTGTTGCCCTGCGAGGTGAGACGAAACCCATGCCTCCACGGTGCGCCCGTAAACCACTGATTTGGCGTAAGTTACTGTTCGTGTAACCGTTACAGACGTATCGCGGCTCCTGAAAACCGTTGATACTGTGGCTGTGAGCATCCCCGCTGCGGACATCACCGCCGAGCTCGATCGAGTTCTCGCGAGCAAGGGGTTCGCAGCCGCCGGCCGACTGAGCCGCCTGCTTCGTCACGTTGTCGAGAAAACCGTCGCCGGTGAAGCGGATCAGTTGAAGGAGTACGCGGTCGGCGTTGAAGTGTTCGATCGCGACGACAAGTACGATCCGCGGCTCGATTCGATCGTGCGTGTCGAAGCGGGGCGCCTGCGGAGCCGGCTCGACGAGTATTACAACGGCGAAGGCGCGGCGTCGCCGATTCGCATCGGCCTGCCGCGGGGCGGTTACGTGGCGCAATTCGAGCGGCGGGCGGAGGCGCCGGCGGTCGCAGAGAAACGGCGCACCTGGGCGGCGTGGCCGCTGACGGCGGGGTTGATCTGCGCGGTCGCCGCAATGGTCGTCTGGCTCGGCGGCTGGAATCGCACGCCGGAAAGACCAGGACCTGCCGTCGCCGTGGTTCCATTCCAGCAGCATTCCGCGTCGAGCGAAGACGCGCTGCTGGCCGCTCGATTGACAGAGAACGTCGCCACCGAGCTGGCGCGGCTAGGCACCGTCGGCGTAGCCTCGCACACCAGCGCGATCCAGGTGTCGGGCGAGCGACGGCCACTGCGCGAGCTAGGCGCCATGCTCGGCGTCGACTACGTACTCGAAGCCGAAGTGGAGCGGGAGCCCCCGACTGGCATCCTGATCGTCCTGCGAATCGTGAATGTCGCCACCGATCGCAAAGTGTGGGTCTCGGACTATCGCGGCGCCGCCGATGACGCACGCGGCATCAGCCAGCGGATTGCGTTTGATGTCAGCACGGAGCTCTTGAGGCGGGCGCGCTAGTCTTCATCCTCTCGGCGGGTGTGGTACCGCGAGAACTCTTCCAGATAGGTCAGCGACTCCAGCGACTTCATGCGATCGAAGAACAGCACGCCATCGAGATGGTCGTTCTCGTGCTGCACCACCCTGGCGGAGAAATCCTTCAACTCCAGCTCGAAACGCTTGCCGTGGCGGTCGAGTGCGCTCACCACGATGTGCTGGGCGCGCGGCACGCGGCCGCGGATGTCGGGGATGCTCAGGCACCCTTCCCACCCTTCCACCGTCTGATCGCCTTTGACGAGGATCTCGGGGTTGATGAGCACCGCGGCCTCACCTTCGCCGCCGCCGTCCGCGTCGAGCATGGCGACGAACAGGCGGATGCTTTCGTGCACTTGCGGGGCCGCGAGGCCAACCCCCGAATACTCGTGCATGGTGTCGATCATGCTATCGATGAACTGCTGCACGGTCGCGTTCTTCAACTCGCTTTTGTCCAACGCCCGGGCCTTTTCGCGAAGGACGGGATGCCCCATCTTCGCGACCTTCAGGATCGACATGATCAAATTCTATACTTGGGGCTTGGGCCTTGGGACTTGGGACTTGGGAAATGCATTCGCACGACGACACACCGGCGTATAAGTTTTGCCCCGTATGCGGCAGTGCGCTCGAGCCGCGCGTCCTGAAGATCACCGAGCCGAAACGGCTGGTCTGCACCAACACCGCGTGCGGGTTCGTCTTCTACCTTGACCCCAAGATCGCGGTCGGGACGATCATCCGCGTCGAAAGCGGGCGGATTGTGCTGGTGAAGCGCGCCATCGAGCCGGGCTATGGAAAGTGGGTGTTCCCCGGCGGCTACGTCGATCGCGGAGAGGAGATCACCTTGGCCGCGCTCCGCGAAGCCAAGGAAGAAGCCGGCCTCGACGTGCGCCTCGACCATCTCGTCAACATCTACTCCTACGCCGGCCGGGCACCGGTGATCGTCGTCTACGCGGCGACGATGATCTCCGGCGATCTCGCGGTGGACGACGAAGGTCTCGAAGCGCGGGAGTTCACCCTGGATGAGATCCCGTGGGACGACCTCGCGTTCCGCAGCACTCGCGAAGCCCTACGCGACTACATCGACGGGTTGGAGACTGCGAAGATTAGATAGGCACATCTATTGATCTGGTGACCTGGTGACCTGGTGACCTGGTGATCGATTGATCTCCCAGATCAACAGATCAACAGATCAACAGATCAACACATCAACAGATCAACAGATTCAAGCATCACTGGCCTCGCACGGCGCTGATCGGGTCCACGCCTAAGGCGCGGCGCGCCGGAATCACCGACGCGAGCAGCGCCGCTATGCCCAACACACCGCACGCGATCGCATATGTGGCGACATCAGTGGACGATACCTGAAACAGCATCGCCGCCAGCACGCGTGACAGCGCGAACGCTCCCAACAGGCCGATGGCGATGCCGGTCACCACCGGACGCATCGATTCGCGCACCAGCATCGCCACGATTTCCGCCGCCTGCGCGCCCAGCGCGCGCCGCACGCCAATCTCCTGCGTGCGCTGGCCGACCAGGTACGCCACCACGCCGTAAACACCGATCGCGGCGAGCAGCATCGCCAGCACGGCAAACAGGCCGACCAGCGTGGCGCGCATCCGCGGCTGGGCCACGGTCTTGCTCAGCGTGGCCGACAGGGTGGCCACCTGCGACAGCGGCACCTGGCTGTCCATCTGGCTCAGCTCGGCGCGCACCTGCCCGGTCAGCGACGCCGGAGGCACCTCGGACCGCGCCACCAGCCACATCGTGTGGTACGACGGCTGCTGCGTGTGCGGCGTGTAGAACATCGGCACCGTCTCCTCATCGAGCGCCAGATGCTTCACGTCGCCGACCACGCCGATCACGACGCGGGAACCCGCGCCGCCGACCACCTGCTGCTGCTCCACGGGGATCCCGCTGTTGTAGGTAATGCGCTTGCCGACCACGTCCGCCACGCCCGGCCAGTAGGCCCGCGCCATCGAGTCGCTGACGATCACCACGCGCTGGCGATCCTCGGTGTCGCGCTCGTCGAAGTTGCGGCCGGCGATCAATGGAATGCCCATCGCGCCAAAGTAGCCCGGCGTGACCGATCGGGATTGCGGACTCCGGCCCTGCCCGTCCGGCTTCGGATCGTCTTCAATCTGGATGCCCCGGCTGTCGTAGTTGCTGCTGAGCGGCAGGATGTTCGCGGCGCCGACGCCGCGAACCCCGGCGATGGCCTGCACGCGCTCCTCGAGCCGCTGATAGAACGGCATCTGATCACCTTCCTCGTAGCGGGCCACCGGCAGCGAGATCTCCATCGACACGGTCTGTTCCGTGTTGAAGCCGGGGTTCACGCCTTCGAGGCGCTGCAGGCTGCGGATGAGCAGGCCGGCGCCGACCAGCAGCACGATCGACAGCGCGACTTCGCAGACGATGAGCGCTTCGCGGGCGCCGCGGCCGACCGCGGCACCCTGCTGCTTGCCGCCTTCTTTCAGCGCGTCATTCAGATCCTGGCGCGAGAGGTGCAACGCGGGCACGATGCCGAAGATCACGCTGGTCAGGAGGGACGCGGCCACGGCAAACGCCAGCACCCAGCCGTCGATGCCGATCTGATCGGCGCGCGGGATGCCGGCGGCGGCCAGCACCGTCAGCGCGCGGGTAGCCATCAGCGCGACACCCAGTCCCCCGGCGGCACCGAGCAGGCTGAGTGCCACGCTTTCGGTGAGCATCTGCCGCACCAGGCGACCGCGATCGGCGCCGATGGCGGCGCGCAAGGCGAGCTCGCGGAGGCGGCCGGTGCCCCGAGCCAGCAGCAGGTTCGCGACGTTGGCGCACGCCACCAGCAGCACGACGATCACCGCGCCCGCCAGCAGCATCACCACCGGCCGCGATTCGCCGACCATCGAATCCAGCAGCGGATCGACGCGCACGCCCTGGTTGATGTTGCTCACCGGATACTGCTGCTCGAGCCGCGCCGCAATGGTGTCCATCTCCGCCCGGCTCTGTTCGAGCGTGACGCCGTCCTTGAGGCGGCCGATGCCGCGGATGAAGTGGCCGCCGCGGTTGGGATTGGCCGTGTCGAAGCGATACGTCGAGAACACGTCGGCGGGCCGATCGGGGTTGATCTCGATGTGGCGGAAATCCGGGGGCAGTATGCCGATCACCGTAAAGGGCATGGCGTTGATCGTGACCGCGCGTCCCACCATCGACGGATCGGCGCCAAACCGCTGGCGCCACAGTCCATCGCTCAGCACCACCACGCGCGCCGCGCCCGGCCGATCGTCGTCGGCCAGAAACAGCCGGCCGAGCTGCGGCCGCACCTGCAGCGTGTCGAAGAAGCCATCGGTCACCTGCACCGAACCGACGCGGTCCGCTTCGCCGGCGCCGCCACCGATGGTCGCCAGCCCGACCCACCCGTTCGCGCCCATGCGCGCAAACGTCGTGCTGTCGCGCTGGAAGTCGAGGAAGTCCGCCGGCGAGAGGTTGTCGGTGGTGCCCTCATCCTTCTCCCATCCAACGATCTTCATCAGCCGGTCCGCATCCGGATATTCGAGGGGGCGGAGCAGCACGGCCTGAACGACGCTGAAGATCGCCGTGGTCGCGCCGATGCCGAGCGACAGGGTGATGATGGCAACGGCCGCGAACCCCGGCTTCCTGGCGAGGTTGCGGAACGCGTAGCGAAGGTCTTGAATGAGCATGGTCTTTAGACGGGCTGGGTTGCTGTCAGGGTTGTCACGGCTTGCCGCGCCGTAGCCTTAGCGAAGGCGGGCCAAACGTTCCGGGGGCGACACCTGGAGCACCCTGACTTGCGCGGTTTCGAGGAGCGGTGTCACCTGCAACCCGTCCTCTTCAATGGCTTTCGGCAGCCACGAGCGCGAGTTGCCGATCGGGTACTCCTTGAAGATGTCGATCACGATAATCCGATCGGGCAGCGAGCCGTCGGCGTTGGCACTGAACACCTCGGCAGGCCGCATCACCGCGGGCACGCCGGTGTACACACCCGTCACAACTTCCGGGGTTCGGTGGACCAGGAATCGTTCGCGGACGTAATCGTCCAGGGCGAGCCACCGATCGATGCGGCCGACGAGCATCAGGCAGCCGAGCTCATCGGTACAGACCAGGCGATCGTTGGGTTGAAGCGACTCGCGAATCTCGTCGATGCCAGGCACGTTGATCGTCGGCCGCGCCACCTCGAGTCTGTCTCTAAGCGATCCCTCACCGCGCCATTGGTCGAGTGCCACGGCCCCGGCGATCAGCGCCAGGACGACGACTCCAATCGGAGTGGGCCGGGACCGAAGCACGATCGCGTTCAGATCGACCGCAATCGCGATCAACATGAACGATACCGGCAGCAACAAGTAGTTGGTGGTGATGCCCGACTCGATCACGCCGAACCACACCACCCATCCGATCCAGAGCAAGTGCGCGACGCGCTCGGCGGGCTTCCAATCACCGCCGGCGCCGGCCAATCGTGCCCCGATGCCCGCAATCGCCAGCGCCAGCGTCAGCGGCGTCGTCCGGACGATATGCCAGAACATGTCGAGCGGATAGCGCGATCCCTCTCGCAACACCGACATCACCAGCTCGGTCGACAGCGCCGCGCTGTTCGAGGCGCGCGCGATCGAGAACGCCGCGATCATCGCGGCGACCGACAGCGCGCTGACGATCCACAGCCACGCGCGCGTCGGCGCGATCAGCACGCCGATCACCATCACGACAAACGCGAGGCCGAACTGGCGATCGCCGGGGGGCTCGAACAGGTTCAACACCTGCCACAAAAAGAATCGCCGCACCATCGTCTCGCCGCTCGGCGGATCGATCGAATGCATGGCGAGGAGGAGCGCCTGAGCGAATAGCAGACCGGTCACGATGGCGGCCGTCGCCTTCAGCCACTTCCGCCAATTGTTTCGGTCCATGAACACCGCCACCGCTGGAACGGCCGCGAAAAGGAACGCCAGCTCATGGCTCAGGCGCGCGATGAACGCGAGGGTTCCAAGGGTTCCAAGCGTTCCAATGGTTCCAAGGGCAGGGTTCGAAAGCGTGACAAGCGTTCCAAGGCACAACAGCAGGAACGGTGCGTAGAACCGGCCCGTCGTTGCGGTGGCCCAGAAAGGAATCGAGGTGGCGACGAGCGCCGACGCCACCAATCCTGCCGTTGCACTGACGTATCGACGGACAACGACCAGCGTCAGAACCACCGTGA
>CAZEMI010000181.1:0-19814 GCA_964513235.1 uncultured Acidobacterium sp.
GGGATCACCGCCGTGCCGGGATCGCGGGCGCAGGGCTGGCTCGCGCAAGGGCGCTCGGAGGTGCTGGCCCGCCACGGCATCGTCGCCACCAGCGATCCGCTCGCGTCGCAGGCCGGCCTCGAGATCCTGAGAAACGGCGGCAACGCCATCGACGCGGCGGTCGCCGCGGCCGCCGTGCTCGACGTCACGTCGCAGAACGACACGGGGATCGGCGGCGATCTCTTCGCGATCATCTGGTCGGCGAAAGACAAGAAGCTCTACGCGCTCAACTCCGCAGGCTGGGCGCCCGCCGGGTGGACGCCGGACTTCTTCACCAATCGTCTCAAGGCGACGCGCGTGCCCGGTAACGGTGTCAACGCGGCCACCGTGCCCGGCGCCATCTCCGGCTACGACGCGATGCTGAAGCGCTTCGGCAGTGTGACCTTCAAGGAAGCGCTCGAGCGCGCGGCACGGATCGCCGAAGAGGGTTGGGGGCTGGCCGAGCGGCGGCACGCGGATCTCCGGAACTCGGTCAAGGGGCTACAGGCCGATGCCGATTCCGCGACGACCTTTCTCGAGGACGGCCAGGCGCCCGCGCTCTACAGCATCATCCGCAACCCCGGGCTCGCGAAGGCACTCCGCCTGATCCAGGCGCAGGGACGCGACGCGTTCTACCAGGGCGACATCGCGAAAGCCATCGTCGCCAAAGTGAAAGCCGGCGGCGGCGTGATGGAGCTCAACGACCTCGCCGAGTTCCAGTCCGAATGGGTGGAGCCGATCACGACGAACTATCACGGCTACGACGTCTTCCAGCTCCCGCCGCCCGGGCAGGGCTTTGCCACGCTCGGGATGTTGAACATCGCGGAGGTATGCGCGCCCAAGCTGGGAATCAAGCTCACCGATCTCGGGCCGTCCGATCCGATGAACTGGCACCTGCTGGTCGAGGCGAAGAAGCTTGCCTACTCGGACCTGCTGGCGAAGAACGCCGACCCCAAATTCGCGAACGTCCCGGTGGAACAGCTCATCTCGAAAGCGCACGCGGCGACGCTGTGCAGCAGGATCAATCCCAACGTGGCGTCGAAGCCGGGCATCTCCGGCGGCACCGAAGGTGGCACGATCTACATGGCGGCGGCGGATCGCTGGGGCAACATGGTGTCGCTCGTGCACAGCGTCTTCGGCGTCTACGGCAGCCGCGCCACGGTGCCGCCGTACGGCTTCGTGCTGCATAACCGCGGCTCGGCGTTCTCGCTCGACCCCAAGAGTCCCAACATCGTGGCGCCGCACAAGCGGCCGTTCCACACGATCATCGCCGGCTTTGTGATGAAGGATGGCGCGCCGTTGATGGCCTTCGGCAACATGGGCGGCAGCGTGCAGCCGGAGACGCACGCGCAGCACATCGTGAACCTCGTCGACCACGGGATGAACGTGCAGATGACGACCGACGCCGCCCGCTTCACGCACAACCAGAATTCGAACATGCTGTCGCTCGAGACGGCGCTGTTCAACCTGGTGGGGGCGGCGCTCAAGGCGAAAGGACACGACGTGCGCGCGGTGACCGGCGGCTCCGTCGGCGGCTACCAGGGGATCCTGTTCACCCGCGACCCGCGGCTGCCGGAGCCCGTGTTCGACGCGCGCGCTGTGCGGGACGACCTGCCGGTGAACGGCGTCTACCGCGCGGGGTCGGACCACCGCAAGGACGGCCAGGCGGTCGGCTGGTAAGTTTTTTGTCCACGGATTTCACGGATTACACGGATGCCAAGGACCCGCGCCGCGGGTCCTGCAGTCACGGTCTGCTGTGACGCTGCGGTCCTTTGTTCATCGTGTAATCCGTGTAGTCCGTGGATAAAATCCGAGTGTGGCTCGCGCGGTCGGCACGAACGTCCGGCGTAAGGACGGTGACGCCAAGGTCAGTGGCGCGGCGAAGTACATCGACGACCTGAGCTTTCCTGGCATGCTCTACGGGGCGACGATCCGCTCCACGATCCCGCGCGGCAAGATCCTCGGCCGGCACGTGTCGCTGCCCGCCGATTTCATCACCGCCGACCATCGCGACATCCCAGGCCAGAACTACGTGGCGTTGATCGATCCCGATCAGCCGTGCCTCGCCGTTGACGAGGTCCGCCACGTCGCCGAGCCCATCCTGCTCGTGGCCCATGCCGACAAACACGCGCTGGCGGACGTCGACAAGCGCATGACCATCGAGTACGTGGCGGCGGCCCCTGTCTACGATCCCGAAGCGGCGGACCTGTGCTTCAAGCGGATCGTGATCGACAAAGGCGATCTCGATCGCGGATTGCGGAATGGGGATTTCGTGATTGGCGGTGAGTACCGTACTGGCCACCAGGAACAGCTGTATATCGAAACCAACGGCGTGATCGCCGTGCCGGGCGACGGCCAGATGACCGTCTACGGATCGCTCCAGTGCCCGTACTACGTGCACAAGGCGCTGGTCGTGGTGTTGAACCTGCCGCCCGACCAGGTGCGCGTCATCCAGACCGAAACCGGCGGCGGCTTTGGCGGCAAGGAAGAATACCCGTCGATGCTGGCCTGCCACGCCGCGATCCTCGCGCGCAAGGCCGGCCGGCCCGTGAAGATGATCTACGACCGCGTCGAGGATCTCCTCGCCACCACCAAGCGGCATCCCTCCATCGTGCGGCATCGCACGGGGCTCACGCGCGACGGCCGCCTGACGGCTATGGACATCGAGGTGATCATGGATGGCGGCGCGTACGCCACGTTGAGCGCCGTCGTGCTGTCGCGCGGCGTGATTCACGCCAGCGGGCCCTATCGGTGCGATCACGTGCGCATCCGCGGCCGGGCGATGATGACGAATACGCCGCCCAACGGGGCGTTCCGCGGATTCGGCGCGCCGCAGACGCAGTTCGCCGTTGAAGCGCACATGGATCGCATCGCCGAAGCGCTGCGGATGGATCCGGTGCGCCTGCGCGAGATCAACGCGCTCACACCCGGCGACACCACGGCGACGGGACAGCAGCTCGGCAAGGACGCCAGCGCCTTGCCGGTGCTCCGCGAAGCGGTGAAGCGTTCGCAGTTCAAGAAGAAGCGGCGCCAGTGGCAGGGCACCAACAAAGGGATCGGCGTGTCGTTGTTCTTCCATGGTTCAGGGTTCACCGGCGGCGGCGAGGTCAAGCTGGCGTCGAAGGCGTCGCTCGAGCTGACCGCCACCGGCGCGCGCATCCTCGTCGGCAGCACCGAGATCGGCCAGGGCACGCGGACGATGCATGCGCAGATCGTGGCTGATGCGCTCGGGGTGCCGTTCGACGCGATTGACGTGCACGACGTCGATACCGCGTTCGTGCCCGATAGTGGACCCACCGTCGCGTCGCGCACCTGCATGATCGTCGGCAAGCTGCTCGAGCGCTGCGCTCGAGACATGAAGAAACGCCTCGGCGCGCGCACCCCGGCGCAGTACTTCCGCCAGCACGGCGCGTTCACCGTGACCTCGCAGTACGAACCGCCGCCCGGGTTGTTGTGGAACGACGAGACGTATGCGGGCGACGCGTATGGCAGCTACGCCTGGTCGTGCAACGTGGTGGAGATCGAAGTGGATCCCGTCACCTACGAGGTGAGACCGACGAATGTGACCGCGGTGGCCGAGATCGGCAGGGCGATCCATCCGATGATGGCGATCGGCCAGATCGAGGGCGGCACCGCGCAGGGCCTTGGCTACGCGCTCACCGAGGAAGTCGTGATGCGTGATGGACGCATGGCCAACGCGACGCTCACCAACTACATCATTCCGACGCCGATGGACGCCGCCCCGATGGATGTCGTGCTCCTCGAGCGGCCGTACGTGCATGGCCCCTTCGGTGCCAAGGGCGTCGGCGAGATGCCGATCGACGGCCCCGCGCCGGCGGTGATCAATGCCCTCAGGCATTGCGGCTTCGACGTGCGAGCAATTCCCGCAACTCCAGAACGCATCATGCACACCCGTTCGACTCGCGTGCGCGACGCTTCCGCCTCGCACACGCTCGCTCAGGGTCACGGTCCGCGACCATGAGACTCATGCTCAATGGTCGGTCGCGGACCGTGAAGGTGCATCCGATGAAGCGCCTGCTCGACGTGCTGCGCGAGGAGTGTGGTCTCACCGGCACGAAGGAAGGCTGCGGCGAAGGCGAGTGCGGCGCCTGCACGGTGCTGATCGACGGAGTCCCCGTTGACTCGTGCATCGTTCCCGCCGCCCACGCCGAAGGCCGCAAGGTGATCACCATCGAAGGCGCGGCCGCCACGAAGACCGGCCGGGCGCTGCAGAACGCCTTTGTCGAGTTCGGCGGCGCGCAATGCGGCATCTGCACGCCAGGCATGATTCTCGCCGCCGCGCCGCTCGGGGCGGGCGCATCGCTCGACGCCATCAAGACCGCACTGGCAGGGAACCTGTGCCGCTGCACCGGCTACCCGGCGATCTTCCGATCGGTGGAAGCCGCGCTGAAGCCGCGAAGGAAGACAGGGACGCGTGCCGACGCCCGTTAGCGCGCTCCTGCTGCGGCGTCCGAAGACCCTGCGGCAGGCGCTTGGCATGCTGACCGACGAGCCCGGGCTGACGCCGATCGCCGGCTGCACCGACGTCTACGTCGGGCTCCACTTCGGCACCGTCAAAGAGCAGCGGTTCATCGATCTCTGGAGCCTCGACGAGCTTCGCGGCATCGCGCTCGACGCCGGGCGGCTTCGGATCGGTGCGCTCACCACCTACGCGCAGATCATGGCCTCGAAACTGGTGACGCGACGGTTGCCGATGCTGGTCGCGGCGTCGCGAGAGGTGGGCGGCGCGCAGATCCAGAATCGCGGCACGCTCGGCGGCAACATTGCCAACGCATCGCCGGCGGGTGATACCCTGCCGGTCCTCGCGGCCGCCGGCGCCACGGTGATCCTGCGGAGCACGCGCGGCCAGCGCACGGTGCCGTTCGAATCCTTTTACACGGGCTATCGCGCCAGCGTCCGGCAACCGGATGAGCTGATCGTCGCCGTCGAATGTCCGGCCATCGACGGCCGGCAGTGGTGGCGTAAAGTGGGGACCAGGCGCGCCCAGGCGATCTCGAAGATCATGATCGCTGGCGTCCGCCCGCGCCCTGAGCGAGACGAGTCGAACGGGAGTGCCGAGGTGCGGATCGCGTTCGGTTCCGTGGGCCCAACCGTGGTGCTGGCGACGCAGGCGGCGGCGATCCTTCAGCGCGGCGGCACGATCACCGACGCACAAGCCGCGCTGGCCGGGGAAATTGCGCCGATCGACGATGTGCGATCGACGCGGGAGTATCGAGCACGGGTGGCGGCCAACCTGCTCGCCGAATTCTGGAGGGCAACTGAATGATCACAGTGCGTACGGTGCGGACCGTGCGTAAGGTGCGTGCGGTGCTTTCGTGCCTGGTGCTGGGTGCCATGTCCATCGCACCCGATCGCGCGAGCGCGCAAGATGCCGAGCTCGTGACGCGCGTGATGACGGCGGTGCGTGCGGCGCTCACGCCTGGATTGCCGTTCCCCGACAGCGACGCGGATGGGTCTCTGCCGGTTGGCGGCAACACCACCTCGTTGTGGATGGTGCGGCCGCTGCAAGCCGGCGAGCGCACGATCGAGGTCATCGCCAACCCGTTGAACGAAGTCCACCAGGCCCGCGCCGCGCGTGCGATGGCGCAGATCACACAGGCCATCACCTCCGCGCAACGCCGCGCCGACGCGCAGTACGAGCGCGCAGTGGCGGAAGCCAGGCGTACCGGCCGATCGCAGGACGTCGACGGCGTCTCGTTGTCGGACGAAGGCCTAGCGGGCGCGCGCATCGACGCCGAGTCGCACGTCACGATCGGGGTATCCTTCAACCAGCCGTCGTATCGCTTCGAGATCGCATCGTCGGTTGAGCCGTTGCCGGCGCGCCAGGTCGCCATCCCCGCTGCGGTGAGCGTGATCGGCGTGCCATCGAACGTGTTTCGCGGCGAGAAGGACCAGGAGCGGTTATGCGAGGCCGAGTTCCAGGTCTATCTGGGACTGGTGACGGCGCCTGAGGTGCGCCGGCGCGAGGACGAGCGCTACGAAGTGACCGCTGGCGCCACACCGTCCGCTCATGGAAAGCCGCTGAGCGCCATCGTCATTCGCCTCAGGGGCAATGACGCATTGATGGCCGACATACTCCGAAAGGGGAATTGGAGCGTTTTGCTGGAACTTCTGAAGTAGCCCCGCCGTCCTACCTTACGGAGGCTTCAAATGTTTCGGCTCTACGAATACAACTTCTCGAGCACCATCGATTTGGTCACCGGCGCGTTGCTGGTGTTGACCATCCTGGCTGTCAGCTTCTCCATTTAGTCGCTGCGCTTGTCAGGCGCCGCGAGATAGCTCTTACGCGCCCGGACGGTCATCCCCGGCTTATTCACCTTCACTTCGAGCTTGTGCACCTTGTTGTCCAGCGCCACGGGTGCGAAGCCAATCAGGTACTGACTGCGGAGCTCTTGCGCCACGCGTGTGAACGTCGGCGCGAGGTCCGCGGTCTTTTCCAGCTCGAAGTAGCCGCCGCCGGTCTCGTCGGCAATCTTGCGCAGGTCGCGTGATGGCCGCGAGCGTACGACGCGCATACCGTTGAAGTATTCGGACTCCAGGCCAATCGAATAGACCATCACTTCCTCGTCTCGCGCTCGTTCCTGCACGGTCTTGAAGCCGATGCGGCTCGACGTGTCTTCACCGTCGGTGAACACGACGATCACGCGGCGCCCGTCGATGCCATTCAGCGCGTCGAGACTGGTGGCGATGGCGTCGTTGAGGCGGGTGGGGTTTCCGAAATAGAGATCGTTCAGCGCGGCGATCAGCTCGTCGCGGTCGTTGGTGAACGTGCCGCTCAACTGGATCTTGTCGTTGAAGGCGCCGACCTGCGCGCGGTCGACCGGCAGCAGCCGCAGGAGGAACTGCTCCGCGGCGCGGTTCAGCAGCTTGAGATTCGCGGTCATGCTCGCGCTGGTGTCCAGCATCACCACCGCGGTAAACGGCTGCGAGTCGGCGGAGAACAGCGCCACCTCGGCGGGCTTGCCATTATCCAGCACGGTGAAATCAGCCTGGCGCAGGTCCGGAACGAGACGGCCGCTGGCGTCCACCACCGTGGCGTAGATCGGCACCGTTCGCACGGTGGACCTGAACACTGGCTGTTCCTGCCGGGCCAGGACGAGCGAGCCGGCTAGCAGAACGGTGACGGACACGGACGAGGACATCTTGAGCATCACACTCTCAACTTTAGCAAAAGTTGTACCCTGAAAACCTTTGGAACCTCTGGAACCCTTGGCCCGCCTTCGCTCGCCAACGATTCACGCGAGCTCCGGCGCGGTCGCGCCGTAGCGGCCTACGGCCGCGAAGGCGGAAACCCTTGGAACCCTTGAAAATCGGCCTGTGTTCGGACTGCTGTCATTGCCGTGTCGTACCCGGCGTTCACTCGACGTTTTACATGTGCCAGCGATCGTTTACGGACCCCGCCTATCCGAAGTACCCGGGGCTGCCCGTGGTGGCGTGTCCGGGGTACGAGCCCCGGCCCAGGGACACCGCGGACGCTGATGATAAGCTGACCTCATGAGATTAAGTCATCTCGCGCTCGCCGCGTGTCTCGCGATGGGCGCCGCCGGGCTGGCCGCGTGCGCGGGCGATTCCGAGGTCGCCGCGCAGGCTCCCGCGCCGGCGGCGAATCCCGACCAGGTGGTGGCCGAAGTCGGCGGCCGCACAGTTACCCTCAAAGAGCTCGACGCGAAATGGGAAGAGTTCGACGCCGCCGAGCGCGCCCGCGTCACACAGCTGATGTACCAGAATCGCCGCAACATTCTCGAGCAGCTGGTGGGCGACATCCTGATCGAGAACGCCGCCAAGGCCGCGGGCCAGCCGGTGGATGCGTTTGTGGCGCAGGACGCCGCGAAGCGGGCGCAGCCGGTGAGCAACGCGGAGGTGGCGCAGTTCTACGCGCAGAACAAGGACCGCGCGCAGGGCCGCACGCTCGACCAGCTGCGCGGACAGGTCAAGGACTTCCTCGAGTCGCAGCGCAAGCTGCAGGCCCGGGCGCAACTGGTCGAGGAATTGAAAACCAAGGGCGGCAACGACGTGAAAGTGCTGCTCGACCCGCCGCGCTACACCGTGGCCATCGAGGATCACGATCCGATACGCGGAGAAGCCACGGCGCCGGTGACGCTGGTGGAATTCTCCGACTACCAATGACCGTTCTGCCAGAGGGTCGGTCCGACTCTCACACGCGTGCAGCAAACCTACGGCAACAAGGTCCGGATCGTGTTCAAGGATTTTCCGCTGCCGAACCACGCCGAGGCGTTCAAGGCGTCTGAGGCCGCGCACTGCGCGGGCGACCAGGGCAAGTACTGGGAGATGCACGACATGATGTTCGCGAACCAGCGGACGCTGCAGGTGCCGTCGCTCAAGCAGATGGCCGGAAAGCTCGGTCTCGATCAGGCGAAGTTCGATCGCTGCCTCGACGCGGGCACGCATGCCGCGAACGTCAAGATCGATTACGCGCTTGGCGAACAGATGGGCGTCAACTCGACGCCGACCATCTACATCAACGGCCGGCCGCTGGTCGGCGCGCAGCCGTTCGAACAGTTCAAGCGGATCATCGACGAAGAACTCGCACGCAGTAAGTGAACTGCCGGGGACGGCACCGCTTGCCGGGGGCGGCACTGCTTGCCGGGGATCTGATCCTTGACGGGAAGGCACGTCTTGACGGGAAATGCGTGAATGCAGGCAATCCTTGCGCGCGAATTTGGCGGACCCGAGGTTCTGAAGATCGAAGAGGTGGCCGATCCTATTGCCGGAGCCGGACACGTTCGCGTCCGAGTGCACGCCATCGGCGTGAACCCCTATGACACCTACATGCGCAGCGGGTCGTACGCGATCAAGCCCGATCTGCCCTATACGCCTGGCGCCGATGCCGCCGGAGTGATCGATCAGGTCGGGAGCGGCGCCACCGGCTGGAAGATCGGCGATCGCGTCTATGTCAGCGGCACCGCTGCCGGCAAAGCGCACGGCGCCTATGCGCAGTACGCGGTGTGCACGCCGGAGCAGGTTCATCGGTTGCCCGATCGGATCTCGTTCACGCAAGGCGCCGGGTTATTTGTGCCATACGTCACCGCGTGGCGCGCGTTGTTCGGGCGCGCCAATACGAGGGCCGGCGACACGGTGTTGATTCACGGCGCGTCGGGCGGCGTCGGCGTGGCCGCCACGCAATTCGCCGTCGCCGCCGGAGCCACCGCGATCGGCACCGCAGGCACGGACGATGGGCTCGCCGTTGTCAGGAAGCAGGGCGCGCACCACGCCGTCAACCATCGGTCCCCGGGTTACCTGGATGAGATCACGAAGCTCGCCAACGGCCGAGGGCCCGACGTCATCCTGGAGATGCTCGCGAACGTCAATCTCGATCACGATTTGACAGTGATCGCGCCAGGTGGACGTGTGGTCGTGATTGGCAATCGCGGCCGCGTCGAGATCGACGCGCGCAAGATCATGACGAAAGACGTTTCGGTGTTCGGGCAGGCGCTGTGGGCCATCCCGGCAGACGAAATGCGCCGCGCGCACGCCGCGATCATCGCCGGCCTCGCGTCCGGTGCGTTGAATCCGGTCGTGGGAATGGAGTTGCCTCTCAAGGACGCCGCCCTCGCGCATCAGCGCGTCATGGAACCCGGCGCCCGCGGCAAGATCGTGTTGATTCCGTAGCCCCGGCAAGGGGTGCCGCCTCCGGCAAGGCGTGCCGACCCCGGCACGTTGTGCCAACCCCGGCACGTTGTGCCAACCCCGGCAAGGCGTGCCGACCCCGGCACGTTTCACGCGCGCAGCGCCGTCACCGGATTCACCCTCATCGCCCGCCGCGCCGGCAAGAATGTCGCAGCCATCGCGACCAGGCCCAGCACGCCGCCCACCACGACAAACGTCAGCGGGTCCGTTGGCGCGATGTTGAATAGCATCGACGCCATGAACCTGGTCAGCGCCACCGCGGCGGTGAGACCGATCGCGCTCGCGAAGAGCGTCAGCAGCAGGCCCTGACCCAGGACCATCCGGGTCAGATCGCCGGGCGTGGCGCCCAACGCGGCGCGGACGCCGAGCTCGCGCGTGCGGCTGGTGACCGCAAACGCCATCATGCCGTACGTGCCGATCGCTGCCAGCAGCAGCGCCGTCGCCGCAAACAGGCCGACGATCCACGTATTGAAGCGGCGCGCCGCCATCGAGTCGCCGAGGATTTCCTCGATCGATCGCACGCGCGAGATTGGCTGTTGCGGGTCGGCCTCCCTGACGGCGGCTCGGAGCAGGGCGGCCGCAGCCGTCGTCACCACCCCACGACGCGAAGTCCGCGTCGCGGGGGCCCCGGTCGCGGCCGCGCCCCCGTCGGTCCAGACGGTGAACGCGAGGAACGGCCATCGCTCGTCGTTCTGCTCCAGCGGCAGGTAGAACGTGGGGTCTGGTTCCAGTTCTACGGACCGATACCGCGAGTCTGCGACCACGCCGACAATTTCGTGACGCTTGCTGCCTCCAAACAACAGGACGCGCCCAAGCGGGTCGCGGCCGGCAAGATACTTGTCGACCAGCGCCTGGTTGACGATCACCACCGCGGGCGTGTTTGCGCGATCGGCGTCGCTGAAACCGCGCCCGGCGATCAAGGTGATGCCCAGCGCGCGGAAGTAATCCTGGGAGATCACCTGGAAGTCCGCGTTGGGTTGGTTGTCGGGCGGGAATGGCGGATCGCCTTCGATGCGGATGCCGCGGTTCGGCGCGCCGGTCAACGGGGCGGTGAATGATGCCGCCACGGCTCGCACACCCTGTGCACGGCGAACGTTGTCGAGCACCGTGTTGATGAACCGTATCTTCCGCGACGGATCGATCAAGCCGGTGTCGCCAACCACCTGGAGATACTCCGGCACCAGGTTGAGCTCGGCGAGCACGCGGTCGCGCGTGGCGAACCCGAGCTCGGTGTTGGTGGCGTGCACGAAGCTCATGAGCAGCAGGCCGGCGCCGACCAGCAGCATCTGCGCGAGCGCCAGCTCGCCGATGACGAGTGCGTGTTGTCCGCGCCGCACCCGGCGATGGCCGGCCACGCGCAAACCGATCTGCGCGAGATCGTTGGCCGACGTGCGCGCCGTCTGCATCGCCGGGCCGAGACCGAAAACCAGCGACGTGAGGAGCGTTATGCCGAACGTGAACCCGAGCGCGGCGCCGTCGATTTGAATCTCCGAGAGTCGCGGCAGGTTGGCTGGCGCCACGGCGATCAAGGCGCGGACGCCGGCCATCGCGAGGAGCAGGCCGGCGATGCCGCCGGGCACGGCAATGGTCAAGGTCTCGACCAGAAGCTGTTTGATGATGCGGGATCGATCGGCGCCCATCGCGACGCGCATCGCGATCTCTGCCTGCCGTCCCGCGGCCTGGCCGAGGAGCAGATGCGCAACGTTCGCGCACGCGATCAGCAGCAGCACCGCCACCGCTATCTGGATCAGCAGGATCACCGGCCGAATGTCGCCGACGATTTCCTCGTGCAATGGCCTGACGTTGGCGCCCAGACCCGCGTTCGTATCCGGATGGCGTTTCGACAGCTCCGCCATCACGCTCGTGAGCTGGGCCTGCGCCTGATCTCGCGTGGCGCCCGGCGCCAGGCGGCCGACGACCGCGATGATGTGCGAATCGCGAACCGAAGTGATGTCGCCAGGAAACGGGAAGCTGCGCGGGATGCCGCGATCGCCGGTTATCCACACTTCCGGACCGTTGATCATCGCCATCGAAAAATCCGGTGGCAGCACGCCGACGATGGTGTGGGGGATGCTGTTGAGGATGATCGGCTTGCCGATCGCATCGCGTGAGCCGCCGAACAGCCGGTGCCACAAGCCGTCGGTAAGCACCGCCACTCGCGCCGCGCCGGGACGATCATCGTCAGCAACCATCACGCGGCCCAGCCGCGCCTGTGCGCCGAGCACTTCGAAGAAGTTGGCCGATGTCGACACCGCGCGCACGCGCTGCGCTTCGCCGTAGCCGGTGAGCGTCGCGGCGAAGTCATCAAACGCGGCCAACCCGCTGAAAGCGGGCGCACCCTGACGCCAGTCGAGGAAGTTGGCGGGCGCCACGGCGCGGCGCGGGTTGTCCGCGCGCGTTTCCCAGACCACCATCAACTTGCCGGGATCGGGATAGGGCAGCGGCTGCAGGATGCTGCCGTTCAACACCGTGAAGATCGCGGTGTTGGCGCCGATGCCGAGCGCGAGCGAGCCGATCGCGGCGAGCGAGAGCAGCGGGTGCCGCAGGCACAACCGCAAGGCAAGACGAAGATCGGTCATGTAGAATCCGTGAACTATGCGAAAACTTCTGTTGCTGTCGTTGGTCCTGCTCACGCCACCGGCGGGCAACCGGGGCCCCCACGACGCGGACTTTGCGTCGTGGGGTGGAAGCAGTTCCAGCCTCTATGCCTCTCAGACGGCGCCTGCGGCCAATCCGTTAGCAGCGGAAGTGGACCGGATCGCCACCGAGATCAACCCGCAGGTGGTGGCCTGGCGGCGTGATTTTCACAAGAACCCCGAGCTGGGAACCTTCGAAACTCGCACCGCCAAGGTGATCGCCGACGAGCTGCGCAAGCTGGGCTATGAAGTGACGACCGGCGTTGGTGGAACCGGCGTGGTTGGCGTGCTGAAGGGGTCGCGCCCGGGGCCAGTGGTGGCGCTGCGCGCGGACATGGACGGGTTGCCGGTCACCGAGCAGGTGGACGTCCCATTCAAGTCGACGGCGAAAGCGCAGTGGAACGGCCAGGAAGTGGGCGTGATGCACGCGTGCGGCCACGACAACCACATGGCGATCCAGCTGGGCGCAGCCACGGTGCTGGCGAAGTTGCGCGATCGCCTGCCCGGCACCGTGAAATTGATCTTTCAACCCGCTGAAGAAGGCCCCGGCGGCGCCGAGCCGATGATCAAGGACAACGTGCTCGAGAATCCGAAGGTCGACGCGATCTTTGGCTTGCACGTGTTCCCGTTTCCGGCCGGCAGCGTCACGTATCGATCGGGACCGTTGATGGCGAGCGCCGACTCGTTCGTCATCAAGGTCAAAGGGCGCCAGACGCATGGCGCCGTTCCGTGGGGCGGCATCGATCCGATCGTCGTGGGATCGCAGATCGTGCTGGCCTTGCAGACGATCATCAGCCGCTCGGTCGACATTACCCAGGCGCCCGCGGTGGTCACGGTCGGCCGCTTCACCGGCGGCAACCGATCGAACATCGTTCCTGACGAAATCGAGCTCGAAGGCACCGTGCGCGCGTTCGACGAGAGCGTGCGCAAGCTGATTCACGACCGCCTCCGCAGCATTGCCACGAACATCGCCGAAAGCGCCGGCGCTACGGCCACCGTGGAGTTCGGCCTCGGCTACCCGGTGACGCGCAACGACCCGGCGCTGACCGAGCGGATGGCGCCGACGCTGCAGCGCGTGGCAGGCGCGGGCAATGTTCGCGTCGGTCCGCTGACTGGAACGGCGGAAGATTTTTCGTACTTCCAGCAGAAAGTGCCCGGGCTGTTCTTCTTCCTCGGCGTCACTCCGCGGGATCAGGATCACACCAAGGCGCCGGCGAACCACTCACCGCTGTTTTTCGCGGACGAATCGGCGTTGCCTGTGGGCGTGAGGTTGATGACGAACCTGGCGTTGGATTACTTACACGGGAAGTAGTCGATTTCAGATCTCAGATCTCGGATTGCTGATCAATTGTCGATGTGAGATGTCGTGATTAATCAAACCCTCGGCAGTCAGCAATTGATCAGCAATCTGACATCAGCGATCTGAGATCGATAACCGTCGGAAGTGTACGTTGCGGACGCGGCCGACGTGATCGACCTGTAACTCGTCGATCACTCCGGCAAACCGCGAGTCGAACATCTCCACCTCCACGCCTTCGAGCGCGACGTACACGGTTGCGTCGTGTGACCGGAGTTCGGTGACCGTCTTGGCGAGGTCCGCGGGCCCGATGCGGTCCCATCGCAGCGTCTGACGCTTGCCGTACCACCGCAGCGAGCCGCTGTGTTGATTCGCCAGCACCACCGCGTTCGCGGGCGTGTTGATGTTGACCCACTCGCCGGCGAGGGGATACCGCGCCTCGAGTGCAGACACCTCCCACACGCTTGACCGCCGTAACAAAAGCTCGGATTGTGCGACGGCAACGGCGATGAATCCGCACATGATGACGGCGGCAGCCACAGGCTTGCGTGGCATTCGCGCGAAATGAATCAGGCCGTCGGCGGCCACGACCGTGAGCGGAACGATCCCGGGCAGCAAGTACCGCAGCGTTTCCCAGTGATCGAAGGGCAGGTAGAAGAGGTACGGGAGCAGGACTCCGCCAAAGATGAGCGCCGGCTTCAGTCGCGGTTCGGACCGCGCCGCGATCAAGCCGACGATCAGTCGCAGGATCCATAACGGCCCCAATGCCGTGAAGCCCTGCTTCGCAAAAATGGCGAGCTTCGTCGTGAGGTGCGCGCTCGAGAACAACACCGATGCGGCGCCGTATCCGGTTGAAAACGGCGATCCGAACAAGTGATTCTGAATCGCAATTTGCATGACCAGCCCAATCGCGAATCCGGGGGCGCGGCGCGCCACACGACGGCGTGGCGTCTCTCCCCGGTGCGCCGCCAAAGGCACCATCGCGGCGGCGAGCACCAGCGCGGGCCGGGTGATCACCGCCGCGCCGGCGGCGAGTCCGGCGCCACAGGCACTCATCGTCGATGAACGAATCGCCAGCACCAGGGCGAGCACGATCCACATCGTGGCCGGCACGTCGCTCATCGGCTGCTTGGCATACGTGATGAACAACGGGTTCCACGCGACCAGCGCCGTGGCAACGAGCGCCGTTTCCGCGCCGTACCATTGCCGCGTCAGCCGATGAACCAGCAGCAACGTGATCGCCGCCGCGACGGGTGCTACGAAGAAGACCGCCGGCGGACCCGCGATCAGAGTGAAGAGCGCCATCAAGACCGGCACGCCGAGCGGATACGCCGGCGCGATGCCGGTGCCATCAGGTGATGGCGTCCACCCGAGCGGTGATGCCACCGCCAGCCGATTCGAGGCCGACAGCCAATCGGCAATCGGCGCCCCGGCGACGAAAGATCCTTGCGCGAGGAGCTGGCTGGCACTGACGTACCCGTACGAATCGGCGCCGCCGATCGTCGTCAGCAGAAACCGGAACCATGCCGCCACGCTGCCGCAGATCGCCGCGAGCAACACCACGCGCGTCAGCCACCGCGGCCAGGAGTCGATACCCATCCACCGGCGAATGACGACGAGGATCGCCGACAGCACCAGCACACGCCACGCGCTGTGCGAGCGGAACGACACGCCGAAAAGCCCGAAGTCGATGCCGGCGGTGCTGCTGATGGCGGCGAAGGCGAGTGTCGCGGCCAGTAGCCAATCGAGGATAGAATTCCGCGTTCGGGAGGACTCCATGAATCGCAGGCAGTTCATCATCTCATCCTCCGCCGTCGCCCTCGGCCTCGGTGGAAAGCTCCGGGCCTCGGGCTATGGCGGACTCGCCGGCGCCGGGACTGCGCAGGCGCCCGCCTTCGCCGCAGGCTACGGCGGGCAAGCCGCGCAGGCCCCGCCTGTGACCCGCTTCGAGGAGCTGCGGCGCGGCGTCGGCATGTTCATTGGCACCGGCGGCACCATCGGCTACCTGGTGAACGCCGCTGGCGCCATTGGCGTCGACAGCCAGTTCATGAACACCGCCGAGATCTGCGTGGCGGGTTTGAAGCAGCGCGCGCCGAAAGGCATCGCGATGCTGCTCAACACGCACCATCACGGTGATCACACCGGTGGTAACAGGGCCTTCGGCGTGACCAGGATCGTCGCGCATCAGAACTGCCTGAAGTCACACCGCGCCACCACCGAGAAGACCGCGGATCAGCAGGCCTATGCCACGCAGACGTTCACCGACACGTGGACGGAAAAATTCGGCGACGAAACCATCGAGGGCCGCTACTTCGGGCCCGGCCATACCGGCGGCGACATCGTGTATCACTTCCAGCAGGCCAACGTCATGCACATGGGCGATCTGCTGTTCAATCGCGCCCATCCCAACATCGATCGCGCGCAGGGCGCGCGCATCGACAACTGGATCAGGATTCTCGAGACGGTCGCCAAGCGCGGATCGAACGACACCATCTTCATCGCCGGTCACGCCAAGGACAACGTGGTGAAGAACACCCGCGCGGAGCTGATGCACTTCCGCAACTACCTGACCGCGGTGCTCGATCACGTCCGCGCCGGCGTGAAGGCAGGGCAGTCGAAGGAAGAAATCCAGAAGACGCCGTCGCTGAAGGGCTTCGAAGACAACGTGTCGCCGAATGCCCGCTTGACGATGGCGTTCGTGCTCGGCATCGCGTACGACGAAATCACTAACAAGTAGCCAGTAGCCAGAGGCCCAGGACACACATGACACGCAATCGGATCGCTCTTACGACACTTGCCATCTCCCTCGCGACGGCCGCGCTGGTGGCGTCCGCCTCCGCTCGCGAACTTGACGGCGAGCTGCGGCGAGATTACGCCGAAGCTGCCTTCGGCAGCGAAGGCGAACAGGCGCCGGCGCCGCCGACGCCGGTCATGACCGAGCGTTCGGCCGGCAACGCCGCGCTCGATCGATTGTGGTTCCGGCCGATCGGACCGGCCACGCCTTCCGGCCGCGTCGACGACCTCGCGGTGCTCGAGAGCGATCCGACGACGTTCTACGTGGCCATGGCGACGTCCGGCATCTACAAGACCACCAATGCCGGCACCACCTTCACCTCGGTGTTCGACGACGAGGGCAGCGGATCGGTGGGGGCGATTGCGATCGCGCCGACCGACGCCAACCTGGTGTGGGCAGGCACCGGCGAAGCGAACAACCGCCAGAGCTCGTCGTGGGGTGACGGCGTTTACAAATCCACGGACGGCGGGCGCTCGTGGAAGAACATGGGCCTTCGCGCCAGCAAGCAGGTGGCGCGCATCATCGTCGATCCCGTCGACTTCAACGTCGTCTACGCGGCGGCACCGGGTGACCTGTGGGGTCCCGGCGGCGATCGCGGCGTCTACAAGACCGCCGACGGCGGGTTGACCTGGACTCGCGCGCTGCAGGTGGACGACGACACCGGCGCGACCGACCTGGTCATGGATCCGTTGAACAACAAGACGCTCTACGCGGCGACGTATCAGCGCCGCCGCCAGCAGTGGGGCATGAACGGCGGCGGTCCCGGCAGCGGC
Organism: uncultured Acidobacterium sp.; assembly: GCA_964513235.1. GTDB lineage: Bacteria > Acidobacteriota > Vicinamibacteria > Vicinamibacterales > UBA2999 > 12-FULL-67-14b. Next base: position 17,188 of record CAZEMI010000181.1, read on the forward strand.
ATTTGGAAGTCCACCGATGCCGGTCAGACGTGGTCGAAGATCGAAACCGGACTGCCGGAGGGACCGAAAGGCCGCATCGGTCTGGCGATCTATCGCCGCAACCCGAACGTGCTGTATGCCATGGTCGAGGCCCCCGGCCAGAATGGTGTGTATCGCACCGACGACGCCGGCGCCGGCTGGCGCAAGCTGAGCGACACCAACCCGCGCCCGATGTACTTCAGCCAGATCCGCATCGATCCGCAGACCGACTCACGCATCTATGTGCTCGGCGTCCAGCTCCACGTCTCCGACGACGGCGGCCGCACGTTTCGCAACGACGGCGCCGCGCGCATCCACGTCGATCATCACGCCATGTGGATCAACCCGCGCGATCCCCGGCACATCATCATCGGCAACGACGGCGGCGTCAGCATCTCGCACGACCGATCGCAGACGTGGGCGTGGATGCCGAACCTCCTCGGCGCGCAGGCCTATCACGTCGAGTTCGACATGCAGACGCCGTATCACGTGTGCGCCGGTCTACAGGACAACAACACGTGGTGTGGACCGAGCGCGGTGCGCACCAACAGCGGCATCCACAACGACAACTGGTACGTGATCAACGGCGGCGACGGCTTCCAGCCGCTGATGGATCCCACCGACGCGCGCATCGTCTACGGCGAATCGCAGGACGGCCGCATGAGCCGGATCGATCGCTTCACCAACGAGCGAACGAATGTCCGGCCCGAACCCGCGGAGCTGAAGCCGGGTGAACCGCCGCCCTATCGGTTCAATTGGGATACCGCGATGCAGCTGTCGCCGTTCGATCCCGCCACCATTTACATCGGCGCCAACCTGGTGTTGAAGTCGTCGGATCGCGGCCGTTCGTATCAGCCGATTAGCCCCGATCTCACCACCAACACCGATCGTGAAACGCTCGCGATCATGGGCGTGGTGGGCAAGGACGTCCGCATCGCGAAAAATGATGGCGTCGGCTCATTCGGCAACATCGTCACGCTCGAAGAGTCGTCGGCACGGCAGGGCGTGGTGTGGGTCGGCAGCGATGACGGCGTGGTGAGCGTGACGCAGGATTCCGGAAACACGTGGACCAACGTCACCTCGAAGATCTCCGGCGTGCCGAAGTGGACCTACGTGTCGGATGTGCTGCCGTCACGAGCGGCCGCCGGCACCGCGTATGTGTCGTTCGACGGCCATCGCGGCGGCGACTTCAACACCTATGTGTTTGCCACCACCGACTACGGCGCCACCTGGCGATCGATCGCCGGCAACCTGCCGAAGGGCGAAGTGGTGCGCGGCCTCGCCGAAGATCGCCGCAACGCCGCAATCCTGTATGCCGGCACCGAAACCGGGTTGTGGGTCAGCTGGAACCGCGGCGGGCAATGGACTCGCATCAAGGCCAACCTGCCGACGATGCCGATCTATGAGATCAAGCAGCATCCGCGCGACAACGATTTGATCCTGTCGAGTCACGCCCGCGGCATCTGGATCCTCGACGACCTGACGCCGATCCAGCATTGGGCGAAGTCCGAGGGCGCCGACGCCTTCCTGTTCGAGTCCGAGGGCGCGACGATCATCAACGCCGCCAACGATCAGATGAAGGGCTTCGAAGGCGATCGGCTGTTCCTCGGCCAGAACCCGGCGCCGGGCGCGACGCTGGCGTACCGGCTCCGGACCGACGACAAGGAGGTCAAGCTCACCATCAAGGACGCGAGCGGCGCGACCGTTCGCGAGTTGAGCGGCACCCCCTCGACTCCGCTCGGGGCAGGCGATCTTCGCGACCGCAACAAGGCCGGCCTCAACATCGTGAAGTGGGATCTGCGCGTGCAGCCGCTCCGTCCTCTGCCGCCGCCTCCGGGCGCGCCGGCGGGTGGTGGCGGTGGCGCGGGCGGCGGCGGCGGCTTTGGCGGCGGCGGCAACAACGGTCCATACGTGTTGCCCGGCACCTACCGCGCTTCGCTGAGCGTGAATGGCCGCGACGCGCAGACCATCGACGTCGCCGTCAAGGGGGATCCGCTGATCCAGATCACCGATGCCGATCGGCGCACCTGGCACGAAACCGCGCGCGACCTCCACGCGCTGCAGCAGAAGGCCAACGACGTGGCCGAGATGGTGCAGAACGCGTTCGCGCAAGTGCAGCTGCTCCAGCAGCAGACGCGCAATCAGACGCTGGCGCCGAACGTGAAGCAGCAGCTCGACAACGTGGTGAAGGAATTCGAAGCGGTGCGCCGCCGCCTGGGATTGGGTCAACAGGGTTTCGGAGGCGGCTTCGGCGGCAACACCGAGAACCTGCGCGGGCGGATCGGGCAGTTGAAGGGCCAGGTGATGGCGTCGACGGCGATCCCGACCAACACGCAGATGATGCTGGTCCGCGACGTGCGCGGGCAGCTGCCCGGCCTGATCGATCAGGCCAACGCAGTGGTGGCGAAGGTTCCCGGGCTGGTGAAGGACCTGGTTGGCAGCGGCATGCTGTTCCCCGCGATCAAACCCGTCCCGAAAGGCTAGTTTTTTCGCTAAGTTCGGACCAGGCCGCGAAAATTAGCGTTTCGCTAAGTTTGGACCAGGCCTGGGATGATTGCGGCCTGGCCCCCACTTAGCGAAACGCTAATTTTCGCGGCCTGGCCCCAACT
>CAZEMI010000182.1:0-8525 GCA_964513235.1 uncultured Acidobacterium sp.
TTCCGTGGTGTGGTGGGATCCGCTGCTGCTCGAAGGCGCGCCGGATGACGCGAGAGGTGTGCGCCGCGAGGATCTCATTTCCAAGGACGCCAAACCGGAAGACATCGCCGCCGATCGCGCGCGCTACGACGAGTGGCGTGAAGGGCGCCGCCGCTCACAGGAAAAGGGCAGCATCGCGTCAAGCACTATTGCCACAGCCACGGAGATGACCAAAGGGCCCGGCGCGAAGATTCACATCACAACCGAAGTCGTGATCGAAGATGCCGCGCAACGGTCGGAACTTCGGCCCTCAGGCCGGCGATTCGGCACGCTCGTGCACGCCTTGCTGGCCACGCTGCCGTTGAATGCGGGCGCCACCGAAGCCGGTGAGCTCGCGTCGTTGCACGCCAAGCTGTTTGCCGCTCCCGATGCGGAGCGAGACGCCGCCGCGGCGATCGGTGCGACCCTCGTGAAACATCCGCGCTGGCAAGCGGCGCGAGCGGCGGCGGATGCCGGCCGCCGCGTGTGGCGCGAAGCGCCGGTGTCGCTTCGCATCGATGGCGATCCCGGCACTCCGCCCACCATCGTCGATGGCCAGGTGGACCTGGCCTACGTAACCGACGCCGGGTGGGTGGTGATCGACTTCAAGACCGATATCGAGATCGCATCCGCCCAGGAGGCGTATCAGCAACAGGTCGGTCTCTACGCCGAGGCGGTCTCGAAGGCCACCGGCATGCCTGCAACGGGTGTTCTCCTGAGGGTTTAGCCGCGGGTTTGTGACACGATCGTGCGATGCGGCGAGTGTGCGTGTTTTGCGGTTCCAGTATCGGCAACCAGCGGGCCTACAGCGATGCGGCGGAGGCGCTCGGCGCGGTGCTCGCCGATCGCGGGATCGGTCTGGTCTATGGCGGCGGCAACGTCGGACTGATGGGCGTGATCGCCGACGCGGTGATGGCGCAGGGCGGCCAGGTGATCGGCGTGATTCCGCAATCGCTCGCGGATCGCGAAGTTGCGCACGCCGGCATCACCGATCTGCGCGTCGTCGACTCGATGCACACGCGCAAGGCGATGATGGCCGATCTCTCTGACGCATTCATCGCGATGCCGGGCGGCGTGGGAACGTTCGAGGAATTTTTCGAGGCAGTGACCTGGACGCAGTTGGGCCTGCATCGCAAGCCGTGCGGGCTGCTGAACGTCAACGCCTTCTACACGCCGCTGGCCTTATTCATCGATCAGGCTGTCACCGAGGGCTTCCTCAAGCCGGTCCACCGGGCCGCCATCGTGGTCGACAGCGACCCGGCGAGACTGCTCGATACGCTTGGCACGATCAAGCTCCCCGACGTGCCCAAGTGGATACGCCCGGAAGAAACCTAAAACGACGCCCCTTGTGCACCCCGCGCCCCTTGTGCACCCTGTGCACCCTTGTCTTTAGCCCGCGAACTTGTACCCCAGGCCGTGGACGGTGAGGATGTACTGCGGCACGCGGGGATTGGGCTCGAGCTTCTGACGCAGCCACGCGACGTGCACGTCAACGGTACGGGTCGACGGCGTGGCGTTGTAACCCCAGACTTCGTGGAGCAGTTCGTCCCTCGAGATCGTCGCGCCGCGATGCTCGATGAAGTACTTCAATAGCTGAAACTCTTTTGCGGCGAGATCCAGCATCTCGCCCTTGTGCTTCACTTCAGCTTTGCGGACGTCCACCGAGATATCGCCGAACTGGTAGCGCTCGAGTGACATGCCCGACGACCCGGAGGGCACGCGTCGCAGCAGCGCTTCGAGGCGCGCCAGCAATTCGATGGTCTCGAACGGCTTGGTCAGGTAGTCGTCGGCGCCGAGCTTGAGACCGACTACGCGATCGACCACCTGCGTGCGCGCGGTCAGCATCAGGATCGGGGTCTGGATGCCGTGCTGGCGAATCGCCTTGGCCACATCGAAGCCGTCGCGGCCCGGCAGCATCACGTCGAGGACGATGACGTCAAACGGCTCGCCGGTGGCGCGCGTGACCGCGGTGTTGCCGTCGCCGGCGGTTTCTACTGAATAGCCTTCGGACGACAGCCGATCGCTCAGCGCCAGCTGCAGGCCGGGCTCGTCTTCAACGAGGAGAAGGCGCTTGTCGCTCACGGCGACGGGCGGGTCTCGAGACCCGCCCCTACGTACTCAGCGGAGGGTCCAGCCGCGGCAGCTGGCAACGACAGCGTGAAGGTGCTGCCCTTGCCGGGCTCGCTCGACAACGTGATGCGGCCGCCATGCGCGTCGGCGATCCGCGCCACGAGATTCAAGCCCAGGCCGCTCCCTTGGATCTGCTGTGAGACCGCTTCGCGGCCGCGGTAGAACGGCTCGAAGATGTGCTTGAGATCCTCGGGGGCAATGCCGAGCCCGCGGTCTTCGACGGTAAACGCCACGACCTTCCCGCGTCGAATGCGGTGGGTCTTCGCCTGCACCACCGTCTCGAACCGGGGTTCGACGCTCGCCGCACTTACGCGAATCCATCGGTCCGCGCCTCCATACTTCACGCCGTTGCTGATGAGGTTTCTCAGCGCAGAGCGCAACGCCGGCAAATCGCCGGTCACCGGCGGCAAGTCGTCGGCGATTGACGTTTCCACTGTGACGCCGGCGGCGTCGATCTCCGCCCGGCATTCGGCGATCGCCTCGTGCACGAGATCGGCAGGGTTGACGAGCGTTTGCGCGGCGGCGGCGCGGCCGGCGGCAATGCCGGCGAGCTGCAACACACGCTCCACCGTTTCAGCGAGCCGGCGCGCTTCGCCTTGAATGGTCTCGCCGTATTTCCGTACGCGCTGCGGATCGGCGACCACGCCGTCGGCGAGATTCCCCGCGGCGGCGCCGATCACCGACACCGGCGTTCGCAGTTCGTGCGACACCGCCGCGACGAATTCCATCTGCTGCCGCGCCAGTGCTTGGGCCCGGCGCGCCGACACCAGGATCAAGCCAACCGCGAGCGTCAGGAGCATCAACACGCTGGAACTGATCATCAGGTTGCGCCATCGCACGGACGCGACCGCGGCTTCGAGCGAGCCGGCGCGATGCTTCGCCATCAACATCCAGCGGCCTTCCAGTCCACCAAATTGGCCGGCCCGCGTGATGATGCGGCCGCCGGGCAGTCGCTCGTCGCGCTCGATCATCGACACGACGACTTTGGTGTCTTCAGACGGGATCCGGACCTCGGAGTTTTTCCGGATCCCGGATCCCGGATCCCGGTTCCCGGCAAGGGGTGCCGGTGGTGGTGGCGGCGGTGGCAATGCCGTGGGATCGCCGCGGAGGCCTCGCGCAAACACGAACATCTGATCGGGACGCGGTCCCATGAATGGCTGCGACACATCCGGCGCCGAGGTCACGCTGCTCGCGATTCCCGGCTCGGATTCCCACACCAGCTTCGACGGATCGTCGCGCTGGACGACCGCAACGCGGTAATCCACCTCGCTGTCGTTGGCGTGGAAGTGGCGCGCGGTCAACGCGGCCAGCATGGTGTGGCGGAGCACCACCGGCTCGAGGCGCACGATCGTGAAGCCGAGAATCGAGATCTTCGGCGGCCCGCGGTGATCGTCGGGCAGTTCGAACAGTGTGACCGGAGAAATCAGCGTGGTGTCGTCACCGAGGCTGACGCTGATGGTCGCTTCGCGATGCGTGGCGCTGTTTTCGCCCGCCCGGCCCCGCTGCACAGCGAACCCGATGAACCGCTGCCCGAGCTCGCCGCGAACTTTCTGAAGATCCTCGGGCCAGTCAGCATCTTCGAACGTCAGCGCCTGCGGATTCCAACGGCGAATGCGGAGTCGATCGACGGGAATTGGTGTTTGCCCATCGAGGGCCGGCAACGTGGTTCCAGGTAACGTGTCCACCAGCCAGACGTCGCGGACCAGGCGCGGCTCGGGGGAACTGTTGGCCCATCGCGCATACCGCTCCGCGTACGCCGTCCAGTTCTGATCGCGAATGGTCGCGCCATCCACCTGGAGGCTGATCAGCGTGCGCGACAGCTCGGTGTCGAAGTCGGTCGCAAACTGCGCCGCCGCCGTGCGCAGCGTGCGCTGCATCCGCTCGCGCTCGGCCTCGCTCAACTGGCCGAGCCACTGGTACTGCATCCACGCCAAAGCCGGCACGAGGAGCATCACCAAACCGACGAGGATCGAGACGGCCGATACGCGTCTCCCCTGTCCCGAGCGAGGCCGACTCCACTTGTGGGGTCGGCCGAGTCGAGGGATGTCGACGAACATGGGAAGAGTCTAGCACGGGCCAAAAACGGATAAATCCAGCACAATCAAGCATTTAACATCCTTAACAAACCCTTTGCCCAGCCTTAACGTCTGTTTCACGGGCATGCTCGTAATATCGAGTGGCGGGCAAGACGCCCGACACAGGAGCACACATGCGACGTTTCATTTCCGCGGCTGCCATCGTGATGGTGGCGTCGTTCATTCAATTCGAGGGCGTCTCAATCATGCCGATGGCGGCCTCCGCCTCCGCTCGCATCGATTCAAGCGAGCTACGGCGTGACCTCGCCGTAGCTGCCTATGGCAGCGAAGGCGGGCAGGATCGCGTGAGCGGCATCATTGCCGGCGCGCGCAAGGCGCTCGGCGGCGAAGACAAGGTGGCCGGCCTCAAGACCCTCACCGCCGAAGGGCCGTTCCGCCGCTCGATGGGCGGACGAGACATGGAAGGCACGGTGGTGGTCACGCTCGCCCGGCCCGACAAGATGCACCGCCTCGAAGAGATGGCGATGGGTGGCATGGTCGGCGGTCCGACGATCGAGCGCACCATGGTGCTCAACGGCACCACTGCCTGGGAGGACACGCAGAACCGCGGCGGCATGGGCGGCGGGATGCGGATTGTGATGGCCGGTCCCGGCCAGGGTCCCGGCGGCACGGGTGGGCCGACGCCGGAACAGTTGAACGAAGCGCGCGTGCGCCGCATGCGCGTGCAGATGCAGCGGCTGACCGCTGCACTTCTTGCTGATGCCGGCACGCCGTGGGTGGATGCCGGCATCGCCGAGTCTCCCGACGGCAAGGCCGACATCCTCGAAACCAAGGAAGAGACCGGTCGTACGCTGCGCCTGTTCATCGATCAACACACCAAGCTGCCGTTGATGGTGCAGTACCAAGATCCGAAACCGATGGTGATGATGAGCGGCGGTCCCGGCCGTGGGCCTGGCGGCCCTGGTGGTCCGCCACCGCCGCCCGGCGCGCCCGGCGATGGGCCGCGGCCGCAGATGACGCCGGAAGAAATGCAGAAGCGCATGGAAGAGACGCGCCGCAATCCGCCGCCGCTCGGCACTTACGCGTTACACCTCTCGGACTTCAAGAAGGTGGACGGCATCATGTTGCCGCACAAGATCGAAACCTCCCTCGACGGCGAGCCGAACGAGGAGTGGACGATCGAGAAGTACAAAGTCAACGCCACCATCAAGGCTGATCTCTGGGAAAAGAAGTAGTCGATGGGAGATCTCAGATCTCCGATTGCTGATCAATTGCTGATTTCAGAAGGTTGATATGGTCTCAGGTTGGAAATTGGTCCTCGCTGTCGTGATGAGCATCGCAACCGCGACGACGGCGGCGGCTCAGGTGGTGCAAGGCACTGGCGTGGGGTCGTCGTTACGAGTCACGGTGCTCGATCAAACCGACGCCGCCCTGATCATCGCGCAGGTCACGATTGTCGACGCGCGCGGGGTGGAACAGACCGCCATGGTCGACCAACGCGGTGTGGCCGTGTTCGAGAACCTGACGGTGGGCACCTATCAAGTCAGGGCGTCGGCAGAGAGCTTCCGTCCGCTCACCACGCCGTTCAACGTGCGCCTCGGCGAGAACCGGACCACGTTGCGGTTGGCGCTCGCGACTATCGAGCAGAAGGTGGTGGTCGAAGATTCGAGCGCGGCCGATCGCCGCGACAACGGGTTCACGCAGACCCTGTCGCAGGAAGAGATCGACTCGCTGCCGGACGATCCGGACGAGATGGCCGAGGAGCTGGCCCGCATGGCCGGGCCAGGCGCGCAGATTTTCGTGAACGGCTTCCGCGGCGGCCGCATGCCGCCCAAGGATCAAATCCAGCAGATTCGCTTTCATACCAACTCGTTCTCGGCCGAGTACCACGAAGCGGGCATGATTCGCGTCGAGGTGATTACCAAGCCCGGTCTGGGCGGCTGGCGTGGTCACACCAATTTCGGATTCCGCGATGAATCGCTGAACGCCACCAACGCGTTCGCGAAAGAAAAAGGCCCCGAGCAGATGCGCCGCTACATGGTGAATTTCCAGGGCCCGATCGCCAAAGGCAAGACCGGCCTCACCGTGTCGTTCGACGGCAACAGTTCCTACGACTCACGCACCATCGTCGCCAGTACACCGGCGGGCCAGGTCAACGCGCTGGCGACGGTGCCGATGGACGCGATCAACTTCAATGCCCGCGTCGAACAGCAGGTGGGCGCCAATGGACAGCTCCAGGCCGAGTACTCGCGCCGGCAGAACGATCGCAGCAACCTCGGCGTCGGGGACTTCGATCTCCCGGAGCGCGCCTACGCCACCGCCAACAGCACCGATACGTTCCGCGTGCGCTCGACGAACGTGATCGGCAAGAAGGTGTTCAGCGAGTTCCGCTTCTCGGTGATCGACTCGGTGCTGTCGACCTCCTCGGCGTCGACGTTGCCGGCCATCCGCGTCAACGACGCCTTCAATGCCGGTGGCGCCGGCCAGATGGGCGATCGGAGTGCTCGCGAGATCGAAGTCGCACAGAACGTCGATTTCACCATCGGCCGCCGTCACTCGTTCCGCACCGGCGTGCTCTTCGAAGCCGGCCGGTGGACGAGCGATCAGCGCGCCAACGCGTTCGGGACGTATACCTTCACCAGCCTCGACGCCTATAACCTCGGCCTGCCGGCCACCTACACGATTCGCACCGGCGACCCGGTGGTGGAGTACTCGCAGGTCAAGGCCGGCTGGTTCATCCAGGACGACTTCCGCCTGTCGCGCTCGTTGCAGCTGAGCCTCGGCGTGCGCCAGGAGATTCAGACGCAGGTCGATTCGCGCTGGAATGTCGCGCCGCGCGCCGCCTTCACATGGAACGCGACCAGGACCACGACCGTTCGCGGCGGCTACGGCATCTTCTACGACTGGTTCGACGCCGGCATCTACGAGCAGACGATTCGCGTCGACGGCAGTCACCAGGTGGACGTCATCGTGCAGAATCCGGCGTTCCCGGTCACGGAAGGCATCGGCACCAGCCTGCCGGCCAGCGTGATTCGCGCCGGCTCGATCGGGCAGCCGATCATTCACCAGGCGTCGTTCGGGCTGGAAAAGCCGCTGACACCGTGGATGGATTTCCGGACCGACTACATGCGGACGCGCGGCTACCACACGCTGCGGTCGGTCAACATCAACGCGACGGTGAACGGCGTGCGTCCGGATGCGGCGTTCGGCAACATCACCGAGATTCAATCCACCGGCAAGCGGGCCACCGATCGCCTGACCGTGGCGCTGAACGCGCGCTACATGCCGCGGCGCATCATCGGCATGGTGATGTACCAGTGGTCGAGCTCGCGCAACTTCGCCGATTCAGCGACGATGCTGCCGTCGGACAGCACCAATCCCGACGCGGATTGGGGACCGTCGGCGCAGGACGTGCGCCACCGCATCTTCGTCAACTTCAACACCCCGCTCGCCCGCGGCGTGCGGATGGGACTCAACGTGCAGGGCGCCTCGGCGCTGCCCTACAACATCATCACCGGGCTCGACACCAATGGCGATTCGGTGTTCAACGATCGCGACGCCGGCGTCAGGCGCAACAGCGGCCGCGGCGCGGCGCAGTGGACGGCCAACATGCGCCTCAACAAGTCGATCGGCCTCGGCGGCGTACGCTCGGGTCCGCCGAACATGCCGATGCCCCCGCCGCCACCGCCCTCCGGCCCAGCGATGGCGCAGCGCGTGGGCGGCGGCGGTCCCGGCGGGGGCGACGGTCCGCAGATGGTGGTGATGGAAGGCGGCAACACCAGGTACCGGCTGGACCTGTTCCTGAACGTGCAGAACGTCTTCAACAAGACCAATTACAACGCGTTTGTGGGCAACCAGCTGTCGTCGTTCTTCGGACAAGCGACGTCGGCGGGTCCTGCACGCAGGGTTGAGATCGGGGCCTCGGTCAGCTTCTAACCGATTCTTGCCGGGGAGATGGATCAACGCCGGGGAAGGCAACTCGGCCGGGGCGGTGATCATCGCCGGGGGTTGGCACAACGGGCCGGGGTGGTGATCATCGCCGGGGAAGGCATCTCGGGCCGGGGTCGTTGATCACCGCCGGGGAGATTCCCCGGCAAGCAGTGCCGTTCCCCGAATAGGAGTGCCGTCCCCGGCAGCGTCGTATGCTTCTGTAGTGAGCTCCCCTTCCGTCCTCGTCGTCGGCGCCGGCATCGTCGGTTGCACTGTGGCTCACGACCTGGCGCGCGGCGGCGCGCGCGTGCAGGTGCTCGAGACGAGAACGCCAGGACAAGGGGCCACGCGCGCATCCGCCGGCATCCTCGCACCCTACATCGAGGGCCACGCCGACATTTTTCGCGACCT
>CAZEMI010000183.1:0-19274 GCA_964513235.1 uncultured Acidobacterium sp.
TGTTACGACCGCCACTTTCCCGAATATATGCGGGCGCTGGCCGTGAATGGCGCCGATCTCGTCATTGTGCCGCAGGCGGGCGCCGTCGACGAATGGCCGGAGGGCCTCTACGAAGCCGAGATGCGCGTGGCGGCGTTTCAGAACGGTTACTTCACGGCGCTGTGCAATCGCGTGGGTAAGGAAGAACGGCTCGATTTCGCCGGCGAGTCGTTCGTGTGCGGCCCTGACGGCGAGGTGATCGCCAGGGCGCCGAGGAGCACGGACTCCATTTTGTACGTCGATCTCGATCTATCATCCACCGTCGGTTCGAACGCGCGCCGCTTGTTCATGCGACACCGGCGGCCGCAGCTCTACGCCGACTGGCTCGCAAAGTAGTCTTGTTCCGGAGATAACCATGACGAAGTGGCTCGCTGGCGTGATTGTGGCGGTAAGTGTGGCGTTAGTCGGTCTCACCCAGGTTGGCGCCCAGTCATCCACACCTTACAAGCTCGGCATGTTCGAGCAGGGCGGCCGGACGTTTGTGGGGATGGTGATCAGTAACGACTCCGTGGTGATCGACTTGTCGCGGGCCAATGTCAATGCGCCGGCGACGCTGAAACAGCTCATCGCCGCCTGGGACGTCAGCACCGGCGTGCGGCTCGCGACGCTCGCCGCCTCATCCGCCGTCAAGGCGCCGGCGTTCTCGATGCCGGTGTCGCAGGTCACAATCCTGCCGCCGATACCCGATCCGAAGGTGCTGCTCAGCACCGCGGTCAACTACACCGAGCACGCGCTCGAGATGACCGGCAACAGCAACACCGCCGCCACTGCGGCCGCGGTGGATCCCAAGGTGGCGCAGGGCATTCCCGGCTACTGGCAGCGGCGGTCCGGTGACCCGCGTCACAACCCGTACTTCTTCGTCAAGGCCAACAGCGCCATCACCGGCCACAACGATCCCATCCTCCTGCCGCGCGGGCGCGAACGCATCGACTGGGAATGCGAAATGAACATCGTCATCGGCAGGACCGCCAAGCGGGTCACGCGCGACAACGCCGCCGACTACATTTTCGGGTACACGCTGATGAACGACGTGTCGGATCGCGGTGGCCGTCCGGATGGGCGTCATGGATCCGACTGGCAGCTCGGCAAGAGCCACGACACCTTTGCGCCGCTCGGGCCGTACGTGGTGCCGCGGCAGTTCGTCGCCAATCCGCAGAAGCTGGCGATCACGTTCACGCTGACCGGCAAGGTGATGCAGGACTCGAACACCGATCGCATGACGCACACGGTGTTCGACCTCGTCGAGTATGCGTCGCACATGATGACGCTGCACCCTGGAGACATGATCTCGACCGGCAGCCCGGCCGGCGTCGGCACCGCGCGGGCGACGCCGATCTATTTCAAGGACGGCGACACTGCTACCTGTACGATCGAGTCGATCGGAACACTCTACAATCCCGTGAAGGCGGACAAATAACGTGGCTGCAACCACTCGCTACTTCGGTTTGATCCTGATTGTCCTTGGCGTGGCCAGCTACGTGCTCACCGGGCGCACGAGCGTGACGGCGCTGATCCCGGCGGTGTTCGGCGCCGTGCTGGTGATCTGCGCGCTCGTGGCCCGCAACGAAGCGGCGCGCAGGCACGCGATGCACGCCGCGGTAGCCGTCGGCTTGATCGGCGCGCTGGCGGCACTCGGCCGCGGTGTGCCGGCGGCGCTCGACGGCGGCGCCACGCGCCCCGCCGTGCTGTCGCAACTGGTGATGGGCGTGCTGTTGCTGATCTACGTGGGGCTCGGCGTGCAGTCGTTCATCGCCGCGCGCAAGGCAAGAATGGGACGCTGACGAAGTCAGATCTCAGATCTCAGATTGATGATCAATTGTAGATGGGAGATTGGCTGATTGAAGGCAATCCATCCCTCTGCCATCGGCAATTGATCAGCGGTCTGAGATCAGACATCTGAGATCGACGATTTTCTCGGCGGATTGAAGAACGGCACCGGCACCACCGTCGCCGCCGCCCGATGACGCACGGCTTCGACGGTCACTTCCATCTCGAGTCGCGTCCCCATCGTGTCGTGCGGCGCATCCACGGTGGCCAGGGCGATGAACTTCTTGAGGGTCGTCGACCACGTCGTCGACGTGGCGCGGCCCACCTGGCTGCGGCCCTTGTAGACGGGCACCGCGACGCGGGACGTGCCCGCGGGCGCGGTTGGCGGCAACCCCACTGCCTCGTACAACTTCTCCACGCCGGTCCAATCCAGCTCGATACCGACGATCTGCCGCGCAATACCCCGCTTGACTTCTTCGATGAGCGCGCCACGGCCTACGAACGGGCCCTTCTTCAAATCCACCAGGCGCGCGAAGCCCAGCTCGTACGGCGAATACTTCTGCGACTCGATCAACGCCTTGCGGCTGCTGTGAAAGTCGACGTCGATCAGCAACAAGCCGGCCTCGATCCGGGCCATATCGAGGGCGAGCATGCCGGTTGGATGCAAGTCGAAGGCGGTACCCGCGCTGACGATCGCGTCCCAGACCGGCAATGCCGAATGCCACGGCATCCAGATTTCGTAGCCAAGATCGCCGGTGTATCCGGTCCGCGACACGTCAACGCGCACGCCGGCAATGCTCCCGCTCGTGGCGCGGAAGTATTTCAACGCCGACAGGTCGGCATCGCACACCTGGTGGAGCACCCGGCGCGACGTGGGCCCCTGCAGCGCGAGCGCGGCCACGCTTTCGGAAATGTCTTCGATGTGAACGTTCAGGCCGGACGCATTCTCTGAGAGCCAGCGCAGGTTGGGATCGGCGGCGGTCCACCGGAACTCGTGCTCGCCCGTCCGCGTCACGGTGCCATCGTCGATGACCTTGCCATAGTCGTCGCACCACGGCGTGTAGACGACCTGGCCAACCTGCATCTTCGACGCGTCGCGCGTGATGATGCGGTTCACCAGCCGCATCGCGTCAGGGCCGGTCAACCGGTACTTGAACAGTGGGGAAATGTCGATCAGCGCGCAGGCGTTGCGGATCGCGTTGTACTCGTGTTCGTAGTGCGTTTCGTACGCGCTCACCGCGTAGTAGCCGGCCCAGTCGCGATAGTTGAGGCTCTCGCACAGCTGGAGCGTGCGCGCGTGGAAGGCGGAAGCGACCGGCACAGGAGAATATTACTGCGGGCTTGGGGCTTGGGACTTGGGGCTTGGGTAATAATTCGGCAGTGCGCTACGACGCGATCGTGATCGGCGGGGGCCACAACGGCCTGACCTGTGCCGCTTACCTGGCGCGCGCGGGACGAAAGGTGCTCGTGCTCGAGCGCCGTCACGTGCTCGGTGGCGCGGCCGTCACCGAAGAAGTCTTTCCGGGCTTCAAGTTCTCGGTCGCCTCCTACGTGGTGTCGCTGTTGCGGCCCGAGATCATTCGCGACCTCGACCTGCCCCGGCATGGCATGGAGCTCCTGCCCCTCGACGGCACGCTCACGCCGATGCCGAGCGGCGACTACCTCTGGCGGGTCAACGATCATGACAAGACGCGGCGCGAGATTGCGCGGCATTCGCGTCTCGATGCGGAAGCCTACGATGAGTACGGCAGGGCGATGGTCGAGATGGGCCGCTTCGCCAAACCCATTCTCGGCATGCTGCCGCCCGACCCCACGTCGCTCGATCCGCGCGGCCTGCTCGAGCTGCTGTCAATGGGCAAACGGTTCCGCGCCATGCGGTTCCACGATCGGGTGAACCAGGTCCAGCTGCTGACGATGAGCGCGGTGGACTTTCTCGACCAATGGTTCGAGACCGACGTGCTCAAGGCCACGATGTCGGCGTCGGGCATCATCGGCACGTTCCTCGGCGTGCGCTCGCCCGGCACGGCCTACGTGCTGCTCCATCACTACATGGGCGAGATCGACGGCGCCTTCCGTTCGTGGGGCCTGTCGCGCGGCGGCACGGGCGCGGTTTCGAACGCGATCGCGGCGGCGGCGCAAGAGCGTGGTGTTGAGATCAGGACCGAGGCGCCCGTGGCCCGGATCCTCACGAAGAACGGACGGGCCAGCGGTGTCGCACTGGAGAACGGTGACGAGCTGCTCGCGAACGTGGTGGTGTCGAGCGTCGATCCGAACCTGACATTCCTGAAGTTCATGGACCCACGCGAGCTGCCCGATGACTTCGTCGAAGGCGTGCGTCGTTACAAGTACCGCGGCTCGTCGGGCAAGGTCAACTTGGCGCTCGACGCGCTGCCCAACTTTACCTGCCTGCCCGGCCCAGGTCCGCATCTGCGCGGCGCCATCTCGGTCTCCCCCAGCATCGATTACATGGAGCGTGCCTACGACGATGCGAAGTACGGGGACTTTTCGCGGCGGCCGTACATCGACATGGTGATTCCGTCGCTGACCGATCCGTCGGTGGCCCCGCCCGGCAAGCACGTGATGTCGTGCTTCGTGCAATACGCGCCGTATCACCTGAAGGACGGTGTGTGGGACGGCCGCAGACGGGAGGCGTTCGGCGACGCGGTGATCAACGCCATCGCGGAGTATGCGCCGAACATCAAGGACATCATCCTGCACCGGCAGGTGCTCACGCCGCTCGACATCGAACGGACCTTCGGGCTCACCGAGGGCAACATCTTCCAGGGTGAGCTGACGCTCGAACAGCTCTTCTTCCTCCGGCCGGTTCCCGGCTGGGCGCGGTATTCGACGCCGATCGATCGCTTGTATCTGTGCGGATCGGCAACGCATCCCGGCGGCGGCATCATGGGCGCGCCGGGCAAGAATGCCGCAGACCGGATCGTAAAAGAGGGCCGCAGATGACGCAGATGGCGCAGAGCGCGTCTGGCGGCCGCTACGACGCGATCGTCATCGGCGGCGGCGTCAACGGGCTGACGTGCGCCGCCTACCTTGCAAAACACGGCCTTCGCACCGCTCTCGTCGAACAACGCGCGAGCGTTGGCGGATGCGCGACCGAGAGTGAGCTGGCGCCCGGGTTCAGGGTGCCGACGCTGTCGCATGCGACCGGTCCAGTTCGCGGCGACGTGGTCGAAGAGCTGCAGCTCCATCGGCACGGCCTCAGCTTCACCGACACGTCCAGCCACATCAGCGCGTTGTCTCCCGACGGGCGCGCGCTGGTCGTCTGGGATGACGCCAGCCGCACCGCGGAGGGCTTGCGCGCGTGGTCGGCGAAAGACGCGGCGGCATGGCCGGCCTTTCAGCAATCGATGAGCAAGCTCGGAGCGCTGATCGGTGGCGTCTTCATCGATACTCCGCCGTCGGTGGATACACCGACGACGCGCGATGTCTTTGGCTTGATACAGCGGCTCCGCACGTTCCGATCGCTGCCGAAGGCCGACCAGTGGCGGTTGCTGCGCTGGGGTCCGATGGCGGTCGCGGATTTGGTCAGCGAGGTGATCGAGACCGAGTTGCTGCGTGCCACGGTCGCGGCCGACGGCGTGTTTGGCGCGATGCTCGGTCCGTGGTCGGCCGGGAGCGGCCTCCAACTGTTGTTGACGGCTGCCAATCGATCGCTGGCCTCGTCCGGCGGCCGCAACGTGAGCGGCGGGCCGATGGCGTTCGCGCGGGCGCTCGAAAGCGCCGCGGTCCGTCATGGCGTGGAGTTGAAAACCGGCGAGGGCGTGACGCGTATCGAAGTCAAGGACGATCGCGCGATCGGCGTGACGCTGGCCGGCGGCGGTCATCTCGAAGCGCGCGCGGTCGTCTCGGCGGTCGATCCCAAGCGCACCTTTCTGTCCCTGTGTGAGGCGGAGCACCTGCCGCCGGAATTCCGGTGGCGGATCAAGCACTATCGAACGCGCGGCACGCTTGCGAAGGTCAACCTGGCGCTGTCGTCGCTGCCGCAGTTCGCCGGCGCCACGCCGGACATGCTCGCAGGACGCGTGCGCCTGGCGCCCGATCTCGATTACCTCGAGCGGGCCTTCGATCATGCCAAGTACGGCCGCTACTCACCGCACCCGTGGATCGAATTCACGATTCCATCGCTCGGCGATCCGACGCTCGCTCCTCCGGGCGCCCACGTCTTGTCGGCGTACGCACAGTTTGCGCCGTACGCGTTGCGTGACGGCGATTGGGACAAGTCGCGCGAGGCATTGCGCGACACCGTCGTGAGCACCCTCGCGCAATACGCGCCCGACATCAGGTCGCTGATCGTCGCCGCGGAAACGCTGACCCCGCTCGATTTCGAACGCGGTTGGGGCCTGAGTGGCGGTCACATTTTCCACGGTGAGCTGTCGCTCGACCAGTTCTTCATGATGCGGCCGGTGCTGGGTTATGGTCAGTACCGGACCCCGCTGCGTGGTCTGTTCCTCTGCGGCTCAGGCACCCATCCCGGTACGGGTTTGACGGGCGGCTCCGGATTGAACGCGGCGCGACAAATTGTCAGGCAGATTACCGGGTAATCGTAGTTGACAATTGAAAGTTGACGGGTTGACAGTTGAGTGGCCAGTTGCCAGTTCAATGGCAGTTGAAAGTTGAGGACGGCTATGCGATTCGCGAGCGCCTTCATATTCGTGACTCTGCTCCTCTCCTCGTCGTCGGCCACGGCGCAAAGTGCAGGAACCGCGCAACCCGGCGCCCAAACCCCATCACCGGGTCAACCCGGCCAGCCGCAACGCATGCCGGCACGGCCGTTGCGTCCCGGCGAAACGCCGCCAAAGGGGTCGGCGGTGATCAAAGGCCAGGTTCGCGCGGATGTCACGGGTGCGCCAGTACGTCGCGCGCAGGTCCGGGCGACGTCGCTGGAAGGGCGCGGCGGCAGCGTCACCAGCACCGACAACAACGGATCTTTCGAAATCAAAGAACTACCAGCCGGGCGCTACAACCTGACCGCAACGAAGGGCGGTTTCGTGCAAGGCCAGTTCGGGCAGCGGCGGCCGGGTGAGCCCGGCACTCCGATCGAGCTCAGCGACGGCCAAACTGCAGAAAAGGTGAATTTCATCCTATCCCGCGGCGCAGTGATCGCCGGCCGTATCGTGGACGACGCGGGGGAACCGGTGTCGGGTACGCAAGTATCCGCGATGAGATTCCAGTTCGTCGGCGGAACCAGGCGTCTGGTGCCTGGCGGCGGTGAGGGAAGCAGCGACCGCACTGACGATCAAGGCACGTATCGACTGTACGGATTGCCCCCTGGTGAGTACTTCGTCTCGGCCAACAACCGGAACATGGGCTTCATGGTCCCGGACGTCAACAATACCGAGGCCGACGGCTTCGCTCCCACCTACTATCCTGGCACGTCAGGCCTTGCTGAAGCGACGCGCATCACGTTGAAGAGCGGACAGGAAATGAGCGGCGCACATTTCGCGCTCATCGTGGCCAGGATGGCGCGGATCCGCGGCCGTGTGCTGAACTCGCGCGGCGAGCCGCCAGGACGAAGCATGCTCATGCTTACACCCGCCGATCCCATCTTCGGCGGCATGGCGTTCTCAACCGCCAACAACGCGATGGTCGGAGCCGATGGTGGTTTTCAGTTTGCCAACGTCGCGCCTGGCCGCTACAACCTGAACGTGCGACCGATGAGCACGCCGGGAATGACGGATGAATTCGCCACCGTGCAGATGAACGTTGGCAGCGAAGACATCGAGAACGTCATCGTCACCACGTCACCTGGTGCCATCGCGCGAGGGGCCGTGACGATGGACGACGGCTCCGCGCCGCCATTCCGTTCCGATCAAATGCAAGTCTTCGCCTCGCCGGTCGAGCCATCGACGATGATCATGGGTGGCGGGCCGCCGCGCGTGAACGAGGATTACACCTTCGAGCTCACTGGCCTGTTCGACCGGCGCATCATCCGCGCCAGTGTCGGGTTGGTGCAAAACGCGAGCTGGTTTCTGAAGGCAGTGATGTGGGATGGCGCGGATGTGACCGATCGGGGCATCGAATTCGCGCCCGGCCGTACGTACGACGGACTACAGATCATACTCACGCAGAAGGTCACCGATCTCTCGGGGCTGGTCACCGACGATCGCAACCGCCCTGTGGTCGACGCGACCGTCGTGGTGTTCCCAGCCGATCGCGAGAAGTGGACCTTCCAGTCGCGCTACATTCGCTCGGCGCGGCCTGACACGAATGGCAGATATAGCTTCAGGAACCTGCCGCCCGGGGACGACTACGTCATGATTGCGGTCCGCAACCTCGAACCGGGACAAGGCAGTGACCCCGAGTTCCTGACCCGGGCGCGCGAAGAAGCGAAGGCGTTCTCGCTCAATGAAGGCGAAACGAAGGCGGTAGATATAAAACTGGCGCTCCTGGTGCCCTAGGAATCTAGGAATAGGGTGCCTGAAGTGCGTACGGTGCGTAGGGTGCCTGGGGGCGGGTGCCGATGCCAACGGTACTAGTGCGGCTGCCGTCATAATCACATTATGATCAAGCAACTGTTCGTCGGTGTCTTGCTCGTGGCGTTCAACGGTGCGGCATACGCGCAAGGTGTTGGCGCGCCACCAGGAGCCGCCGGGAGGGGGCAGCGGCCGGCGCGCGCGCTGCCGGCGAAGGCGGACGCGCCGAGAGGGACCGCGGTGCTGCGCGGCCTGATCGTCACCTCCGACAGCGCCTCGCCCATTCGGCGCGCGCAAGTGCGCGTGATGTCGCCCGGCGCGCGCGAAAGCCGCGTCGCCACCACCGACGCGCAGGGCCGCTTCGAGATCCGCGAGCTGCCCGCCGGCCGCTACACGATGACGGCGAGCAAGGGCGGGTTCGTCTCCCTGCAGTTCGGCCAGCGCCGGCCCTCCGAATCCGGCACGCCGATCGAGCTGGCCGATGCGCAAACCATCGACAAGATTACGATCGCCTTGCCGCGCGGCAGCGTCCTCGGTGGCCGCGTCAGCGATGAATTCGGCGAGGCCGTCGCCAACGCGAGCGTCACGGCGTGGCGCTACGCGTATCAGGCGGGCGCGCGCCGCATGGTGGCCGCGCAAGGCGCCAACAGCCGCGACACCACCGACGATCAGGGCACGTACCGGCTGTTCGGGCTGCCTCCGGGCGAGTACTACGTCAGCGCCATGCTGCGCAGCGGCGGACCCGAGGTCACCGACCCGATGGGTGAGCCCTCCGGCTACGCGGCCACCTACTATCCGGGCACGACGAACATCGGCGAAGCGCAGCGCGTCACCATCGCCCTCGCGCAGGAAAACACCAGCGTCAACTTCGGCTTGATCGCCACGCGGCTGGTGCGCGTGTCGGGGCAGGTGATGATGTCCAACGGCGCGCCCGCGCCGGGCGGGATGGTGTTGCTGGCGCCGATGAGCGCCGCCGGCGGCCGAGCGATGATCATGCAACAGGGTGGCGCGGGTAATCGCATCGATCAGACGGGCATGTTCCGCCTTCCCAACGTCGCGCCCGGACGCTACCAGCTGCAGGCCAGGGCGGGCGGCCGCGAGTTCGAGCTCGCGCGCATGGAGCTCGTGGTCGGTGCCGAAAACGTCGAGGGACTGACGCTTGTCACCGCCCCCGGCGCCGTCATCAACGGCACCATCGTCTCGGATACCGGCGAGCCGTTCGACTTTCGCACGCGGCAACTGCAGGTGTCGTCGCGGCTGGCGTCACCCGAAACGCCGGGCGGACCCGGCGGGCCAGGCGGCTCGCGCGTGGCAGACGACTGGTCGTTCAGCCTCCGCAACGTGATCGATCCAATCCTGGTAAGAACCTCGTCACCGCAAGGCTGGACCTTGAAGTCGGTGCTGCTGAATGGCCAGGTCATCACGGATACGCCAATGGACTTCCCTCCAGGGCAGACGGTGGGCGGCCTGCAGATCGTGATGACCAGGAAAGTCACGGCCCTTTCGGGCCTCGTCACCGACGCGCGCGGCAACCCGGTGCTCGACGCCACCGTGGTGGTGTTCCCGGGCGACGAGAAACTCTGGACGTATCAGTCCCGGTTCATCAAGGCGGCGCGCCCGGATCAGGACGGCCGCTACCGGATGACGGCGCTGCCGGGCGGCACCGACTACCTCGTCGTTGCGGTGCAGGGCCTGGAAGACGGCCAGGCCGGCGACCCCGAATTTCTCGCCTCGGTTCGAGACGCCGCGGTGAAACTCGAACTTGGCGAGGGTGAAACCAAGGCCGTTGACATTACACTCTCGGTTCAGAAGTGATGCGGCCGAGGAACAACCTATGAGCATGCTGTGCAAGAAGTGCGGGGAATCGTTTCCGAAGAACCAGCCGTTCGACGTGTTCGAATTCCGTCGCCACAAGATGCTGCCGGCCGATCCGGACGGGATGACGAACACCGGCGTGATCGAAGATGGCGGCATTTTCTGCTCGCGCAAATGCCTGACCGACTTCCTCAGTTCGCGGGACAAGTCCGGCGTGTTCGATCTCGGCGGGCTCCGGAAGCGGTTGGAGGACGACAAGAAGCTCTAGTACCGGGATCCGGGATCCGGGGGTGTCAAGGTGCATCGCGTGGCAACTAGCGTTGCACGCGCGCAACTCTAGTTACTCAAGAAACCGGCCCATCTCCGCGCGCGAAGCAACTTCCGTTGACGCGCGCGCAAAGCGCATTCGAATTCAGGCCCGTTTTTGGCGGCACGTTTGATGCTCGCCGTCGGGCATGGCCGACGAGAAAATCACCACATTCCGCGATCTAGAGGTTTGGAGGTTATCGATGGACCTCGTTGACCTCGTGATCGCGTCGTTGAAGGAACTGCCTCGAACCGAGTTCGATATTCGCCGTCAGATTTCTAGGGCCGCCACGTCGATGCCGGCGAACATTGCGGAAGGTTATCGGCGAAAGAAGAAACGCGGTGCGTATCAGAATCACATCTCGATCGCGCTGGGATCGCAAGGCGAACTAGATACCGAGATCGAGATCGGCGACGCCAGGCCGCCAAGCTGCGCTCTGACAACATCCATGCGAGGGGCACTTGATCCCAAGTGCCGCCGTCGGTGCAATATGTTGTCGATTGCTTCGGGTGTTCCAGAGCGTCGCGGATCCCGTTGATTTCGAGCAGGCCCTGGTAATCGTTGTCGGAGTTATACGACCGCGTTGAGAACCTCCCAGCCGCCTCGTTGATCCGATCAAGTTAGGTCGCGCCGAGAAGCAGTTGCCCACTCTGCCGTTCGATCGCTTCTGCCAAGTGTTGCACAGCGCGAACCGAGTTGCTGATCATCAGATTCCCGGCGTCGTAAACCGCTAGAAGAAGGGGCTCATCCGTTATTGAACGAAAACCGGCGGCATCCGGACCAATCCGCAGAACGGTTTCGTGATGTTCCATCAATTCGGCCGCGCCCCTACATGCCGTCGAATGATGGAAAGTCCAATAGACAGGCAATGCGAACGCGATGGCACCCAACGGGTCATGAACGAGAGGCTGCATCAAGAAAACTGTGGTGCCAGCGGCATGAGCCTCGGCGCTGGCGGGGTTGCTTTGAAATCTGACTCGTTTGGCTATAGCCTCAGCGTGCGCGAAGTTGTTCGTTGAAGACGTGCCCGGATCCCGGATCCCGGAGCCCGGATCCCGTCAGAAGTAATCGGCGTGCCAGTAGACGACCTCCGCCGCGGCGAGGGGCGGTAGCGGCAGGATGCGATCGCGCAGCGGCCGAATCATCAGCACGTCCTGCGTCGGTGTTGACGCCGCCACTTTCACTTGCGGCGGCACGAGCCCTTGCGGCCACCAGCACTTGATCTCCGGAAGCCGCTCACCCGGGTGGCGCGCCAGCATCACCTGCAGCATTGCGCCGAGGCGCGCGCCCGCCGGATCGCGATCGCCGGCTTCTTCGATCATCCAGCGCCCATCCTGTTCGGTGCTCACCAGGTAGGCCACCGCCTGCTGACCTTCCTCGACGACCAGGAACTCCGTGTTGCGCCGGCCCATCGGCGACAGTCCCGACAACAGCCGCTTCTTGGTGATGCCGTAGCGCACGAAATCCTCGCTGCGATCCAGCGCCAGGCGGGCGTTGGCCGATCGGGCCGCGCTCATCTCGACGATCGCCGGCAGATCGCGATCGTCGCCGCTGCGCACGAGCATGGCCGGCGCGCCGCCGCGCTTTTGATCCACTTCCAGCGTCGATTCGAGAAGCGGCATCGGCACGAAGTCGAGCTGTTCGTAAAAGGCCGGAGAAATCTCGGAGAACAGCATCGCGAACTCCTGGCCTTCGGTGACCGCGGTGTCGAGCAAACGCACGATCAGCTCGCGGGCGCAGCCGCGGCCGCGATGCGCCGGTGCGGTGAAGACGGCGCCGATGCCGAGCACGCGGCGGATGCGTCCGTCGAGACGCAGCGACAGGTCGTGGCGCTTCGCGCTGCACATCACGTGCGGCCCGTCGACCAGTGCCACGCGATCGAGATGCGACTGCCCCCACGGCGTCTTGAGTTGAGCGGCCCAGTGTTTGGCGTAGTTCTCGCGTGTCAGGCCGTCGTCCCAGAGCGGAAACGTGTCGTTGAGGACTTGCTCGAGCACCGCGCCAGTGGCGGGAACGACGTGAAAGGGCATCAGTCAGGAAATCGAGGGAGGAGCGTAGAGAGATACTAGTCCCAATCGCTCCATCCGCTCGAAATCCTTGTCGAGCGACCAGACCAAGCCGCCGATCTCCGCCGCGAGCGAGGCGATCAACAGGTCGCTAATGGTGAACCGATCGCCGGCATCAGCGGCGCGTTCGATCCACCCAGGAAGCGGCTGCCACGTCCCCTCGGTCGCGACCAGCTGCGGCAGAGCGCCGAACCGGCTGAGAAAGGCCTTGCGCTGGTGCCGGGCGATGCCGGCCAGCAACTCGAGACGCACCGGACGAGCGAGCGCGATCTCATCCGCGTCGATCAGCTGCTGCAGTACGGACGCGACGCGAGCCTGGCGCGGCGCAGCGATCCACACCGACGTGTCGACGACGATCATCGATCCTGCAGGGCCTTGCGTTCCTTCGTACGGAGCTCCGTCGGATCGAAGTCGAACTCCATCTTGGTGATGAAGTCCTTCAATTCGTCCATCCGGCTCCGGCGGACGATCTCCTTCAGGGCGAACACGACCGTATCCGTTTTCGACTTGAAGCCGATGGCGTCACGCGCCTCTTCGACCAAACCGATTGGCAAGTCCAAGGTAGTGCGCATATCAACAATCGTTGATCGTATGCCTGCGGGATGTCAATATGGCGGATTTCATATGCACGAATAGCTCGTATAATCCAGTTTTCCAGGGGGAACGCATGCGTTGGGTGTCGGTTCTCAAAGTCTCAGTGGTGGCCGGCGTCGCCGCCGCCACGTTTGCGTTGGCGTCGAGCCCAGCGGTCACCGGTCAGGCTCGCACGGCCAACATTCCGCGGGTCAACGGCAAGCCGGATATGAACGGCATCTGGCAGGCGATCAACACCGCCAACTGGGACATCCAGGCGCACAGCGCGAAGCCCGCGCTCGCCATGCGTCCCGGGCCAGTCGTGCCGATGGCCGCCAAGGAAGTGATCGCCTTGGGCGCCGTGGGCGCCGTCCCGGGCGGCCTCGGCGTGGTCGAAGGCGACGAGCTCCCCTACAAGCCCGAGGCGCTCAAGAAAAAGCAGGAGAACCAGGAGAACTGGCTGACGCGTGATCCCGAGATCAAGTGCTTCCTGCCGGGCGTGCCGCGCGCAAATTATCAGCCGTTCCCATTTCAGATCGTCCAGAGCAACGCCGCGGTGTTCATGGCGTATGAGTTCGCCGGGGCGGTGCGCCACATCTACTTGAAAGATCCGGGACCGCCGCAGATCGACAACTGGATGGGCATCTCGCACGGCGCCTGGGAAGGCGATACCTTCGTGGTTCACTCGTCGGGTTTCAACGATCAATCGTGGTTCGATCGCGCCGGCAACCATCACTCGGACCGGCTGAAGGTCACCGAGCGGTACACGATGACCGGCGCGGACCACATCAACTACTCCGCGACGATCGACGATTCGGTCACGTTTACCCGGCCCTGGACGATGAGCATGCCGCTCTATCGACGGGTTGAGAGAAACGCGCAGCTCGGCCAGTTCAAATGCGTCGAGTTCGTGACCGAATTAATGTACGGGCAACTGCGGAAGGAGCCAGTCAAATGAGAACCCTGACCGTTGCGATGGCACTGCTCCTCCTCCCAGCCGCGCTGTTCGCTCAGGGTGGCGCCACCACAAAACCGACCGCGCCACGCACGCCCGACGGCCGTCCCGACCTCCAAGGCAACTGGACCAACGCCACGATTACGCCGCTCGAGCGGCTGCGGCCGAATACGCCGCTGGTCATCACCGAGGAAGCGGCGCGGCTCGATGAGACCAACACCGCCGCGGCGCTCGAGGCGCGCGAAGCGCCGAGCAATCCCGATCGCAGCGCGCCGCCGGTCGGCGGCGAGTTGCGCAAGAGTCCCAATGCCGAGCCGACCTATCTCGAGCGGCTGTGGCAGGCCGGCGCCGGCACCGTCGGCGGCTACAACTCGTTCTGGATCGATCCGGGCGATCGCGTGCTGCGCGTCGACGGCCAGCCGCGCAGCTCGATCCTGATCGATCCGCCGAACGGCCGCGCCCCCGGCTATACCGAGCTGGCGCGCGAGCGCATGGCGAAGGCGGCGGCGATTCGCAAGAGCCAGGGCTCCCAATTCGATCACCCCGAGCTGCGGCCAAATGCCGAACGGTGCCTGACCTCGTTTGGCAGGAATGCCGGACCGCCGATGCTGCCCAACTACTTCTACAACAACAGCTACACCATCGTGCAGTCGAAAGACACCATCGCGATCCTCACCGAGATGGTGCACGACGCGCGGATCATCCGCATCGGCGGCCAGCATCCGCCGCCGACCGTGCGCTTCTGGTTTGGCGATTCGATCGGCCGCTGGGAAGGTGACACGCTCGTCATCGAAACCACCAACTTCAACGAGCCAGGCCACTTCCGCGGGGCGTGGGAGAACCTGAAGATCACCGAGCGCCTGTCGCGCAAGGACGCGCGGACCATCAATTACCGCTTCACGGTCGAGGATCCGACGTGGTTCACGGCGCCGATGACCGGTGAGCTGGTGTTCAACGCGATGGCGCCGGGCGAGATGGTCTACGAATACGCGTGCCACGAAGGCAACTACGGCCTGGAGGGCGTGATGAAAGGCGCGCGCGCGCAGGAAGCCGAAGCCGCGAAGAAAAAGACGCAGCAGCAGTGAGCCACCGATTGACACCGATTGAACACCGATTCGACGTTGACGATTGAGTCATTACGCACACCCGCCGTCCTGATCGATCGCGCGCGGGCGATTCGCAACATCGAGCGGATGCAGGCCGCCGCGACATCCCGCGGCATTCGCCTGCGGCCGCACGCCAAGACCCACAAGAGTCCGCTGATTGCGCGCTGGCAGATCGAGCGCGGCGCCATCGGCATCTGCTGCGCCAAGCTCGGCGAAGCGGAGGTGTTTGCCGAGGCCGGCGTCGCCGACATTCGCCTCCCCTACCCGATCAACCCGGTCAATGCCGATCGCGTGGTCGCCCTGCTCGATCGCACGACACTCTCCTTCATCGTCGATCATCCGCGAGTTGCGGCGGAATGGTCCGACGCCATGGTGCGGGCACGGAAACAGGTCGACGTGTTGGTGAAGGTTGATGTGGGATTCCATCGCTGCGGCATCGACCCCGCGCCGCCGCAGGCAGTGGCCATGATTCGCGCGGTGAGCAAGCTGCCGGGCCTGCGTCTCAAGGGATTGCTCTCACACGCAGGCCACGCGTATCACGCGCACAGCGAAGACGAGCTGTGCCGCATGGCGAAGGATGAAGCAGCCACGCTGCGCGATCTCGTGGAGCGATGCAGGCGGGAAGGCGTCCAGATCGAGGAAGTGAGCGCGGGCGCCACGCCGCCGGCGAGGTTTTCGCTGCAACAGGATGGCTTCACCGAGTTCCGACCCGGCAACTACGTCTATTTCGATCGCACGCAAGTCGCACTTGGCGCGGCGACGATCGACGATTGCGCGCTGACGATGATGGCCCGGGTCGTCAGCAAGCCGGCCGCCGACCGGATCATTTTCGATTCCGGCAGCAAGACGCTCACCACCGACGGCGCGCGGGGATTCACTCCGGCGCCGGGCTTCGGCATCGTGCTCCGGAATGACGGCACGCCGGACGAGAGTCTCCTGATTGAGCGGCTGTCCGAGGAGCACGCCACGGTCAAGGCGGTGAATGGATCCACCACGCTCGAGCCCGGCGATCTCGTCCGGATTGTTCCGAATCACTCGTGCGTGGTGTCGAACCTGGTCGATCAGGCGTGGCTGCTCGACGGCAATTCGGTGGAACCGATGCCGATTGCCGCGCGCGGAAAGAACACGTAGTCAATCCGGCTAACCGCCTTCGCCAAGGCTACCGCGCTCAAGAAGCCGGACACCACAGCGTCTGGAGTAGACTGTGGCCGTGGCACCCAAGACCGAAACCGTTGGCGAAGCAATCGGCATGGTCGAGACCCGCGGCCTCGTGGGCATGATCGAAGCGGCCGACGCGATGGTGAAAGCCGCCAACGTGGTTTTTGTCGGGTGGCAAAAAGTCGACGCCGGCCTGGTCACGGCCATCGTCCGTGGCGACGTGGGCTCGGTGAAAGCGGCCACCGACGCGGGGGCCGCCGCGGCGCGGCGCGTCGGGGAACTGGTGGGCGTGCACGTCATTCCGCGCCCGGTCGACGATCTCGAAAAAGTGTTCCCGATGTTGCGCGCCAAGTCGTAGTCAGACCGCCTTTTCGGAGCGGGCCCGGCTCTTCTTGCGTCGATGTGCCGGTCGTTCGCGGGCGATGAGCTGGCGCAGCTTGATGTCTTCGCCCATCATCATCAGCGGTTGCGCTGCGTTGTCGAGGATGCTGAACAGATCGCCCTCGTCGTTCTTGGCGTAGATGCTGCCGCCGTCGCCCCTCGACTTCGCTCGGGGCGACCCTGAGCTTGTCGAAGGGTCGATATAGAGGGTGACCGGGCCGCCGCCCTCGATCGCTTCATACAAGCGGGTCTTGAAGCGCGTCTTCAAGACCAAGAGCAGCTTGCGGATCCGCGCCACGGTAAATCCCTTGCGCCGCAAGTCCGCGAGCACCATCAGCTCGAGCAGCTCGATCGGCGTATAGCGGCGTTCGGTGAAGCCGCCGGCCTCGGTCTTGTGTGACGGCACCGTCGGCGGAAAGAAGCGGCTCTGCGCCCACCACTGCAGCTGCCGGGCCGTGAGCCCGGTCAGCTGCGCCACCTCGCGCGACGAGTACAGCTTCTTGAGTTTCATGGGAGGTCCTAGGGTCCTGGGGTCCTAGGGTCTTGAATTACCCGTCGCCGAATTCTTCGAGATGCGGCAGGTTCGCGGCCACCGCGTCGGCCATGGCGGCGCCGTCGATATCCTTCCCGGTGATGCCGCCTTCGGAGTGCGTCGAATACACCAGGATGACGCGCTTGTAGTGAATCTCGATGTCCGGATGGTGGTCGGCGTCTTCGGCGCCAGGCACGAGCGCGCTGACGAAGAGCACGGCCTCCGGAAAATCCTGGAACTTGTACTCCTTGCGGATGGCTTTGCCGTCCACCGCCCACCCATCGAGAGACTTGAGGCGTTTGGCCACGTCATCCGTTTTCAGCAGCGGCATGGCGGTCGATGTTACAACCTTCCGCTGTGGGATGGATCGAGATCGCGCAGCGGCTTCGCGATTCACCGGTGGACAGCGTCACCGCACGCCGCTGGTGTATACTGTATACACCAATGACCCGATCGACAGGTTCCCCGAGCGAAGTCCTCACCGTGCGTGTGCCGCGCGAGGTGGCCCGCCGCCTGGCTCGCGAGGCCCGCCGTCAGCGCCGCACCCGTGGCGAGGTCGCGCGAGCCATTCTGAGCGCCGGACTCGCCGGCCTCGTCGACGATCCGCTGGCCGAGGCGCGGCGCCAGTCGCTACTCGTGCGAGACAGAGAGTCCGAGCGCGACGTCATCCGCTTCGTGACCGACGCCGCCGACCTCAAGGGCTGGCAGTGACCCGCGGCGAAATCGTCGTCGTCGCGACCCGCGGAGCCTACACCGGCAAGCCGCGACCGGCCGTGGTGGTGCAGTCGGATGCCTACAACGGGACGCACGCGAGCGTCACGCTCTGTCCCATCACGTCCGACGTCGTGGACGCGCCGCTGTTTCGCGTGGCCGTGCCCGCTGGACCGCGGACCGGCCTCGAGACGGCGTCACAAGTGATGGTGGACAAGGTGGTCAGCGTGCCGCGAGGCGCCATCGGCAAAGCGATTGGTCGCTGCGCGTCGACCGAATTGGACGCCATCGGTGAGGCGCTGCGCGGCTGGCTGGCCTTGTAGCGAGATCACGTCGAGCCGCCCACTGCACCCGGGCGCGCGCATCCTCAGAGTCTTCCGTGGCGGCCAGGATTGAAATGGTGGAGCGCAGCGTCCGCCGCGCGGTCGAACACAAGATCCCGAACCAACTGCACGGTGAGCGGCGCAAACATCACGCCGTTTCGATAGTGGGCGGTCGCATAGATCAAGCCGGGGACAACGTCGGACGCACCCAGAATAGGCAGGTCGTCCGGGCCCCGCGGGCGAAGACCAGTGCGAACGCTGGTCATCGGCGCGCCGGCCAATATCGGCGCCAGTTCAACGGCAGCAGCTCGCAGTTGCCGCACCGCTTCCTCGGTGTGGGATTCGTCAAAGCCAACATCCTCGACCGTCGATCCCACGAGCACCGCGCCATCAGGCCACGGCACGAGGTATCCGCGCGGTCCCCACAACACCCGGCGAATCGCGCCGGCCTCGGTTTGCAGCTGGATCAATTGGCCGCGAATCGGCTTCACCGGCACCGGGTCGGCGTCCTGGACCGTGATCTGCGACGACCAGCTTCCGGCCGCCAGCACCACGCGATCGGCGTCCAACATTGCGTTCGCTGTCTGCACGCCGACGCGACTGCCCGGCATGGCATGGATACGAATCGCACCGATCTCGGTCTTGAACTTCGCGCCGGCGCGCTCCGCGGCCGCGGCGGCCGCGAGCGTCAGCGACGTCACGCCGACGAAGCCGTGGATCGGGATGAGCAAGGCGCCCTGCGCGCGGCTCGACGCGCGTGGCTCGAAATCTTCGAATGCCGCCGGCGGCACCCACCTCGCTTCCACACCTTGCTTCCATAGCGTCGCCGACAGCGCCGTCAGCCGCTCGACATCGCCGTCGCTGAACGCGAGCTCGAACGTCCCGTTGCGCTGGTAGACGATCTCGTGACCGCTGTCCGCCCGAAGGCGCGCGATGAATTCGTCGTAGAGCGCGATGCTCCGCGCGCCCAGGTCGCGAAAAATGTCGGCGTGGCCCTCGATGTAGGGTGCGAGGATGCCGGCGGATGCGCGCGTGGCCCCTTGTCCTGGCGTTCTCGTCTCGAGCACCTGCACGCGCGCGCCGCCGCGCGCCAGGTCGTGAGCCACAGTG
>CAZEMI010000184.1:0-25513 GCA_964513235.1 uncultured Acidobacterium sp.
TCCCCGATCCCCGACTCCAATGCCCATAGCCGGACTGTTCTATCCGGTCGGCCGTAGATTAAAGCTACAGCCGTGCTCGTGTGTCACGATCGTCACGTATCATTGCTGGCATTGAAGGATCCGCACGAACTGATCCACGAGTTGGAGACGCGGAAGCCGAGCTGGCGGCCGTCATCGATCAACTGAAAACCAGCGAGGAGCGGTGGCGCACGATCGTGAGCACCGATCCCGAATGCGTGAAGATCGTCTCGCCCGACGGCTACTTGATCGAGATGAATCCTGCCGGGCTCGCCATGCTGTCGGCGACCACGCTCGACCAGGTGCAGGGACGGCCGCTGCTCGAATGGATCGCGCCGGAGTACCGCGATGATTTCAAGGAGCTGCATCGCCGGGTGATGTCGGGCGAAAGCGGCGATCTCGAGTTCGAGGTCATCGGCCTCACCGGGGTGCGCCGCTGGCTCCGGACCCAGGCCTGCCCCCTGCGCGATCGCTACGGCACGATTACGTCGGTGCTCGGCATCAGCCGCGACATCACCGGCGAGCGCGAGCTCGAGGCCCAGCTGCGCCAGTCGCAGAAGATGGAGGCCATCGGTCAGCTCGCGGGCGGCATCGCTCACGACTTCAACAACATCCTCACCATCATCCAGGGGTTCGCGCTCACGCTGCTGGAGGGCGAGGACGATCCGGCGTCGCGGAAAATGGCGACGCGGCACATCGTCGATGCGGCGGAACGCGCGGCGGGCCTGACGCGCCAGCTGCTGGCGTTCGGCCGCCGCCAGGTCATGCAGCCGCAGCATGTCGATCTGAACGAGCTGGTGACGAGCCTCGCGAAAATGGTGCGGCGCGTGCTCGGCGAAGACATCGATTTGCAGCTGCTGCTGTCGCCGCGGCCGCTGGCCATTCACGCGGACCCGGGATTGATCGACCAGGTGCTGATGAACCTGGTGATCAACGCCCGCGACGCGTTGCCGTCCGGCGGATGGCTGCGCATCGAAACGGCCGCGCGATCGTCGAACGAGGGCGAGCAGGTGGTGGTCCGGGTGGTGGACAGCGGCATGGGCATCCCGTCGGCGAGCCTCCCGAGCATCTTCAATCCCTTCTACACCACGAAAGAAGCGGGCAAAGGATCGGGGCTCGGGCTCGCGACCGCGTTCGGCATTGTCGCCCAGCATGGCGGCCGGATCGACGTGTCGAGCACCGTCGGGCGCGGCACGACGTTCGAGGTCGTCCTGCCGGCCACGCCGCACGCACCGCTGCCCCGTCCACGGTTAGCGGAAGTCGCGGCGCCGCATGGCGGCACGGAAACCATCCTGCTCGTCGAGGATGAGCCCGGCGTCCGGCTGCTGACGCGCACCGTCCTCGAGCGCGGCGGCTACCGGGTGGTGGAAGCTGCGAACGGCTCGGATGGCTTGCGGGCGTGGGTCGAATCCGGCGGGCGTGTCGATCTCGTCCTCACCGACGTCGTGATGCCGGATGGCATGAGCGGCCGCGAGCTGGCGGATCGACTGCAGAAGGGCCGGCCGCAGTTGCGCGTGATCTTCACGAGCGGGTATAGCACCGACTTTGCCGGCCGCGAGCTGGCGCTCAAAGAGGGCCAGTCGTTCCTGCAGAAGCCGTCGACGCCGAAGGAGATTCTCGAAGCGGTGCGGCGATCGCTGGACCGCGAAGACGCGCGCCGGCCACCGATTGTCACCGATTAGACACCGATTATCTGTGCCTAATCGGTGTTAATCGGTGGCCTACCTCATAATCAGCGAATCTTCGTCCGGCACGTCGGCTAACGCCACCCTCAGATTGCCGGGGTTGGTGGCGTAGAGATACGCGGTGCTCGCCGAAATCGTGCTGGCACGCACCAGCTTCTCGAGCTCGCCGTCGAAGTACTGCATGCCGTCGAGCGCGCCGTCGCGCATGGCGTCGAGCAGCGACTTGCCTTCCTTCTCACCCATTTCAATGTACTCGCGGGTGCGCATGGTGGCCTTCAACATCTCGATGATCGCCATGCGCCCGCCGCCTTTCTTCGGAATCAGGCGCTGCGAGATGAAATACCGGAACGAGGCCGCCAGCCGGCCGCGCACGGCCTGCTGATCCGAGACTTCGAACGTGCCGACTATGCGCTCCACGGTCTTGGAGGCATCGATCGTGTGGAGGGTCGAGAACACGAGGTGGCCGGTCTCGGCGGCGGTCAGCGCGATCTCGATCGTTTCCCGGTCGCGCATCTCGCCAACCAGGATCACCTTCGGCGCCTGCCGCAGCGCGGCTCGCAACGCCAGCGCAAACGTCGGCGTGTCGGTGTGCAGCTCGCGCTGGTGCACGGTGCCTTTTTTGTGTGCATGCAGGAACTCGATCGGGTCCTCGATGGTCAGGATGTGCTCGGCGCGCGTTTCGTTGATCAGGTCGATGATCGCGGCGAGCGTCGACGACTTGCCCGAGCCGGTCGGGCCGGTGACCAGCACGATACCGTTCTTGAGCGTGGCGCAGTCGCCGACCGCCAGGGGGAGACCGAGCTCCGCAATGGACGGGATTTTCGATGCGATCACGCGCATCACGATCGCGAACGTGCCGCGCTGGCGGAAAACGTTGACGCGGAACCGGCATCGATCGGGCACTACGTAGGACAGGTCGGTCGAGCCGCTGTCCTTCAGCGTGCGCAACACCGTCTCGTTGCCCCTGATCAAATCCTGGGCAATCCCCGCGGTGTCTTCCTGGCGCAACGTGGGCAAGCCGTCGATGCTCACTTCCACGAGCTCGCCGTAGCGTTCCACCTGGGGAGGCCGGCCGGGAGAGAAGATGAGGTCGCTGATGCCCGTGCCGACGTCCAGCATGGTCTTGATGATCGTGTCGGTAGGGACCGCGCGATCGGTGGACGTGCCGAAGAGCGTCGCGCTGACTTCGGCAACCGTAAGTTGAACGGAGCTATTCATAAGCGGAGGCAGCTTACCTCATTCCGCCGGTCCGCCTCTATCCCCGCCCGGCGTCCGGCAGGGCCGTGCAAACTGATGTAGATAAAGGGTCTACCCGATCAGCGCCGCGGCCAAAGCCTTGAGGAGACCGCGCCGGGGCGGCACGCGGACTGGTTGAGGGGCCGCCACAATGTCGGGCCGGCGGCTGAGCCGTTTCTTGATGTCGTCAACAGCGCTGACTAATGTCGCCAGATCCGATTTCAGCGCCGAGATCTCGATCCGCGCCCGGTCGAGCGATCGCTCCGCGTGGTCGAGCCGCAGGCGCAGCGGCGCAACATCCTCGGCCCGTGGACCAGCCGCAGGGAGCGGTGGATTTACGGGGTTTTGGGAGGATTCAGCCGCCGTGAGTTCGGCGTTGAATGCGAGCAGAGGATCGAGCTCGCCGTGATGGTCAGATTCGCCAGGCTGTGACTGCGACACAAAGGCCCTCCAGCCCTTGTGCCGCTGCCATATTTGTGCCGAGCCGGGTTACGCGGTCTTCTTTTCGCCAGCCTTCAGCTTCATCTCGTTCTGACCCGCGAGGATCGAGCACCATTGCTTGTGGTCGGCCACCGGCATTCCACATTCGACACACACCTGGACCCGCTGCTTTGGCGGTTCACTCTTTCCCAACAGACGATTCAGAAACGACATGAAAACCTCCCGTTTTCGTTGATACGTCAGACGGGCCACAGAGGTTCATGGTTGGCAGGCGAGGGCAGGAAATATGGGGAAATTCGTCCCAACCCCCCGAAACGCCTTCCCGTCTAAGACCCCATGACCTTACCGACCAACGACGTGAAGCTGGCCGTCCGAGGGCTGTTCCGCAGTCCGCTCTTTTCAATCGTGGCGATCCTCTCGCTGTCGCTGGGCATCGGCGCGAACACGGCCATCTTCACGCTGATTGATCAAATCCTGCTCCGCAAGCTGCCGGTGAAGAACCCCGAAGAGCTCGTGATGCTCTATCAGCAGGGCCCGCACAGCGGCAGCAACATGGGCTCGCGGATGCACTCGTATCCGATCTACCAGGAGTATCAACAGCGCGCCGAGCCGCTGTCTGAAGTGCTCGCGCGCCGCCTCGCCGATGCGTCGATCAGCATCGATAACCAGACCGAGCGCATCGACATCGAGCTGGTGTCGGGCAACTTCTTCTCGATGCTCGGCGTCGGCCCCGCGGCGGGCCGCCTGTTCAATTCGCAGGAAGACGATCAGATCTACCAGGGCCA
This sequence comes from uncultured Acidobacterium sp., assembly GCA_964513235.1. Classification (GTDB taxonomy): domain Bacteria; phylum Acidobacteriota; class Vicinamibacteria; order Vicinamibacterales; family UBA2999; genus 12-FULL-67-14b. The sequence goes on from CAZEMI010000184.1 coordinate 4,166, forward strand.
CCCGGTGGTGGTCGTCAGCTACGATTACTGGAACCGCCGCTTCAATCGCGATCCCGGCGCGATCGGCAAGAAGATTCTCGTCAACAACTACCCGATGACCATCATCGGCGTGTCGGCGGCCGGTTTTGCCGGCATCGATCCGGCGCGCTCACCGCAGATGCGCGTGCCGATCCAGATGAAACCGGTGATCGTCCCCGAGTGGGGATGGGTGCGAATGGACGACGAGCGCACCCGATGGGTGCAGGTATTCGGGCGGCTGAAGCCCGGCTACACGATCGAGAGCGCGCAGGCGCCGTTGCAGGGGCTGTTCACGCAGATCCGGCAGCACGAGATGACGCTACCCGGCGCGAAGTATTTCAACGCCTACATCCGCGAACAGTTCATGAAGGGCCAGTTGAAACTGGAGCGGGCCGACATCGGCTATTCGCCGCTGCGCAATGATTTCTCGACCGCGCTGGTGGTGCTGATGGCCATGGTCGGCCTGGTGCTGCTGATCGCCTGCGCCAACGTGGCGAACCTGCTGATCGCCCGCGGGTTCATGCGCCAGCGGGAAATCGCGGTGCGCTTGTCGCTCGGCGCGACCCGCGGCCAGTTGGTCCGGCAGCTGCTGACCGAGAGCGTCTTGCTGTCGCTCATCGGCGGCGCCGTCGGCATCGCGTTGTCGGTGGCGCTGACGAGAGGGTTGATCTCGTTGATCCCTCAGCAACAACCGCTCCTGATTCAGCCGACGCCGGATCTGCGGATCCTCGGTTTCACGTTCGTGCTCACGCTCGTCACCGGCGTCGTCTTCGGCCTGCTGCCCGCGATTCGCGCGAGCAGGCCCGATCAGTGGGCGACCTTGAAAGACACGGTGGGCGCGGTCGCCGGCACCGGTGGATCGCTGTTCCTGCGCAAGGGCCTCGTCTCGGCTCAGGTCGCGCTCAGCTTCCTGCTGCTGTTCGGGGCCGGGCTGTTCGTCCGCAGCCTACAGAACCTGCAGACCACCGACACCGGCATCCAGATGGACAACCTGATCACGTTCAGGCTGTCGCCCGCGCTGAGCGGGTATGGCGAGCAGCGGACGGTGAACTTCTACACCGAGCTGCTGGAACGATTGAACTCGTCGGCCGGCGTGAAATCGGCGGCGCTGGCGTCGGTCGGCATCCTCGCCGGCGACGAATGGGACAGCACCACCGGGGTCGAGGGGCACGACGCCAAGGACGGCGAAGACATGCAGGCGTTCATGAACGCGCTGTCACCCGGGTATTTCAAGACCATGGGCATCAGCGTCATCGAGGGCCGCGATTTCACGGCCGCGGACGTGAAGCAGGACGCCAAACAGGTGATCGTCAACCGCAAGTTCGCGCAGCACTTCTTCAAGGACAAGAGCGCGATCGGCAGGCGGCTGGGCCGCGGCGCCGGCCCGGAGACCAAGTACGACATCGAGATCATCGGCGTGGTCGACGACTCGTTGTACGAAGGCCCGCGCGAGGGCGTGCGCCGCCAGGTGTTCTGGCCGAACTGGGGCCGGAATAGCGCCACCTTCTACGTGCGGACCACCGAGGCATCGGCCGGCGCCTTCAATCTGATCCGCGGCGAAGTGAAGCGTCTCGACGCGGCGATGCCGGTCTACGACGTGAAGACGCTGCAGGGGCAGCTCGACGAAACGCTCCTCACCGATCGCCTGATCGCGCTGCTGTCTGCCGGTTTTGGCCTGCTCGCCACGCTGCTCGCATCGATCGGTCTCTACGGCGTGATGGCGTTCATCGTCGCCAGGCGGCGCAAGGAGATCGGCATCCGCCTCGCGCTCGGCGCGGAGCCGTCCGGCGTGTTGTGGATCGTCATGAGGGAAGTGCTGCTCTTGCTGACGATTGGTCTATTGGTCGGCGTTCCCTCGGCCATCGCGCTCGGCAAGTACGTGTCGTCGCAGTTGTACGGAATCCAGCCGAACGATCCGTGGATGGCGGTGTCGACGGCGGCGCTCCTGGCGTTGGTCTCGGCGGCGGCGGGCATGATCCCGGCCAGCCGCGCGAGCCGGATCGATCCGATTCTGGCGTTGAGGTATGAATAATGAGGAGGTCCTGAGGTCCTGAGGTCCTGAAGCGCTTCACCCTTCCCGCCGACACTGTATGCAAGGTGTTTGCGAACAGGCGTTTCTCCCTCAACTGGTCTCCCGTCGAAAGAGAGACCATCACGATCCACTCCTCGCATTTCCTGGAGACGGAAATACCCCTGTCGCCGCACCACGCCGAAGACATCTTTGAAGATCTGCGCAACTTTGCCCACTTCGACGGCGGCCACAACGCGGTGGCGGTGGTCTACGGCCGGCGCCAGGACGGCGTCGAATACGCGATGTTTCACACCGGGCATGTCTTCGGCCTGATCTCGAGCCTGGTGAACGACGTGGTCGTGGCGGTTCGACTCGGCTGCCAGCCAGGTACGCGCGAGATTCAGGGCGACACCTGCGACGGGCACATCCTGATCGGCCAGCGGCGATGGCGCATTGTCTCGCAGCCGCACTCAACCGTGATTCAAACCGAGGCGTTCGAGCGGCCCAACGGCCGCATCAACAGGATCGGCATGCGCCTGCTGGGCCGCTACTTCCTGAGCAAGGTGTGGTCGTCGTACTTGAGAAACATCCAGGACGCGCTGGACGTGCGCGCCACGCTTGGTGTGGCCGAACCCGACGAGACGAAGGGCAACCCGTGGGAGCCCCGGGACCCTTACACGGCATGTAATGGGAAAATTTGAGCTGTTCCGCCATTCGCCGTGGGCCCTGCTCGCGGCGTTGTTGACGTATGTGGCGACCATCGTGCTGGTCCTGCTCGTCTTCTTCGGCGGCTCCGCATACTGGACCAGGGTCTTCGCCTACGCGACGTCTATTTCAGCCGCCCTGTTTCTCCATTTGATCTCGGACTCGCCGTGGCGCCGCCGGCGCATCGTGCGCAGCTTGTGGAAGATGCGGGAGGAAGCGTTGCTGCTGGCCGGCTCGGTCGAGTCGAGCGTGCCGCTGGAGCGGTTGATCTCGCGCACCGAGCTGTCGGATACGTTTCAGCGCTGCATTGCCGTGAAGATCGTGGGGAGCCTCGCCGTCGATCCGCGCTTGACCAAGACCGCCGCGCCGGCGGTGGCGCGGCAACTGCTGACCGACAACCCGTTCGTGCGGCACGCCGCGGCGGAAACGTTGTATCAGCTGCCGTCGCTTGCCGGCATGCTGCAGTCGCGCCTGACGGTCGTGGCCGAGGAGTATTCACATGAATCGTGCGGGCGCATCGCACAACGGACGCTGGATCGCGTCAGGGCGCAGAAATAGCGCCGGCGGCGCTCAGCTGCCGCCGACCTTGAATGCGCGGGTCCCTGCCTGCGCGCCGTTGATGAAGATCTCGACGCTGTAGTCGCCTTCGGGAAACGCGCCGGAGTTCTGCAGGTGAAATTCCGTTGAGGCCGGACCGTCGTAGTCGACCGGTTTGACCGGTTCATCAATCACGCGGCCCTGATACATCCACTTCACACCGATCGTCCCCGGCGCCGAACCTGTGGTCTGCACCGAGACGTATACCGTTTCGCTCGGCTTGAAAAGCGTGGTGATGCTCGCGATGCTCCGGTCGGGATTGAGCGAGCGGCCAGTCTGGATGTTCGTCAGCTGTAATGGATCATCCGAACACGCCGCCGCAACCAGGACTGCCGCCGCAAGAATGCCCGACCTCAACCAGACCATGAGTGCCGCCGCGAGTTTGATCACTACCCTATTCTTTACCGGATCCCGAATCCCGGATCTCCGCCTTCGCGGCCGACAGGCCGCTCCGGCGAGACCTCACCGAAGCTCGCTACGCGAGCGGAGGCGGGCCGGCTAGCGCGCGGCCGGAGCTTTCTCCTTGGCCGCGCGGGCATGAATCTGCGTGGCCGTCTGGCGCGCGGATTCAAATGCGCCCTGCATCCACGCGTTCATGTTCATGTGATCGCCCGCCAGGAACAGCCGGCCTTCCGGCTCGTTCAGGATGCGCCGGTTCGCCGCCGCCAGGTTCGACCACGATCCGTAGCTCCACTTCACGCAGTGCCACGCCACCGAGAACGCGGTGTCGAATTCGGTCTTGTATTGCGGATGGATTTTCGATCCCTGCTCGAGCGCAATCGCCAGGCGTTCTTCAGGGGTCTTGTCGCCAATCGGGCGGCCCGACTGCCCCTGCAGGTAATAACCGACGCACACGCCCTTCCTGCCGAGGCATCCGCTCGACGGGTAGATTAAAAACGTCATACCATTTGCGGATGGCGTGGACAGCCTCCAGGCGCACGGTGGCGCTGATCGCGGCGATCGGCGTGTTGCTTCCCTCGCTCGCGATCCTGCAGTACCGGTGGCTCGGCGAATTGAGCGGGCTCGAGCAGATGCGGGCGCGGCAAAACCTCGAGGCGGCAACGGTCCGGCTTTCCACCGAGTTCGACGCGCGCCTCGCTCAGTTGTACTCGCGGCTGTCGGGCATCGATGCCGACCACCCTGGCGGCCCCACCGTGGCCGTGCGTGACGGGCTTCGCGAGCTGTCGCCGTCCGGCTTCATCAAGACGGTCATCGTGATCAGGCGCGCACCGGGCGGCGCGTTCGGTGCTCGCGAGATTACGCTGGATGGCCGGGAGATCGGCAATCGCGTACCCGAGTGGTTGAACGCGGCCGCATTGAACCGCACGCTGCTCGACGAAGTGCCGGCGATCGTCGTGCCCGCCGGCAACGATCGCTGGATCGCGGCGATGCTCGACATGGATCACATCGCCAACGATCTGATCCCGGTGATGCTGGCGGGCTGCTTCGAAGGCGGCATCCCGTCGGCGCTCGACGTGATGATCATCCGTGACGACATGCCGGATTCCGCGGTTTACCGATCGCGGCAGGACCTGACCCGATCCGAATTTGGCGCCGCCGCCGGCATCCCGCTCTACGCCATTCACGGGCGCGACCTCGAAGCGGCGACCGCGAAGAAGCTGATGCCCGATGCGGCCGCGCATCGCTGGCGCGTCCTGCTGCAGCACCAGAGCGGTTCGCTCGAAGCCACGCTCGGCGCCATTCGCTTCCGCAATCTCGCCATCGGCATCGGCGTGCTCGTGCTGCTGGCGATCAGCGTCGGCCTGCTCGTGGCCTCGATGCACAGCATGCAGCGGGCGGCACGCGAGCAGCTCGAGCTCGTGGCGCGCATGTCGCACGAGCTGCGCACGCCGCTGGCCACCATCACCTGTGCCGGCGAGAATCTCGCCGACGATGTGGTCGGCACGCCGGCGGAGGCCAGGCACTACGGCGAGTTGATCAAACTGGAGGGACGCCGGCTGGCGAAAACCATCGGCGACATCCTGCTCTGCTGCCGCTTGCAGGCGCGGCCCGACACGGTGCTCAACCGCCGGCCCACCGACGTGGCCGACGTGATCGCCAGCGCCATCGAAGAGAGCCGCGCCGCGGCGCCGGCCGGCCAGCAGATCGATACCGTGATCGAGCCGGGCCTGCCGATCGTGCTGGCGGACCGCGACGCGCTGAAGATGGCGGTCAAGAACCTGGTTCTGAACGCGGTGAAGTACGGACATGGCGGCCCGGTGCGCGTCTCGGCGAGCGGCGGCTCGGATGTGGCCATTGCGGTGGAAGACGACGGGCCCGGCATTCCCGGCGATGAGCGGCGGCGGATTTTCGAGCCGTTCTTCCGCGGCCGGCATGCCCGGGAACACGAGATCGAAGGCAGCGGCATCGGCCTCAACATCGTCAAACAGGTGGTGAAGTCTCACGGCGGCCGTGTGCGCGTGGCCAACGGCGAGCGCAACGGCGCGCGCATCATCCTGCAATTGCCGGCGATGACAGCGTCTCTTTTGCCCGGCCTCCGGCCGGGCGAGGCGCCTTGAAGGCAGCCCGCAAAAATGACTGAGCCCTTGCCCTTCAAGACGACAGGCGCCGCGCGTGCCGCCACGGTTCCGGAGCGCCGGATCCTGCTGGTGGACGACGAGCCGGGGCTGCGGCGGACGCTCTCGGATCGGCTGCGCAAGGAAGGCTATGCGGTCGAGACCGCGGCCAACGGCACCATGGCGCTCGACCTCGCGCGCAAAGGCCATTACGACCTGATCATTCTCGACCTGAACCTGCCGGCGAAAGACGGCCTGCAGGTGTGTCACGAGCTGCGCCGCGAGGGTCAGAACGTGGCGGTGCTGATGCTCACCGCGCGAGATTCCATCGCGGACAAGATCACAGGGCTTAAAAGCGGCGCCGATGACTACATGACCAAGCCGTTCGAGAGCGCGGAACTCCTGGCGCGCATCGAAGCCCTGCTCCGCCGCACGCGCGGGGACGCCGGCGTCGACGAGCTCACGTTTGGAGATGTCGTGGTTCGTCCGAGGGCGGGACAGGTGCTGCGCGGCGGACGTGCCGTCCGCCTCTCGGCACAGGAATTCAAGCTGCTGGTGCACCTGGTCCGCCATCCCGGCGTGGTGCTGTCGCGCGACGAGCTGCTCGACGCAGTGTGGGGCTACCAGGCGACGCCCGAAACGCGAACCGTGGACGTGCACGTGAGCTGGTTGCGGCAAAAGCTCGAACCCGATCCGCACAATCCGCGCTATATCGTCACGGTGTACGGTCTCGGCTATCGCTTTGAAAACTGACTCGGTCGACACTCGGGACCGCGTGTCGCTCGTGTATCGCCCGCCGTACGATTGGCCGGCCGTGATCGCGTTTCTGCGCGCGCGCGCGACGCCGGGCGTCGAATTGGTCGAGGCGGACTGTTATCGGCGCACGATCGCGTGCGACGGCGTGGCCGGCTCGATCGTGGTCAGCCGGGCCACCGATGCCGATGCGCTGTGGCTCGACGTGCACGGTGCGGCGGCTCCCTCGACGCCCACCGTCGTCGAACGCGTGAAGCGCATGTTCGACGTCGCGGCCGATGCCATCGCGATTACGGGGCACTTGGCCTCCGACCCGTTGTTGACACGAGCGTGTGCCAAGCATGCCGGCGTTCGCGTTCCGGGTGCGTGGGATCCGTTTGAGCTTTCGGTGCGCGCGATTCTTGGACAGCAAATCACGGTGCGCGCCGCGACGACCATCGCCGCGCGGGTCGCGGCCAGATGGGGGACGCCGGTCGACGACTGCCACGGATTGAATCGGCTGTTCCCAAACGCCGCCCAACTCGCCGACGCCCGGCTCGAAGAAGCCGGCATCATCGCCACACGCGCCAACGCGATTCGTTCGCTGGCCAAAGCGGTATGTGATCGTTCGTTACTCTTCGACAGCCCGTCAACACTCGCGGCGTTAGCTGCGATTCCTGGCATTGGCGAATGGACCGCGCAATATATTGCGATGCGTGCGCTACGGCAACCGGACGCGTTTCCGTCCGGCGACGTGGTGCTCCGTCGCATGGCCGGTGGGTGCAGCCGCCGCGAACTGGACCAGCACGCGGTCCGGTGGCGTCCTTATCGCTCATACGCCGTCATGCTGCTGTGGCAGTCAGCAGTCGACAGTCGGCAGTTCACAGTTTCAGTCAACAGTCGGGAATTCAGTCGGCGGTCGTCAGTCCAAGGAGAACATCGTGCTCAGATCACAGCTGCTCGGCGGCCTACTCGTAGTCGTCGCAATCGCGTCGCCACAGCTGCTTCGAGGTGAACAAGGTCCTGTTGGGAGAACGAGCATGGCTAACCAGGTCTCGGCTGCGAGCGATCTAGATGTGCTCACCCGGCTCAACGCCGACTACATCACGTCCGTGCAGAGAGGCGACGTCAGCCGCTTCGACGAGATCCTCGCCGATGATTTTCTGTGTTCGATGGCCGACGGCTCGCTGATCGATCGCCAGCGGTTTCTCGAGGTCACCGCGCAGCCGGTGCCTATTCGAAACCTGCAGGCGCACGACGTGAACATCCGCTTGCTGGGCGACGTGGCGATTGTCCACGCCGCTACGAGCTTCACCACCGCCGACGGCCGTCCTTCATCTGGGCGCTACACCGACGTCTGGGCCCGTCGCGGCGGGCAGTGGCTCGCGGTCTCGGCGCACGTCACGAGGAAGTAGATTGCCAGTGAGGCGGACAGCCGGTCAGCTTGAATCGGTCTCATTCTCTCTTCCGCGTAAGTTGCTGCAACGGCTAGGTTATCTGCCCTTAGAACACAAAAGGGACGGATTGACCGCCTGTCATAAACGTGCTTATGATATTAGCGAATTATGACACTCTTGCCGAACCCGGAGTCCGTTGTCGCCGCGCATCGTTCGCTGTTGCGCCTAACTGTCGAGGCTATCCGTCGCGGGACCATCCACGCACAGGAGTACGCGGATTGGATGGATGAGCAGATCGACCGTGCATTGGCACCCGCCCACGTTCGGAAGGGAGCGCGACGTTACTTGAGCGCAGCCAATCAGAACGTTCAGAACGAAGAGGAGATCGATTATGAAACCGAGTTTCTATCGAACCTCGGCCTGTCGATGTCCGCTCCTGGTATTCAGATGCGGATCTTGAGATCTGCCAACAACGATCAGCTTCCTGTGCCCGGACACTCACACGCCCGTCAAGCTTTTTATCAGCAGTCTTTCGACATTGCAGAAGACACGCTACCGGCGACGGCGGATCAGCCAATCATTCGGTTGGTGCTCCACTGGAGCACGGACGCCGAATACAATCTGGATAGGGTGTACCTCGGTTGCCCCAAGACTGGCGCTCTCACGCGTGAGTCCACGACGTCGCATTGGGATTGGCCGATCTGGCGTCGTCATGGCCTTGCAATTGACGGACAGGTCCAAGCGGAAGTGAGTGAGCTCGACATCTATCTCGACATTCCGAGCACTGGTACTGGCGCCGAATGATTTACGGCGAGAGATTGAAACAGGTACGAGAACTGAATGGCTGGACGCAAACGGAAGTTGCAGGAGCGCTTGCAGTAACACAACCATTCGTCGCTCAAATCGAGAATGGTTGGAGCAAGCCTCCTGACGATTACATTCAGTCGTTCGTGTTTCGCACCGGCTTTCCATTGCGATTTTTTGAAATACCTCCTGAGACGGATTTTCCGCTCGGGTCGCTCTTGTTTCGTGCTCGGGCTGCAATGACAGAGCGGGAACAAAAAGTTGTTCACCGACACGCCCAGATGGCCTATGAGCTACTGCGGCGCATGATTGCCGGGCGCAGAGTTAAAGAGGTTGCGGTACGCGTCCCGAATGTCCCCGGCGATCCAGAACGTGCGGCCGTCATTGCAAGGAGCGAACTCGGGCTCTCTCCTGACGAGCCCGTGAAGCATCTTATTCACACAATGGAGTCGGCAGGAGTGCTGGTAATAGGATTACCTAGGGCATTTGTCGATGGAGACGCATTCTGCGCTTGGGCTCTCTCAAACGATGGTCAGCGACATCCGATCATTGTTCTCTCATCAGAGCGCCCCGCCGATCGCGTGAGGCATAGTTCTGCGCATGAATTGGGGCACCTGGTCATGCATCAACCCCTCCCTTCGAGACCAGATGTGCATGCCGAAGCAGATCGATTCGCAGGGGCATTTCTGCTGCCAGCGGACGCGATGAGGCAGGAAATCGCCGGTGCAACGACACTCGAAACCTTCCTGAACATAAAAGTGAAGTGGGGCATTTCAGTTCAGGCTGCGATCATTAGAGCGCATCAATTGGAATTGATCACGCCCCGGAAGTATCGAACGTTATTCCAGTTCCTGTCGGCGCGAGGATGGCGGACGCATGAACCCCTCAGCAATCAGGTTCCGCTTGAGAAGCCAAGAGCATTCAGGCAAATTGCTGAAACCGTTTACGGCACTTCGCGGCTCGATTACGCCAAGATCGCGGACGACGTGCAATATCCAGTATCGTTTGTCCAAGAACTACTTGAAGCACACGCGTCGAAGCGAGCATTAGCTCCACCGCCAGCGCCGAAATTGATTCCAAAGGCAGGACCGCTACCGTTTCGACGAAAAGTTTAGCTCCGGCGTACTTTGCGGTTCTTTGAAGCCTTGCGGTTTTCTGGATGAGCGCTTCGCTCTCGACGGACAGGGCTTAGTGCGGCCAAGCTTGCCTGGTGTAGTGGCAGGCGTTCTACTGACCCACAACCTCGAAGCCAATCCTCGACATCAGACTCTAGATGTCGTGTCAATTTCTTCAAAATTGTGATCAGTCTCTGCCCGGTTGAATTGTTCCACTCCGCGATTCAAGAACACGCTGGACAGTTTGCGCGTCCCGGCGCACAATCGCCTTGTCCTGACGCTCAGTTAGTCGCATCCGCTGTGTTCACCTTCTGAGGAGAGGCAGATGGACGGCTTTTGGAACAAGCTCGACAACCTCGCCTACGAATTGTTTGGGGTTGTCTTGCCGGGGCTTGTGGCGAGCGTCTTGTTGCTCATGCTTTGGTACGCACTTGGACCACTGATTCCGCTATGGTCGTTCGAGTACGTTCCCGAGTTAACCAATGAGCGGATTCGTTACTTCGTTCGCGTCGTACCTTTCGCGCGCGAGTGTGCCGCGATCATTGGGACACTCCTGACCTGGTACTTCTTGGGTCACGTGCTGAACTGGGTGTCAAAAGGTAGATCATCGAGAGAATCGGCAGCAAAGGAACTTAAGCGCGTTTGGTCCTTTCTCCGGTTCCGCGTCCAGAAACCAACGGAACCATTTGACGCTGCCTTGAAGGATCTCTTCGCAAAGGTCAGCAAAAAATTCTCGCCAGATCGGGACCTTAGCTGGCGAGAGTTTTATCCGCTCGCCAAGAATTTTCTGGTCAATGCAGACCGCCGGTCGTTACTGTCGACGTACCAAAACAAATACACGCTCCACCGATCTATCGCCGCGGCGGCCGCCGCAACTGTCTGGCTGACATCAGTTGGCATTGTCGCTGCGAGAGTGACGTACTATCTCGGTGCCACGACCTATCCCAACTGGTTGATGCTTTGGGTTTTGCTTCTCGCATCCTTCGCAACGGTGTGGGGGTTCTCCGCGACATTTATGTTCTATTGGACGCTCTGGGGTGACACAATCGTTACTGAAAGTTACGGCGCTCTGTTCGGAGTGGGTCCAAGAGCTACCGATGGAACTGAGAAATAATCTCGTCGTCGTTGACGTTGAGACGACGGGGCCAGACCCGTTTATCCACGATCTACTCGCTGTGGCGCTTGTGCCCGTGTTGCGCCCCGAACGAGCCATGGTCGTGTACGTTCGCGACGACGAGTTATCGTGGACTGATTTCGGCCGAGAGAACTTCCGCAAGTATGAAGACGATTGGAACCGTCTAGCACTGGCTCCGATTGATGCATTCGGTGAAATCGAGCAATATTTCGAGCACCTCCTCCCTGATGAAACAGCGACGATGGTCGGTCACAACGTCGGGTTTGATTTGACCTTCCTGAGGAAACTCGCGTTTCTAAGCAATCGTCCGACTCTTCCAAGAATCTCTCATCGATCTATCGATACGCACTCGTTGCTCTATTTGGCGGCATTGCAACACGGATGGCCGACGGCGCTATCTTCTGATGCCGCGTTCGAACTGCTCAACATATCGCCGCCTGATAATCAACGACATACGGCCTTGGGAGATGCGCTAGCGACGCGATTGCTGTTTCTACGTCTCCTAGACATTCTCAATCCTGCATCGCGGCAGTCTTTACGGCGTTCGATTCGATGACGATTGAGCACGCCAGCTGCGTGCAACCCTAGGGGCACAATGCGAGTTGCGATCGTCGGCGGCCCTGGCGTGGGGAAAAGCACGCTGGTCCGCCAGCTTGCTGACCTTTATCACAACGGATCCTATGGCGAAGGCGAGAAGGGCGTGTGGGATCCGCGTGTGCTCGAAGACATCGCCGCGGGCGTAAACGCGGTCGGCGTCACCGAGTATTTCGCGCGGTTGTACAACGCCAACTACCGCGACGCGGCCGAGCACGACGGTCCCGGCAAAGTCATTTTCTTCGAGGGCGCGCGCATTACCCTCGAGGCCCACATGGCCGAGTACCCTCCCAACGAGCACGACGCGTTACGCCAGGTGCTGTCGATCGGCGACGCGTGGAATCCTGACCGCGTGATCGTGCTGACCTCGAGCACCGATACCGTCGAGAAACACATTCGCCTGCGCAACCGCGATCACGAAGACGTGGAAAACATGGTGCGCCGCTTCCGCCTCATCGATGGCGAGTTCAGGCGTCTCGCGGCCACCTACCGCAATACCGTGGTCATCAACCGCGACAGTAAGGAATTTCACGAACGGCAGGGGTTGGTCGACATCATCACGCTGGCCGGTCTGCCGATGTTTCGAGAGGTGCCCTACCAACGCGTGCTGTAAAAAGCCCGGCACCCAGATTGCAGCTTCACGGGCATGGCCGACTCGATACCCGTGTCCGTTCAACCTTTGAGTCAGCGGATGGACGTTCTGGCCGCGCTGGAACCCAGTCCGTTTCCATTCATCAGCTTGTACCTGAGCCTCACGCCGAACCAGAATGGCCGCGAAGACCATCACCAGTTCATGAAAAAGGTGTTGAGCGATCGCGCGAAAGGCTTTGCGGAGGAATCCCCGGAGCGCCAGAGCTTCGAGGGCGACGCCGAACGGATCCGCCAATATCTCGAGACCGAACTCGATCCGGCCTGGCATGGGCTGGCGATTTTCGCCTCGTCCGGCTCGGAGTTCTTCGAGGCGATTGGGCTCGAAGCGCCGTTCGCCGATCACTCGCTTTTCATCGACTCGGTGCCCCACCTTTACCCGCTCGCCAGGCTCATCGACACGTACCCGCGCTATGCCGCGGTGTTGCTCGACACCAACAAGGCGCGCATCCTGGTGTTCAGCCTCGCCACGACCGAGCGCGACGAGAAGATCGCCAACGAAAAGACGCGCCGCTCCTCGAAGGGCGGCTGGTCGCAGGCCCGCTATCAGCGCCGCGCCGAGAATTTCCACCTGCTCCACGTCAAGGAAGTGGTCGAGAAGCTCGACAAGATCGTGCGCGACGACAACATCACTCAGATCGTCGTCGCCGGCGAAGAGGTCGCGGTCCCGATTCTCAGGGAGCAGCTGCCCAAACACCTCGGGGAGAAGGTCATCGACGTCATCACGCTGCAGCGCAACGCCGACGGCGCCAAGATTATTGAAACCACGATGGCGTCCCTTCGCCAGAACGACGCCGAGACCGACGCCGAGAAGGTCCGGGAGCTGATGGACGAGTGGCAAAGCGGCGGGCTCGGCGTGGCCGGTCCGGAAGCGACGCTGAGCGCGTTTCAGCTCGGCCAGGTCGACGAGCTCATCATTACGGCATCACCCGAGCTCCTGAAGCCGGTGCAGAAGCTGCCGGATGATGCGGCGCCCGGTGAGGTGCAGGTCGATACCTCGGCGCCGCAAGGCCCGGCCGACGAGAAGCGGCTGAAGCTCGCCGAGGAATTGGTGACGCGCGCCAGGCAGACCGCCGCGCGCATTCGATTCATCGAAGACGAAAGCCTCCTCGCCGGCATCGGCGGCGTGGGCGCCCTCTTAAGGTTCCGCATATGAGCAGGATCAACAAAGTGAACCCCGGCCAATACACGCAGGCCGGACGCCTGACACCCGACGACCGGGCCCGCGAAATGAAGAAGCAACGCGAGGCCGGTTCGCCCAAGAAGACCGAAGGCGGCCAGTTTGGCTTGCCCGCCGCCTTGTCCGCCGTAGCCTCGGCGAAGGTGGAAGCTGGAGCGAAGGCTGGTGAGTGCACCAAAGCGCGCGTGACAAAAGAAGATAAGTCAGAGGACGAAGAGAACATGGACTGAGGACGGAATAGAATGACCACTCGGTAAACGCTGGAGTGGTCATGCTCAAACAGTCAGTTCTGCTTGTCGGTGCCCTGCTTCTGGTGGGCCCCGTCTTGGAAGCTCGTCAACCCGCGCAACCCGCGCAACGCCCGGCGCCGCCGCCGTCCATCGAGGACCGCACGTCGGGCATGAAGAAAATGGACGGCTATTTCCCGCTGTACTGGGATGAGCGCAGCGGGCAGATGTTCCTCGAGATCTCCCGCTTCGACACAGAGTTCCTGTTCTCAACGGGACTGTCGGCGGGGCTCGGCTCCAACGACATCGGCCTCGATCGCGGCTCAGGCCGCGGCGGCGGTCGCCTGGTTCACTTCAACCGCGTCGGCCCGCGCGTGATGCTGGTGCAGCCAAACCAGTCGTTCCGGTCGAGCAGCAAGAATCCGCTCGAGCGGAAGTCCGTTGAAGACTCCTTCGCCAAGTCGATCCTGTGGGGCTTCACCGTCGCCGCTGAATCAGGCGGCCGCGTGCTCGTCGATGCCACGGACTTCTATCTTCGTGATGTCGCCAACGCTGCCACCAGCCTGCGGCCCGGCAACTATCGCCTCGATCGCACGCGCAGCGCGTTCTACCTGCCGAACACGCGCAACTTCCCGATGAACACCGAAGTCGACATGACGTTGACGTTCGTCAACGAGCCGACCGGCGGCGGTGGTGGCGGTGGCGGACCCACCCAGGGCCCGATGCCGATCACCACTCCCGGCGCCGGCGGTGCGGGCGGCGGTGGCGGCGGCGGCTTCGGCGGCAACCTATTCTCCGGATCGGTCGGCAGCGTCACGCCCTCGCCCGAGGCGGTGACCCTGCGCGAGCATGCGTCGTTCGTGCAGCTGCCGGACCATACGACGTTCACGCCGCGCCACGACGATCCCCGCGCCGGGTTCGGCGGCGGCACGTTCGTCGACTACAGCCAGCCAATCGGCGAGAACATCCAGTTCCGCTACGTCCGCCGCCATCGCCTGCAGAAGAAGGATCCCGGCGCGGCGATGAGCGAGCCGATCGAGCCGATCGAATACTGGGTGGACTCGGGCGCGCCTGAAGACGTGAAGAAGGCGCTGATCGAAGGCGCGATGTGGTGGAATCAGGCCTTCGAAGCCGCGGGCTTCCGCAACGCGCTGATCGTCCGGGAGCTTCCCGCGGACGCCGATCCGATGGACATCCGCTACAACATGATCAACTGGGTTCACCGCTCGACGCGCGGCTGGAGCTCCGGTGGATCGGTCTCGGATCCGCGCACCGGCGAGATCATCAAGGCCACCGTCACGCTGGGGTCGCTGCGCGATCGGCAGGACTACATGATTTTCGAAGGCTTGCTGTCGCCGTATACCAACGGCAACGAGCGTCCTGCGGTCCTTTATGAGACCGCGCTCAAGCGGATCCGGCAGCTGTCGGCGCACGAGGTGGGCCACACGCTCGGCCTCGGCCACAACTACTACGACAGCACCAAGGGTTGGATCTCGGTGATGGATTATCCGGTGGCGCTCGCCGAGCTCACCGACGACGGCACCATCGATCTGTCGCGCTCGTATCACCAGAACGTCGGCGAATGGGACAAGATCGCGATCAACTGGGGGTACCGTGAGTTCCCGAACCGCGGCAACGACGAGGCGGCGCTCGACAGGATCCTCGGCGACGCCTGGACCGGGGATTACCGCTACTTTACGAACCAGGACATCGACATCCATCCGAAGGCCGACCAGTGGACCAACGGCGCCGACCAGACCGACGAGCTGACTCGCCTGATGAAGGTGAGGCGCGCCGCGCTGGACCGCATCGGCACCAATACCATCCGCACCGGGGCGCCGACGGTGATGATCGAAGAGCCGCTGGTGCCGATTTACATGTATCACCGCTACGCGGTGGAGAGCACGGCATCGGCGATCGGCGGGCAGGATTTCGTCTACGCGATGCGCGGCGACAACCGCACGCCGGTGGCATGGGTCAGCGGTGAAGTGCAGCGCAAGGCGATCGACGCGCTGACCGCCACGCTCAAGCCGTCGGAGCTGACCATTCCCAAACGCATTCTCGACCTGCTGCCGCCGCGGCCGCCGGGCTACGGCATGCATCGCGAGCTGTTCCCGCGGACGACGGGTGAGGGATTCGATCCGATCAACCCTGCGTCGATCGCCGCTGATGTGACGATCGGCTTCATCCTGCAACCCGATCGCGCCGCGCGCATGGTGGCACAGAGCGCGGTCGATCAGGCTCTGCCCGGTCTCGGTGAAGTGATCGACCGGTTGGTCCGGGCCACCTTCGATCAGGCGACCACCGGATCTTATGAGGCGGAAGTGCGGCGCGCCGAAGAGCGCGTCCTGGTCGATCGCCTGATGTGGCTGGCCGCCGCGGCCCCGAATACGCAAGTGCGGGCGATCAGCTCGCTGAAGCTCAGTCGCCTCGGGGCGCGCGCCGGCACCGCGACGCCAGGAACCGGCTCGCAGGCCGAGTCGGAGCGCGCCCATCGCACGCTGCTCGCGGCCGACATCAAGCGCTTCATCGAGCGGCCGATCAACGATGCGTTGTCCGCGCGTTTCATGCCGACATCATTCGCGCCGCCGGGCGCGCCGATCGGCGACATGGGCCAGAACTGGCTGGCGCGTCCCGATCAGTGCGACTGGGATGACGTGAATCCGGAGCAGTGGTTGTTTTACAGGCCTCAGTAGTCCTTCTCATGGTTTCACCGGCTTGTCTTCTGCGCCCGCTGCCGTTTCTGCGCCTCCACCATCGCCGCAACATCCGCCAGCAGCTTCTTCGCGTCGTAGACGATGCCGTCCTTGATCGTGTAGCGGATGCCGCCGACGCGCTCCATCTGGCCGGTGCGATCATTCAGCCGCAGATGGCCGGTCCCGTATAACACCTTGATGTTCTGCAGCGGATTCTGATCGACCAGCACCATGTCGGCCAGCATGCCGGCCCGGACGATGCCGAACGGCGGCAGCTCGCCTTTCGGTTCGTGCAGCGCTTCGGCGCCGTGCATGGTCGCGGCGCGGATCACTTCGAGCGGGTGGAAGCCGGCTTCGAGCAGCAGCTCCATCTCGTGAATCACGCCAAAGCCCCACGTGTTGTAGATGTACGCCGCATCGTCGCTGACCGTGACGCGGCCGCCCATCTTCTTGTAGTCGTTGAGCAGGCGGAACCACACTTGATAGAAGTTGCGCCAGGCGATCTCGTCCTGGTGCGTCCAGTCGAAGAAGTACGAGCCGTGGTTCTCGCGATTGGGCGTGTAGAAATCCATCAGCGACGGCAGCGTGTACTTGTCGTGCCAGTCGGCGTTGCGCATGCGCATCACGTCGCGTCCCGCCGCATACGCGGTCATCGTCGGATCGAAGACGGTGCGCAGCTTGAGATGTTCCTGCAGGTACGCCTTCCACTCGTCGCTGCCGGGAGGATGAATCATGTTCCAGAGGCGCGCCACCTGGCCGAAGCGGTATTGCTCGTCGTTGTAGTTCATCTGCTCGGGCCACGGCTGCACGCGGTAGTCGCGCATCAGCGGCTCGAAGTGACCGTAGAAATGGGTCACGGTACCGAGACCCATCTTCGCGGCGGTCAGCGCGTCCATCTGCGCGACGCCGCGTTGCTCGAGATGCGCGGTGGATCCGAGGCCGTGCTTCTTCGCCTCGTCGAGCAGCGCCGACATGATGTGCGGCGGGTAGGCGACCAGCTTCATCCCGTCAACGCCGTTGGCGGCGCACCACTGCACCCACTCGCGCGCTTTCTCGGGCGTGTCGACCACACCCTTGCCCCAGCCCGCGCCCGGCCGCTGATAGTTGAAGATGCGAGGCGCGACGATGGTGTTCGCGGCGCTGCGCGCTTTCTCCTTCAACGCCATCGGCTGCGCCGTCAGCTCGACGCCGCGGATGGTGGTGACGCCGTGCGCCATGTAGAGCTTGAAGGTGTATTCGTTCTCCCGCGATTTCCTCTCGTCGCCGAGATGCGCGTGCACGTTGACGAAGCCGGGCATCAGGAACATGCCGGTGCCGTCGATGATGTTCGGCGCGGGCGCGGCGGCCGGTTCGCGCGACGGCACGCCTGGCGTGCCGGCATTCACGATGCGCGCAATGCGGTTGTTTTCGACAATCACGTTCGCGGGGCCGAACGGCGGTGCGCCGGTGCCGTCGATCACCGTGACGTTGCGGATGGTCAGCGTCGGAAACGGGCCGGTGCCTTCGCCCGGACGCCGGTCCGGCGCGGGCACGAGGCCGCCCTGCTGGCGCGCATCGAGGCCGAGGCTGGCGAGTGCAAAGGCGATGAGCAGCGAGGCGATGGGTTTCTTCATGAGCGCATGATAGCTGAAGGATTGTGGAGGGGGCGCGGCGCGCTGATTCCAGCCGTCAGCCGGGAGACCACCGGCAGCAGGAGCAACCCGACGCCGGCCGCCAGCGTCTTGAACGGCACCCACTCGGGATACGGAATTAGCGCGGGGAGGCTGAACAACGGTTCGCCGCCGCCAATGCGGAGCACCAGCGAGACCGCAAACGCCGCGATCGATCCGGCCAGGTTGGCTTTCGAATCAAACAGCGCGCCGACCAGCTGCGGGAACAGCAGCACGAAGACCAGATCGCTCGTGAAGAACCACAACGCTTGAACGCTCTGCACTTCGAGCGCCATCCACACCGCGCCGGCGCCGATGGCGACAATCGAGATCCGCATCAGCAGTTTCATGCCGCCGAACGACAGGCCCGGGTTGATCAGGCGCCAGCACACGTTCCAGCTGAACATCGATCCCGCCGAGAGGATGGACGAGGAGAAGCTCGACGTGACGGCGCCGATGATCGCCGCCAGTCCCACCAGGCCGGCCAGCGGCGGAACCACGTGCGCGAAGACCAGCGGCAGCGCGTGCGCGGGCTGTTCGGCCAGCCGCCGCGCGACGTCGGGTGGCCAGACGTACGCAAATGCCACGAGGCCAATCAGCAGCGGCGGTATCGTCAGCACGATCGTCAGCAGGCCCGACACAATCGAGTGCGCGCGCGCGTGGTTCGCCGATCGGCACGACAGCACGCGCTGGAAATAGCAGTTCCACGGAATGCCGCCGAGCATCAGCATGATGCTCACGTCCCACCACGCGACGATCGATGGCGTAGTCCACATGGCGGCCGGCTGCAGCCCTTCGACTCCGCCCGCGACCACGCGGGCGTCGCTCAGGGCAGCCGGCAGGAGCAACGCCCCATCCGGCCGCGACGCCTGATACAGCGTCCACGCCGCGGTCACGCCGCCGACCGCGTCAAGCGCGATCGGCAGGGTGATCGCCAGGCCGAGGCCGACCAGCGTCAGCTGATACGCGTCGGTATACGCCACCGCCCACATGCCGCCAGCCATGGTGTAGAGCGTGACGACGATGGCGGACACCACGATGGCCGTGGCGAGATCGATGTCGAGCATCACGCCGAAGGTCGACCCCAGCGCGACCAGCAACTCCGCGCTCCAGAACATTTCCGCCAGCACCGCCGGCAGGGCCAGCACCACCGCCCACGCCGGCCCGAAGCGCGCTTCGAACGGGTCGATCAGCGTGTGAAACTCGAGCGCGCGCATGCGGCGCGCGAAGAACAGGCCGCCGAGGATCAGGCTGATGCCGAAGCACACCCCGCCCTGCAGGCCGCTGGCCAGGCCGCTGCGGTAAACGCCCTCTGCGGTGCCGAGGAGGTAGCCGCCGTCCACCCAGGTAGCGGTCATGGTGAACGTCGCCAGCCACAACGGCAGGCCCCGGCCCGCGAGCATGAAGTCCGTGGGGCCGGCGCTGAGCGAGGCGCCGTCGGGCGCAGCGCGGCGGCGCCGAGTCGAATGGCCTGCCGTGAGCGAACCGGACTTCGCGTGCGAAGTCCGGTGAGTCGAACGGGCCGCCCACCAACCCACCGCCAGGAACGACGCGTAGATCAGCGCGATGGTGAGGGCGCCGCTCATTGGGACCGAAGACCCTGAGCGAGCCGCCGCCGTGCGTCAGCGCGGCGGCGGCGAGTCGAAGGATTACGTTGTTTTACGTAGTCGTTACGTATAATGACGTAATGACGCCGGACAACCCGTTCGTCTATGGCGAGCTCGTCACCGCCGCGGCGTTCGCCGACCGCGAGGACGAGCGCGCGCGGCTGGGCCGCGACCTGGCCGCCGGCCAGAAGGTGTTCCTGATCTCGCCGCGCCGCTACGGCAAGTCGTCGCTGGTGCGGGACGTGATGCGCGGGCTGGCCCGGCAGAAGCTCCTCACCGTCGAGGTCACCGTCGCCTCGTCCAGCTCCTACATCGGGTTTCTCGAGTCCTACGCCCGGGCCCTGATCGCGGCCGAGACGCCGGTGAGCCGGCTGCGGCGCTGGGCCGGCGACCTGCTCGGCGCCATCCGGCCGGAGCTGCGCTTCGACCCCGCCTTCGCTCCTGGCGGAGCCACGGCGGGTTTCAGCCTGTCTTTCCCTGCCGTGCGGTCGGCGCGCGACGCGGCCCGGGTCGCCACGGAAGTGTTCGCGCTTCCCGGCCGGATTGCCGCGGCGCGGCGGCAGCGAATGGCCATTGCCCTGGACGAGTTCCAGGCGATTGCCTCGTTCGACGGCGGATCGGTTGAGCATGCGTTGCGGGCTGCGGTGCAGGAACAGCGGCAGGTCGGCTACGTGTTCGCCGGGTCCGAACCGTCGTTGATGGAGCGCATGCTAGGCCCGCGGCGGCCGTTTTACAAGGCCGGCCCGGTGATGCGACTCCAGAAGATCGACGCGGCCGGCTTTGCCACCTTCATCGACGCGCGGTTCCAGGGCAGCGGCATCAAACCCGAGCCGGGCCTTGGCGAGGCGGTTGTCGATCTTGCCGCGAACGTGCCCTACGACGTGCAGCGGCTCGCCCACGAGACCTGGGACGACGTCAAGGCGTCCGGGCGGAAGACGGCGGGCATGGAGGACCTGCACGGCACGCTGACGCGGCTGCTCGGCGAACAGCACACCGTATTCGAGGAATCGTGGCAACGATTGACGTTGCCGCAGCGGGCGGTGTTGCGCGCGCTCGTGCTCGAGGAAGGACGCGAATTGATGTCGGCCGATGTGCGCGCCCGGCATCGGCTGCCGGGCACGTCCACGGTGCAGGCGGCGCTCGCGGCGCTGATTCGCCTGGACATCATCAGCAAGGGAGAGGGCCGCTACGCCGCCGTCGACTCGCTCTACCGCGAGTGGGTCGCCAGGAAGACCTTCTAGCGGCGGCGCTGATACCGCCGGCCGCGCGCGTCGCGGTAACCCTCTTCGTAACCGCGCTCGAAGCCCTGGCGATAGACGCGGCGCGCCTCGCCCGATCGGTAGCGGCCGTTGTCGGCATTGCGATACTCGCGCTGGCCGCGCGGATCGAACCGGTCGCCGTCACGCGCATCCTCGCGCCCCTGGCGATAGCCGTCCTGGTAACCCTGATCGAACACCTGGCGCTCGACGCGAGCGCCGCCGTACGATCCATTGCGCGGCCGGCTGTTGCCCCACTGGCCATAGACCGGCGCACATGACGCAACCATGACGCCCAAAGCCATGGCTAGAATGCCTGCCCGGAGCGAGAAATTCGCGGCGCGCCTCGGATTTCGAGTCGAAGGGAGCGAGAAATTCGAGGCGCGCCACGGATTTCGAGTCGACGGGAGCGAGAAATTCGAGGCGCGCCTCGGATTTCGAGTCGAAGGGAGCGAGAAATT
>CAZEMI010000185.1:0-40510 GCA_964513235.1 uncultured Acidobacterium sp.
CTAACGAATTAAGGATTCTTGTCGCGCGACAGCCGCGACAAAATCCTGGGTTGGACTAAATCCGGGCATCGGTCGTGCTATTGGAGTTTGAAGCGCCGGCGGCACCGGTGCGACGGTGTTAGCGGGCGACGGAGACGGCCGCGAGGCACCCATGAGCGACGGCCGCACGACGGGACGCGTCATTCGGCGCGTCTGCGGATAGACGGATCGGCGTCCGCGCGGGTCGCGAGGCCTCTCCGTACACACGACGCCGATCCCGTGCGGCGTGCACGCCGTCGACCAGTGGTCGTATGCCTGGCAACGCGCGCGTCGCCATCACGGAGGCACCTTGCGCTCCGGGCGCAAGACGGCGATCAGCGTCAACGTGCCCGCGTGACACAGGGGACAGACGATCGGGGCGGAACCCCCCGGCGTCGCCGCGGGCGTCGCCGGGGATTCGTCGGCGGTCGCGGTCGCGTGGGCGGCGTCCAGCAGGGTGCGCGCGTGGTCGAGATCGGCGCGCCGGGTGGCACTCCAGAGCCCGTAGTACCGGAGCTTGGTACAGCGGCGCGGGAGTACGTGCTGGAGGAAGCGGCGCAGAAACTCGACGCCCGACACCGTGGCGTGCCGGGTCTTCTGCGTGCGGTGGTCTCGATACCGAAACGTGACGCGGTCATCGTCGATCTGTTCGAGCCGACTGTTGCTGATCGCGACGCGAAAGAGATACCGCGCGAGGTAGTCGAGCACGCGAGCCCCATCGCCGGCGGGTTGGGCGTGTACGACCCAGGGCGTCGCCCAGACCTCGGGCGGCACGTTGGTGAGCAGCGCCGCCTGTGAGAGGGCCGCGCACATCTTAGCGCGCACCAGCACCGACATCGCCGTGACGGGCACGAGAAACGCGGGGTGCGTTGCGGCGATCCAGTGCGTCCGATCGGCCGAGAGCCCGCCCGCGGTGACGATCAGATGGACGTGTGGGTGATACCGCAGGGCGCGGGTCCACGTGTGGAGCACGGCGATGCAGCCCACCGACGTGCCGACGAAGCGCGGGTCGGCGGCGAGCGCCTGGAGCGCCGCCGCCGCGGATCGCATCAGCGCGCCGTAGACCAGGGTCTGGTGCGTAAAGGCCACGGGGCGGAGCGCCGCCGGCAGCGTGACGGTGATCAGATAGTGGGGACAGGGCAACAGCCGCGCCTGGTGTCGCTCGAGCCACCGCGCGGCCTGGTCGCCCCCACACTTCGGACAATGCCGGTTGCGGCACGAGTGATACCGATACACCTGCTCGCCGCACGCGGTGCACTGCGTGAGCTGTCCGCCACACGCCGCCGTCCGACAGGCCACGAGATCGCGCAGGGCACGCGCCTGGCTCGGAAGCAGACGCGTCCCGAGCTGTGCACGCACGGCGGCCTCATGGCGACGGACGATGTCCGCCACCTCCAGCATGACGACCTCGGCGGCGGGATCAGAGGTCGTGCATCAATTGGTTCAACGGGTCGGTCAGGGCGGCGCGAATCTCGCACGTGAGATGCGTGTAGATCTGGGTCGTCCGGGCACTGCGGTGGCCAAGGGCGTCTTGAATGATCCGCAGGTTGACGCCCGCTTCCAGCAAGTGCGTCGCGTACGAATGCCTCAGGGTGTGGACATGCGCACGCTTCGCGAGGCCCGTCTTGAGGACGGCGCGGCGGAAGGCACTCTGTAAACTACTCCGGGTGACGGGCCCGCCGTGATGGGCGAGACTGTGCGCCAAGCCGCGGCGAGTCGGGGCGGGAAACATCCACGCGCGCGACCGATGCGTCTGCCAATACGCGCGTAGCCCCGGCAGGATCGGCGCGGGCAGCGGAACGTAGCGATCCTGTTTGCCTTTGCCGTGGACGTGTACGACCATGCGCGCACTGTCGACATCAGCGACCTGCAGGCGTGCGCCTTCGAGCAGCCGGAGCCCGCACGCATAGATCGTCGTCAAACACATGCGGTAGACGGGAATCCGCACGGCCGCGAGCACGCGACGCACCTCATCCCGACTCAACACCACGGGCAGCTTGTGCTCGTGAGGCGGCCGCACGAACCGGAGTGTCGTCCACTCTCGGCGGAGCGTCTGCTCGAAGAAGAACCGAATCCCGCACAACGCGATCGTCGCCGTCGCGCGCGCGACCTTCTGCTCATTGGTCAGGTACAGGAAGTACTGGCGCAGGTCCTCCTCGCTCAGTTCGTCCGGACGCCGGTGATAGTGCTCCGCGAGTTGGCGCACGGCCCTCGCGTAACACTCCTGCGTTCTTGCGGAGAACCCCCGCAGTTGCATATCCTCTAGCATCCGTTGGCGTAGTGGTGTCATCACGATCTCCTTTCCCTGGAGGGTCCAGCCTCCCGGGAGAGGGATCGTGCGTCACCTGTCGTCGTGCTGACGTACCAAGAATGTCCGTGGGCTTTATCTATCCGCCGCAGGCGGATTTAGTCCAACCACCGCTTGCAGCCGGCGGCGCGCGGTGTGATCATGGTCGCGCGCCGCGGCTGAAGCGGCAGCGTTAGCCCGACTCCTACTCAATTGAGCGAAGACTTTCTGGGAAAGCAGTTCAAACTCGGTGCAGAGACTGCTGCCATCTGGGCACTTAGTGGGTGGCGACGCCGAATCTTCGCTTCTCGGTCCTGCGCTCGACAGACCATCGGAAGGGCCTGCGGTTTCGTTATTCGTTATTCGTCATTCGTTATTTCTTCAGTTCAGTTGCGCCACACGGCGTCGCAGCGTCTTGACGTGTTCCCAGACCTGCTCGGTTTCTTTCTTCTGATCCTCGTCCTGCTCGGATAACCGCGCCAGCTTGAGGTACTCCTCGAGGTCGCGCAGCGCGTGCGAGAAATCGTTCATGTGATACGCCAGCAGGCCGCGATCGCGCAGGTCGGCGAGCGACGAGGGCTGCAGCGCGAGCAGGGCGTCGGTGGTGGCCCGGGCCTGCGGGAACGAGTGCATCTTGATGTACAGCTTCTTCAGGTTGAGCAGCATCCGGACCAGGATCTGCCGCCGCGTGGCGCGCGCGAGCAGCGACGGCTCGAAGGCCGCATCGCTCAGATGCGGCTCCAGCAGCTGCCGGCAGTCCTGCTCGTTGAGGATCGCGCCGGAATGAAATGGATCGACGATCAGGCCTTCGGTTGGATTGTCGGTATGGAGATCCTGAAGACACCGGACCAGGAAGTGGCCCGGGAAGTTGACACCCTCGGCGCGGATGCCGGCGCGCCGCGCCACCTCGATGTAGACCAGCGCCATCGTGATCGGAATCCCGGTCTTCCGATCCATCACCTCGTTCAGGCAGCTGTTGCGCGGATCCTCGAAGTGCTCGCGGTTGCCGCTGAACCCAAGCTGGCTGAACAGGTAGCGATTGACGGCGTCGATCCGCGCCGCCAGCGGCGCATCGGCGCCGGGATCGACGGACACGAACCGGGCGGCCTCCTCGCCCATGCGCTCGAGGCGATCGAGGTACGGCTCGGGATCGAGCCGCGGGTACTCGATGCGCGCGATCAGGAAGGCCGGCGCGGCCAGATCGGGCCCCGGCCGATCGGCCGCATCCGCAATCTGTTCCGCAAGCGTCTTCGCCACCGCCACCTCAATCGGCACAAAGCGCGTCCAGGTCCGCGAGCGTCAAGGCGTGAAGTCCTGGCACCACCAGCTCGGCGTCGGCGCCGAGCTCGGCGGCGGTATAGGTGTTGGTCACCGCCACGCAGCGTAAATCGGCGCCGCGGGCGGAGACCAGGCCCCATTTCGAATCTTCAATCGCCACCGATCGCCACGGCACCAGGTCTCGGCCGGTCAGCAATCGCAGGCGCGCAAATGCCGTCTGGTATGGCTCGGGATGCGGCTTGCCGCGCTCGGTCTGATCCGCGCCGACAATCACCGGAAAGAGCGAGCGAAGGCCGTTCCGCTCGAGGATCTCGACGATCTCATCGGTGAGCGCTCCGGAGGCGATCGCGATCGGCAGCGCGGCGGCGGCGGTGCGAATGAAATCCGCGGCGCCCGGAAACAGCATTTCACCGGCGGACGATAGTGCTTCGTAGCGTTCGCCCTTCCGGGTGATGAGCGCCTTCACGCGGCCGTCGTCCATCGGGACATTCTTGTCCTTGCCGACCGCCTTGAACACACCCACATCGTCGTAACCGAGGTAACGCTCGAAGTACTCGTCGTTCGAAATCGAGATGCCTTCCGGCTCGAGCACCTGCTGGTAGGCGCGCAGGTGCAGGACCTCACTATCGGCGATGACGCCGTCGAAATCGAAGACGATCGCCTGAAGCGCGCGCAGGCCCTGGCCTGAGCGCGCGATCGGGCGAGGCCCCTGAGCCGGATCGCGAGTCGAATGGCTCATGGCGTGGCCGCGGTCGTGTTGGTGGCACGCTCACCGGCGCGGATCGGCACGTCGAGACGATTTTCCTTTGGTGGATAGGGACAGTCGAATTCCGGGCTGTAGTAGCAATACGGGTTGTAGGCGACGTTGAAGTCCACCACGTAAATGCCCGTCGGCGTGGGATCGAGCTCCATGTAGCGGCCGGCCGCGTAAGTGTCCGTGCCGCTGGTCTGATCCGCGAATGGAATGAACAGCCGGTTGACCTGCGGCGATTCCACATCGATGAACGCGGTGAGCTGCATCGGCTTGCCTTGCAGCGAGAACTTCAGGGCACCAATGCGCTCGATGTTGCGAATCTTGCCGGTCGACGTCGGCACCTGGATGCGCGTGCGCTCGGCCGCAGGCTCGAGCGAGGCCGGCACGGCGTAGCCTTCGTCGATGGGAAAATACTCGAGCGGCAGGAGCGTGGCTTTCTTGTCCGCCGGCACGGGGGAGTCGGGATCGTTCTTGAAGCTGTCGTCCTTGGCGGCGCGAATGGCGGCAATTTTCGCCGGGTAGTCCTCTTCCGCCGGCCGAATCGTACACGCCGCGATTCCGGAGGCCATGACCAGTGCTATCAGGAGAGTCCCATTCACCCCTTCCACTATAGGCCACGGAAAGCGCAGATCAAATTACCTGGGATATCCTCTGCGGCTGATGTCCCGTTTGGCATGGCTCGCACTGGCATCCGCCGGCGTCATTGGCGCTTACCTGGCCGTCCTGTTTTTGGCGCAGCGGAGCATGCTGTTCCCGATGCCTCCCGACGTCCCGGCGGCGGCGCCGGCCGGCGCCGAGGAAATACGGGTGAAATTCGACGGCGGCGAGGCCTATGCGCTGTTCCTGCCGCCGCGCGGGCAGCAGGGTGGCGCGCCACTGCTCATGTTCATGCACGGCAACGGCGAGCTTGCCGATTATTGGACCGGCAAGTTCGACCAGCCGCGCGCCTGGGGCGTCGGGGTGTTGCTGGTCGAGTACCCGGGCTACGGGCGTGCTCCGGGCGCACCGTCGGAGAAATCCATTACCGAAGCCGTGCGCGCCCTCTACGAATGGGCGCAGAACGATCGACGAATCGATTCGACGCGGATCGTCTCGTACGGCCGATCGTTGGGCGCCGGCGCCGCGGCGCGCCTCGCCGTCGATCGCAGGGTCGCCGCGCTGGTCCTCGAATCCGCGTTCACGAGCGTCGCCGACTTCGCGGCGAGATTCCTGGCGCCGTCATTCCTGATCCGCGATCGCTTCGATACCAGGAAATTGCTCGCCTCATATCGGGGACAGTTGCTGATGATCCACGGACGGCTCGATACGATCGTGCCGATCGAACACGGCAGGGAACTAGCGAAACTCGTTCCCGGCGCGCGGTTGC
This sequence comes from uncultured Acidobacterium sp., assembly GCA_964513235.1. Lineage (GTDB taxonomy): Bacteria > Acidobacteriota > Vicinamibacteria > Vicinamibacterales > UBA2999 > 12-FULL-67-14b. Next base: position 5,704 of record CAZEMI010000185.1, read on the forward strand.
TGGAGCTCAACTGCGGCCACAACGATTGCCCTCGGCAATGGGACACGCTTGAAGCGTTTCTGCGCGCCGCTGGTGTCTTTGACAGAAGATAAGAAGGTGACCTTCTGTTAAAACACAGCGGCGACGAAGGCCAGGACTGCGGCGGCGGCGCCGAGCTGAAGGGCGAGCGCCACGCGATCGCGGAGGAACAGCACGCCGAGCGCGAGAAACACCGCGGCGGCCAGCAGGAAATTCCAGTACAACTCCTGCGTGCCTTCCTGGATGCCCACCGTGCCGGCGCGCCGGCGCGTCTGATCGATGATCGAATTGGCGATCTCACGATCGGTCTCGCGATCGATCTCGTAATACCGTCCGCCGCCGGCGGTGGCGATGCGCGTCAGCTCGGCGCGATTGAGCACCGAGCGCAACGCGGGCTGGTTCGGTTGCCGCTTGGGATCGGGAATGAGCCCGCCGGCGGTCGTGCCGACACCCACCACGTTCACCGGGATGCTGCGCTCCTGCGCCAGCGCCAGCGAGGTGGCGACCTCGCCGCTCCACGCCTGTCCGTCGGACACCAGCACGAACGCCTTCGCGTTGCTGGCGATGCCGGTTTTCTCTGCCAGCCCGCTCGTCTTGCGCAGCTCCTCGTCTTTCTCCATCAGCCGCATGCCCCAGTAAATGCCGCGCTCGATGTTGGTGTCCCACGTGCCATCGTCTTCGAGGCGGAACGGCGATCGATCTTCGAGGTGATCGAGAAAGAAGAAATAGGTGTTGGGATCCTTGGTCAGGCGAATCTGCGGCGTCGCCATGTGCGCGAACAGCGCCAACGCGATGCGGTCGTTCTCCCACCGCAGCGCCTCCCCGAACGTGCGGAGAAAGCGCGTCGAGCGCTGCCAGCGGTTGCCGCGCACGTCACTGACATGCATCGACGCGGAGCCGTCCTGCAGAATGATGATGTCGACACCGGCGGTGCGCAGCAGCGAGGTGACGGCCTGCGGCCTGGCGAGCGCGAGAAACGCCGACGCCGCGGCGAGAATCAGGAAGAACCAGAACAGCAGCTCGCCAAAGAACGGGATGCGCTCGTCGACCGGTACCTGGCGGCGCCGCACGAACGCCCGCGCATCGGCGCGCCGCTTCCACAGCTGCCAACTCCACAGCAACAGCAATGCCGCCGGGATGGCGAGCAGCGGCAGAAATCCGGGAGTCCCGAACCGCATAGATCAATCGATCAACACGTCACCAGATCAACAGATGCAGGCGCCTAACCTTTCCTGACTTTGGTGGTGCCCTTACCCGCCTTCTCAGCCTCCAGGCGCTCATCCGGCCTCATCGGCACGATCATCTTGAACTTCTTCATGTCCGATTCCTCCGGCGGCCCGCCGGCGAAGCCGTGAATGGTGAGGCCCGCATCGGTGCTGTCGACCGGCGCCACCGGCTGCTTGCGCGCGGCAATCACCTGGCGCAGCCGGACGATGTATTCGTAGTTGAACGCCGCCTCCGCGTTCGACGGATCCTCGCGGAGGATCTCCGCGTACTGCTTCACGAGCGAATCCATGCGGCCGACGACGGCCTGCCAGGATCCGCCGGCCATGCGCATATTGCGATACGCCGCGTTGGCGGCCAGCAGCTTCGCCTCCGCGTTCTCAGCCACCGCGTCGTATTTCCCCTGCCAGTAGCCCGCGGTGGTCGCGAGCGTCTTGGCGTCCGCCGTCGACCGGCCCGCGCCCGGCATCAACGCCGCGAGCCGGCCGCCGGGCTGTGCCGCGGCCTCAGCGGCGTCGGCATAACGCAGCATCACGAGATCGCGCTCGGCTGCCGCGAGTCGCCGCTCCATTTCCGACGATCGCCAGAGGATGGCGCCGGCGGCGAGGAGCAGTAACGCGATCAGGGCCTGTGCAAACCACGTCGAAGATCTCATGGGTGTCTCAAGGAAAGGTTTGGAAGGTTGGAACCGTAAACCGCAATATCAACGCCGCGCACCACAGCGCGGCCGCCGTCAACGCGAACACCGCGTAGCGCGGGCGCTCGGTGCTGTACTGCTTCATCTCGATGGTGCCCGCCGCGCGCCGATCGATCGCCTGAATCGACCGCATGATCGTCGCTTCGTCGGCGCCGGAGAAAAACTCGCCGCCGGTTTTCTTGACGGCGCTGATCCACAGCGCATCGGCCACGCTGCGCTTGTTCTGGATGTTCCCGCCGATCTTGATCAGGTAGACCGGGATCTTCGCCCGTTGCGCTTCGGCGAGCACATCGTCCACGGTCTTGCCGTTCTCGAGGACGTCCGCGTCGGCGCCGTCGGTGAAGATCACCATCAGGTTGCCCGCCGCGTCGAGATAGTCGAACGCATTGAACAGGCCGACCGCCTGCTCGACAGCCTTGGCCACCACCGTGCCTTGATCCGGAAACGCCATGAACTCGTTCCAGTCGCCGATCAGCGCCGTACTGAGGAGGATGTTCTCGTAGTCGGTGGTAAACGGCGTGATCACGTAGGCATCGTCGCCGAACTCGACCAGCGCCATCAGGTCGCGGTACTTGCCGGCCATGCGCCGCTCGATGAAATAGCGCGCCGCGCCGACGGTGGTGAAGAAGGCGGCGTTGTTCGGCGCGCCTTTCGCCAGCGTGCTCGACGGTAGCGCCGACAGCATGCTGGACGACGCATCGATGAGCAGGGCGATGCGGCGGCCCGGAAAGGTGTTTTCCGATCGCGTCAACGTGGTGCGGGGATCGGCGAAGGCGAGCACGAAAAACGGCAGGCCCGCAAGCGCGAGGATCAGCGCGCCATGCCGCGAGAGCGACAGGCGCGACCAGCCCGGCCGCGAGACGATGGCCGGCAAGGCCATGCGGTGATGCCCGGGGTTGCGGCTTCCGAACGAGCGAACCACCACGAAGATGGCCGCCAGCCCAATCAGCGCGATCAGCAGTTGCTGCGCGGCGGACTGCTGGGAGTAGATCAGGCGATCGAGATAGAGATCGCCCCACTCGGCCCACGTGGCCTGGATCAACTCCCAGAGATCGCGAACGAGCTGCATATTCGAAAAACCTTGAGGTCCTAGGGTCCTAGGGTCCTAGGGTCTTGGGGTCTTGGGGCAACTACGCCCACACCTTTTTTCTCAGATCAACGACCGATCGCGAGAAGTTCCGGCCCCACTCGGACACCATTGAATGCTCCGACCGCTGCTGCTCCGTGATGCGAATGGCGGTGGCGATCGCGTCGTCCGCGTTCGAGTCGAATGTTTCCGTGCGCCCGTAGCGAGCCACGGTCAGCGTCTTTAACGCATCGGAGAGACCATGCGGCGCCGCGGCGATGGCGGCGGTTTCGGTGGTCACGGCGCCCGACACGAAGGCGCGGCCGCGGCCGAGCGGACCGGAAACGACCAGCTCGCCCTCCAGCGGCGTGTCGCTGGCGGCGACGGGGCGCTGACCAACGGTCTTGCCGATCGCATACGTGCCGGCGATCCGCAACGCCGCCAGCGCACGCGCGCCCAGCTCCGCCGTCCATCCACCGCGGCTGGCCTGCTGCACCTCATCGAGCTCGCGGTTGGCCGCCGCCAGCACCGTGCGCGGCGCGAGCCGCGGGTGCGCGGAGTCGGTGGTCGCGGTCTTCTTGCGCATCATCCCGATCAACATCATCAGCCCGATCACGCCGGCCAGGCCGAACAGCACGCCGGAGATGGTCTGCATCAGGTTGGCGCGCGACTCGCGATCCTCGATGCGCGTGAACGCCGCCGCCGGCGCCTCGCGAATGTCGCTGGTATCGTCGGGCACGATGGAGATCAGGCGAACCGAGGCGCGCGGCAGCGAGTACGACTGTTCACGTCCCTGCACCGTGTCGCCGCCGGTCACCTGGCTCTCGATGCGATAGGCGATCTCGAGCGGCGGAATGGGCACGTCGCCGCCGAACAAGTCCTCGCTCATCAGCCGCAGCCGGTAGTCGTATTGGAAGAAGCGCTTGCCGGGCGCCACCAAATCGCCCGCGTGCGTCCCGCCCAGCACTTCGAACGGCGGCAACTGCACCACAGTCGGATCCAGCTTCGAGAAATCCGGCACCACCTTGTTCAACTCCGTCTCGACGACCGAGCAGGTGAGCCGGAGATCGAACGCTTCCGCCGTTCTCACCGCGGTGGTGGAGGTTCGCCACCAGCAGGTGATCGGCTCGACCTCGACCATGTCAACAGGGGCGGGGGGACTCGGGGCTTGGGCAAAAACACCCGTGCTGCTCAGCAGCAGCACCGACACCAGGAGGGCTCTCATCATAGTTTTCATTTGCGCCGGCGCAGGCGCCGTTCCGCGACCCATTCAACCAAGGCCACGTCGAACTTCACTTGATCGAGTGACAACCGCACCACATCAAGATCGAAACCCTTGGCCTGCTTTTCGATTTCGTCCTGCCACGCGCGCACGCGCGCGCTCTGCCGGCTGAGCTCGCGCCGCGACATCATGCGCGTCTGCCCGGTTTCGACGTCGTAGACCTCGATCCATCCGGCCGACACGCGCGGCAGCTCGAACGCAAACGACGCATCCACCATCAGGATGAACACGTCGTGGATGTTGTTCACCTGCGACAGCTCGCGCAGGAACGCCTGGGCGTCGTCGAACAGGAAGTCCGAGATCACCGGCATCATGGCGGTCTTGCGCGAGAAGCCCGTGAGCATGGCACTCAGGCTGCCGGTGTGGCGCATCTCCTGCAACCCGTAGGCGCTTTGATAGGCCTCGACGCAGTGGATGACCTGCCCCTTGCCGATGCGCGGCCGCACGGCGCCAAGCTGCTTGAAGCCTTCGTCAAAGGTGATGAGCCCAATCGAGTCCTGGAAGAACACCGCCGACATGCCGACGGTGGCAATCGCGCGCGCGATCAGCGTGGCGATCTGCATGCCGCGGCGCTCGCCGGCGGCCGTGTCGGCGCCGCAACGCGTCGACGCCGATCGATCGGCGACGAGAATCACGCTCGACGTGGTGGGCTGTTCGAATTCGCGGACCATCAGCGGGCTGAAGTTGTTCAGCGACGATTGCGGCCAGTCGATGTGCTCGAAGCGGTCGCCCGCCTGCCAGTCGCGGAGGCCGACGTAGTCGAATCCCGTGCCGTGAAACATGCTGGAGTGTTCGCCAATGGTGAACTCCCGCATCCGTTTGAGAATCAGCAGCTCGATCTCGGTGATTTCCGAGAGGTTGATGAGCGGCTCGACCTCCTGCTCGCGAGTTCTCATGCGAGCAGCCCTGAGCGAGTGTGTGGCCGGCGAAGCCGGTCGCACACGAGTCGAAGGGTAATCATGGGATCGGCGTCTTCTCGATGATGTCCTTGATCACCGCGTCGGTGGTGAGCCCGTGGCTGGCGGCGTGGGGGCCGAGCCAGAGGCGATGGGCCAGGACGTAGATCGCCAGGTCCTGGATGTCTTCCGGATACACCTCGTCGCGGCGGCGGACCAGCACGGCCCAGACTTTGGCGAGACGCCCCCACACGATGATGGCGCGCGGCGAGGCGCCCAGATCCACGCCGTGTTCAACCAGCTCTGACGCCGAGTGGCGATACCAGTCGGTGTCCGGGTTGTGGGGACGCGTATTCGACACCAGCCGCTGGATGTAATCGCCGAGCCGCTCGTGCAGGAACACGTGCTCGGTGATCGCGGCGCGCAGCTGAATGATGCGCTCCTTCTTCATCAGGTTGCCGAGGCGCACTTGCTTGAAGTCGAAGTTCACGAGCTTGCGCTCTTCTTCGGGCGGCAGGTAACCGATGTTCACCATGATGGCAAACCGATCGGTCGCTGCTTCCGACAGCGGGAACGTGCCCTGTCCGAGCTCGACCGGGTTCATGGTCGCGATCGCGAAATTGAACGCCGGCAATTCGTAGGTCTTCTTGCCGACGGTGACCGTGCGATCCTGCAGGCCTTCGAGGAAGGCGCTCTGGGACTTGAGCGGGATGCGGTTGATCTCGTCGAGCAGGATCACTTCCGCTTCCGCCAGCGGGCCCATTTCGGTGGTCAGTTCGCCGGTGGCCGGATTGATCATCTGGAAGCCCACCACCTCGGTCGGCTGCAGGTCGGCGCGGCCCTGGATGCGCGCGAACTTCGCATCGCTGATGGCGGCCAGAATGACGCCAAAGAAGGTCTTGCCCACGCCCGGCACGCCACGCAGCAGCAGGTTGCCCGAGTTGACCTGGCGCTGCTCCTTCTTGTCGTAGGTGGTCGGGATCTCCGAAAGCAGCACGATATTGGCGAGGATCTTGGGCTGCTGGTATCCGACGAGCGCTTTGCTGCCTTCCGTGAGAATGGCTTCGTGAAACTCGATCGCTTCTTGGAGGTCAGGATGCACGGGTCCGCCTTAAAAAAGCTCATCTTATCGGATGGACGACGAACAGCGCCAGAATTCGGCGCCCCGACCGCGTAACTGCTGATAAGACGGCAACTTTGCGGGAGGCCGCCCGTATAGCTAAAAGGGAACCTGCTTCCCTTTTACGGTTTACGTAAGCGGTCCGCCTTCGCCAAGGCTGCGGTGGTCCGGCTTCGCCACGGCTACGGCGGATCCTTTTGGTCAGACCTTATAATTGGGAATCCAAGGAGTGTGTGAAATGGCGGTTCGAAAGCATTTCGGCTGGGTTCTCGTGGCCGGCGCCGCGTTGCTCGGAGCGGGGGTGGCCGGTCTCGTGGCGCCGATCGCGGTCAGCGCCGAACAGGCGGTCGCGCAGCCCGAGGTGACCTTCACCAAGGACATTGCGCCGATCCTGCAGCGCCGTTGCCAGAACTGCCATCGACCGGGGCAGGTGGCGCCGATGTCGCTGCTGACCTACGAGGAGGCCCGCCCGTGGGCGCGCTCGATGAAGGCGCGCACCGCGGTTCGCGACAAGGCCGGCGCCATGCCGCCTTGGTACATCGAGAAGAACATCGGCATCCAGCATTACAAGAACGACCCGTCGCTCAGCGACGAAGAGGTCGCGAAGATCGCGAAATGGGCCGACACCGGCGCGCCGCGCGGCAACCCGGCCGAGATGCCGCCGCCGAGAACCTTCCCCGACGGCGCGTCGTGGCACGCCGGCGAACCCGATCTGATTGTCGAGAGCCCGGAGATCCTGGTCAAGGCGAACACGCCGGACTGGTGGGGCGAGTTCCCGCCGACCAAGCTCCCGATCACCGAAGACCGCTACGTGAAGTCGGTCGAGATTCGCGAGGTCAACAACTTCAGCAACGAGTCGGGCCGCCAGACCGTGGGACAGCGCTACGTGTGGCACCACTTGATCTGGGCAACGGCGCCGGTGGACGAGGGCGGCGATCCGCTCGACGCCTCGGTCACCCAGGGCGCGGTGGGCTGGCCGGTGCACGAAGTGGGCCGCAACGCCGACGTCTTCGAGGAGAACGCCGGCCGCCTGCTCAAGGCGGGCTCGAGCGTCATCTACCAGTCGGCGCACCTGCATTCCGGCGGGTCCGATGTGAGGTCGAAGCTGCTCTTCGGGTTCAAGTTCCATCCGGTCGGCTACAAGCCGGCCCGCCGCACCTCGCTGCATAGCCTCGCCAACGCGCTCGACATCGACATCAAGCCGAACGAGGCGAACCAGCAGCTGCATGCGTATGAAGTGCTGCAGCAGCCCGCGAAGATCGTGACGTTCGAGCCGCACCTGCACGCGCCGGGACAGCGCATGTGCCTCGAGGCGATCTGGGGCTTCAACATCCAGACGCTCACCTGCGCCGGCTACGACCACAACTGGGTGCGCCAGTACGAGTACGAGGACGATTACGCGCCGATCCTGCCGCGCGGCACCATCCTCCACATCATCGGCTACATGGACAACACGCCGAACAACAAGAACATCCCCGATCCGCGCAACTGGCAGGGGAGCGGCAACCGATCGATCGCCAACATGTTCATCGATCTCGGGCAGATCATGCCGCTCACCGATGCGGAGTTCCAGGCGGAGATGGCCAAACGCCGCGAGCGGCTGGGGCCGAATCGTCCCGACGTCATCGTCGGGTGTCCGCTCTGTAATGTGATTCCGCCGCCGGCGAAGCCGACGGCCGAAGCAGCGAAACCCCAACAGCAGGAACAGCGGTAAATGAAGCGTGTCGTTGTATCCGCACTCATGGTCGTGCTCGCGTATCAAACCGCGAGCACGCAGATGTTGTCGTACTCGCGCGGGCAGAACGTCTCGCCGGCCTTCGAAGGCTGGGAGAAGAACGACGATGGGTCCTTCAACATGATGTTCGGCTACATGAACCGCAACTGGGAGGAAGAGGTTGACGTGCCGGTTGGGCCCGACAACAACATCTCGCCCGGTGTCCCGGATCAGGGGCAGCCAACTCACTTTCTGCCGCGCCGCAATCGTTTCGTGTTCAAGGTGCGAGTGCCGGCGGACTGGGGCAAGAAGGAACTGGTCTGGACGCTCACGACCAAGGGCAAGACCGAGCGCGCCTATGCGACGTTGCGCGAAGACTCGCTGGTGGACAACATCGTCCAGGCCTCCGAGCAGGGGGCGCTGGGCGCCGGCATCAGCAGTCCGCTGATTCGCGCCAACACCGCGCCCGACCTGACGATCGACACCGGTGAGCGGCGCGCGCAGGTCGGCCAGCCGCTGACGCTCGTCGCCATCGCGAAGGATGACGGCGTGCCGCGGCCGCGCTACGGCCCGGACTCACGCGAGGCCGAGCGCACCGCCGCCGCGCGGGCGCGGGCCACGAACAGCACGCCGGCGGCTCCGGTGCCCCGCGGCACCATGACCTTCGATCCGGCCGCGCAGCGCCCGCCGTCGGCGATCACCGTCGGCAGCCAGACCGGGTTGCGTCACTCATGTTTCGTCTATCGGGGCGCCGGCCGCGTGGAGTTCACGCCGCGGCAGGCCAAGGTGTGGGAAGACACACGTGCGGGCGCGAACTCACCGTGGGCGCCGCGCTGGCTGGCGCCGGCCGTGCCGGACGATGGCAAGTATCAGGTTGGCGTGACGTTCCAGGATCCGGGCACCTATACGATCCGTTGCCTGGCGTCGGACGGCGCGCTGAACACTTACCAGGACATCGTCGTGAATGTGAAGTAGGAAAAATCCGAGAAGATCTACGTAGAGGCGGGACGTGGGTCCCGCCTTTATTGTGTACGGCAACTAGCGTTAAGTGTATCTTGCCTACGTGCGCGACCCCTCGGAGATGCCGACATGACGATTCTGAGTAAGTTTGCCCTCGTACTCGGCTTCGGTTCGATCTTGTTTACGTTGTTCATCGTGTTCAATACGCCGGGAGCAGTCGAGCAGGCCGCACGGCTGGAATTCCCGCTGACCGAAAGTCTCAACGACGCCGCGGCGATCACGATGATGTTGCCGGCGTTTCTCGCGGTGGCTGCGACGCTCGTGGCATTTACCCAGTTGCGGCAGGATTACGGCGGCACGGTGTTGGTTCTCGTTGCCGTGTCCTGGCTGGTCCTGATCAGCGTCATCGGCATTCACGGCTTCCAAACGTTCTTGCCGCAGTAGGTGAATGACGAAGAACGAATGACGAATGACGAATGACGAATTGAATTCGAAATCTTTCGTTCTTCGTTATTCGTTCTTCGTTATTGCGCTCGGCAGGTAGCATTCCCCGCGCCTCTCTCCAGCTCACACTTCACGAACGCGATTCGCGCGCGGGGGAAGTTGAGCACGTCTCCCGCCTTGCCCTCGTAGACGCTGTTCGACCATGGTTTCCACGGGTCTTCCTTCATCGCCGTGTCGATGCGCTGAATGTGGCGGATGGCTTCCGTGTTCAGCCAATCGTCGGCTTCGGCCAGTTCCACGTTGCGTCGCATCTCCGCAAAGAACATCGCGTGGTATTCCGGCACGTCCATCAAGTCGCGCATCAGGACGTTGCTGTCGATGCCGGAATTGATCGAGTACTCCGGATGGTAGAACGTGTTGTCGGCGTCCCACGCGATGAAGGTGTGGACGTCCGAGTTCTCGAGGCGATACAGGTAGAGATTGTTGATGCCAAACCCGCCGAGGAAGCCGTCGGTTTCGGCGAGGAACACCTGCGCCGCGATGAAACGGATCACCGCGGGGATGTCGAGGCGCGGCCCGAGCTCCGCGGCGATGCGATCGGCCGGCGTGGTGTTGGCGAGCCGGATCAGCGTTTCGATCGGCCGGTAAAGCTCCTCGTCGCTCTTCGATTCATGCGTGGTCGGTTCGAATCGCAGCTTGTACTCGAAGAGGCCGTCCCCGAGGTAGCCGAACTTCCAGTCGTCCATCCACTTGAATTCGTAGAGGTAGCCGTCGTTCTGCGTGTCTTCGCCGATGGCGCCGAACACCCGCGCGAGAAAGTCCTTGTCCACCGACTCGACGATCACATAGAGGCCCGCGTACTCGTTGTTGACGTAGAGCCGCGTGTGGATGGTGCGCGGCGCGGGAATGCCCAGCCGCGCGTAGAAGGCCATGGCCACGGCTTCGTGCACGCCCGACGCGTCCTGCGTCACGTTGTCGAGCACGAACGACTTCACGCCGAGAAATGTCTGGGCGGTGGTGTAGCGGTCGAAGTCGACACGCAACCCCGGTTTGTTGGAGCTGCGCGAGCCGCGGCCGCGCGAGCGAATGCCGATGTTGCGAACGGTCTGTCCATTCAGCGTCAAGTCGGCGGGGTAGTAGGTGTTGGTTTGGAATTCGGCCTTCAATTTCGCCCAGTCGGCCGAGTGCAGAAACAGGTCGACGCGTTGCAGATCCTGGCTGGCAAACAGCGCGTCGGCGGTCTGGGCGCCGGCGACACTCGCCGCGAGTGCAATTGTGACAACGATCCCGGTGAGAATGGTTGCAGCGCGTTTCATAGCCGATACACAATATAGACGAGTTAACCGCGGCGTCGAGTTTCGCCGCGCAAACCTCGGCAATACTGTGCGGTCCTGCCCCCCGCGAACCGTCGGACTGATGTTGGTTATCGGGTGTGGCGTGGGTGCCGCCTGGTGTAGCGGGGGTCCGCCCACGGCCCCGACGAGCAACCCTCCGGTCACCGGCACCCCGCCCGTGACCGGGACGCCCCCCGGCGTGGGGGGTCCCGTCAACCAGACGCCGATTTCGACCACGCCCACGGCCCCACCTGCCGGCACGACCTGGGTCAACGTGGTGGGCGACACCGGCTGGTGCGGATCGCCGGTGATGAGGGGGCTCGCGCGGCTGATGGAGAACCTGGGCGGCGAGATTCTCTTCGCCGGCGATCTCGCGTACGACCGCGGCACGGTTGAAGAATTCCGGCGCTGTTTCGATCCGGCCTACTCGCGCTTGCGGACACGGTTCTGGGCTGTTCCCGGGAATCACGAATACTTGACGCCTGGGGCGGCCGGCTTCTTCACGTACTTCGGCGATCGCGCCGGGCCCGACAGCACCGGCTACTACGCGCTGCGCATCGCGGGATGGCAGGTGCTGATGCTCAACTCGAACGTTCCGATGGGGCGCGGCTCACGCCAACTCGAGTTCGTGCGGCAGCAGATGCAGGCGGCGCCCCGGTGCACGCTGGCGGTGTGGCATCACCCGTTCGACAGTTCGGGACCGAACGGTCCGAATCCCACCCAGCGTGAACTCTGGGAGCTGCTCCATAGCAACAACGCCGACGTGGTGGTGGCCGCGCACGACCATCTGTACGAACGGCACGCCCCGATGAACGCGGGTATCGAATCGGATCCGATCCGCGGCGTCCGCCTGTTCATCTCCGGCGGCGGCGGTGCGCCGCCATATCAACGCGCCCGCGCGGCGATCCGGTCAGAGCTCCTCATCTCCACGCACGGACTGCTGCGCCTCAAGCTCGAACCGGCACTTTATGAGTGGGAATTCCTTGGCGTGAATGGGAACGTCCTCGACCGCGGACTGAATATCTGTCACTGATCAAGGGTTCCAAGGTTCCAGGGGTTCCAAGAGTTCCAAGGGTTTGGTTCTGGCGGGTTCGAACCCTGAAGAACCCAACCTTTGGAACTCTTGGAACCTCTGGAACCCGTGGAACCTTTGCGTAGTTACTGCGTTCCGGTCTTCTTCGCCGGTGGCGGTTTCGGGAACGTCCCTTCGCGCATCACCGCCTGATACAGCACCACCGCCATCACCGTTGACGCCTGCTTCAACGCGTTCGGGTCGATGCGTTCGGAGAAATCGACATTGGTGTGGTGGGTGCGCACGTCGTAGGTGTTGTACTCCTGCACCGCCTGGAAGCCGGGCACGCCGATGTTGAGGAACGACAGGTGATCGGTGGCGCCGATGTGCCCGGGCGACGGCATGATGGCGCCCAGGCTCGCGACCGGCTTGAGCCATTCGGCCATGATCACCCGCGCCGGGTCGTTCCCTTCCATATAGAAGCCGCTGATCGGCGGGAAGCCGTTGTCGAGATTGAAGTAGACCGAGAACTTGTCGCGAGCGGCCTTGTTCCGGTCGCCGGCCAGGTGTTCGGCCACGTAGGCGCGCGATCCGAGCAGACCCTGTTCCTCACCGGCCCACAGCGCGCCGCGAATGGTGCGCCGCGGCCGGATGTTCAGCGCCTTGAGGATGCGCATCGCTTCCATCACCGTGGCGCTGCCGTCGGCGTTGTCGGTGGCGCCGGTGGCGGTATGCCACGAGTCCAGGTGCGCGCCGACCATCACGATTTCATCCTTCACCGCGTTGTCGGTGCCGGGGATTTCCCAAATCACGTTGTGGGTGTCGCGCTCCGACTCGTCGTAGGTGGCCTGGATTTCCACGGCGAGCTTCACCGGAATTTTCTGCTGAAGCATCTTCGCCACCAGGTTGTAATGCTCGGAGGCGAGGACGATCGACGGCACCGAGTTGGCGCCCATGTCGCGGCCGGTCACGAACACCGTGCCATGCTCGCCGATATTCGGCTCGATGGTGACGCCCACCCCTTCGGCCTTCAGCACCGCCAGGCGCTCGGCATTGAGCTGCGGCGGACGCGCCGGCGCCGGCGAGGGCGGTTTCAGATCGCCGCTCGCCGCCGGGCGATCGGCGCGAATGAAGTACTGCTGGATCGGGCTCGTGAACAGGATGGCGCCCTTGAGCTTGCCGGCTTGCGCTTTCATCGCCGCGTCGTCGAGGCCGGGGATCCAGACCGGCGTGGCCACGATGCGGCCGCCGGTCGATGGCGACCAGCCGCGCGGGTAGCCGATGAGCGGCATGTAGCGCGGCTCCACCATTTCGACGGTCACCTGGTCGAGCGTCCAGCCGCGGCCGAACTGGAACCCCTCGGTATGCACCTCGCTCATGCCCCACGACTTGAGCATCTGCTGCGTCCACGTAATCGCCTGCTTGTGCGCGGGCGAATTGGTGAGGCGAGGCCCGATGTTGGTGGTCAGGTACTCGAAGGTCTCCACGGCCTTCGATCGTTCCATTCCTTCGGCGCGGATCTTTTCGGTCACGCTGAAATCGACGCGGTCTTGCCCGCCGTCGCTGCCGTAGGCAGCTACCGCGAGGTCGCGCCGTCGCTCGCCTGAATCGATGCGAGCGGAGGCGGACGCGGCAAGCGCACCGGCGAGGCAGACGACGGCGACGCCGAGTCCGAAACGGCTGGTTCTCATGCGGCGGATTCTACTCCTATGCGCACGACGCGCCAATCATGTCGGGACGGTAGTGGCAGGAAACAGAAGAGCATCGAACGCGTTACAGCCTCAGGTACAACCCGATCGTAAAGCGTGAAAAGCTGATGCGTCGCCCGACCGTCGCGAGTGAGCCATCATCGGTGGTCAGGCTGCGGAGATGCCGGACGTCGAAGCGCAGCCCGACGTTATTGGTGAACATACCAACCGCCCCCACGCCCCCCGTCATGACCGGGACCGTGCGTCGAACCTGGAACACGTTCAGCCAATCCGCGGCCTGGGCGTGGACGAGGCCGGCGCCGACCTGCGCGTACGGCCGGAGACCGTAGCCGGTCAGGCGCGGCGGCATGGCGAAGATCGCGCTCACGGTGCCATCAATCACGAAGCTGCCCGTGGCCACCAGCGGCAGCGTGCCGCCCTTTTCAAAGTAGCCCAGCACGTACCCAAATGACGCTTCATAGCCGAGCAGACCGTCATCGAGATCCATGACCGCGCCGCCCAGCGTGAACGTCGTCTTATCGGCGGCGAATTCGAGATCGACGATCGACGTGCTGCCGCCGAACTTGACGCCCATGAAAGGCACCACGAAGAGCTCTGCGCTCGCGTTGACGGAAGTGGCGAGCAGCAACGCCGCCATCAGCAACCACATCATGCGTCTCGCGCGCAGATCAGCCAACGACCCGAGCGTATCATGACCGGTCGAAGGCATTTTCGCGGTCCACGGTGGGCACGCACCGCGTTGGAGTCACCGCGGTTCCCAGGTCGTGTCGGTGCCCGCGATCGTGATCGCCTTTGCGAGAATCGGCACCCGGGTAAGGAGTAGAATTCGCGAATGCAGACGAACCGCCGATCGTTTCTTCGGATCTCCAGTGCCGCGGGCGCCGGCGCGCTCGCCCTCGGCGCCAACAGCATCGAGCTGGTCGCCCAGGCATCCCGGTCGCTCGGTAACCGCTCCGCCGAAGACGTGGCGGCAGACGAGGGTTACTGGCGCGACATCCAGAACGCGTTCACGCTGGATCGCTCGCTGATCAACCTCAACAACGGCAACAGTTGTCCAAGCCCTACGGTGGTGCACGACGCCTACAAGCGCTACCTGGATTACTCGAACCAGGCGCCGGTGTTTCACCGCGGAATAATCGAGAGAAACATCGAGGTGGTGCGCCGCCGGCTGGCTGCCGAGTTTGGCTGCGATCCCGAAGAAATGGCGATCACCCGCAATTCGAGCGAGTCGCTGCAGATCGCGCAAAACGGCCTGGATCTCGCCCCCGGCGACGAGGTGGTGACCACCGAGCAGGACTACGGCCGCATGCTGACCACGTGGGATCAGCGCGCGCGCCGCGAGAAGATCACGATCACGAAGATCAACTTCCCCGTGCCGACCACGGGTGAAGACCTTTTTGCCCGGCTCGAAGGCGCGATCACGCCGCGGACCAAGGTGCTGCACTTCTGCCACATCACCAACCTGACGGGGCAGATCTTCCCGGTGCAGAACCTCTCGCGCATGGCCCGCTCCCGGGGCATCATCACCATCGTCGACGGCGCGCACGCGGTAGCGCATTTCCCGTTCAAGCTACGTGACCTCGAGATGGATTATTACGGCACGAGCCTCCACAAGTGGCTGCTCGCGCCGACCGGCACCGGGTTCCTGTATGTGCGCCGCGATCGCATCGCCAAGACGTGGCCGCTGCAGGCGGCGCCGGCGCGCGAGGTCGACGACATCCGCAAGTTCGAGGAGATCGGCACGTCGCCCGCGGCCACCAAGGCGGCCATCAACGAGGCGCTCGCCTTTCACCAGGCGATCGGCACCGAGCGCGTGGCGGCGCGGTTGCGCTACCTGACGCTGCGCTGGGCCAACAGGCTCAAGACCAATCCGCGAATCATCATCCACACCGGACTCGACCAGGTTTACGGCGTGGCGTGCGTGGGTATCAAGGACATCCCGGCGGCGCGCATCAACGCGTTCATGTGGGACAAGTACCGGATCATCACCACGCCGATCAACCGGCCGGAGTACAACGGCATTCGCGTGACGCCGAACATCTACACGCCGCTCGAGGAGATCGACACGTTTATTGCGGCGATGGAAGATCTGCTGAAGAACGGACTTCCCGCAACGGCGTGACGGGATCGGGGATCCCTTCGGATCGGCGGACTCGCAAGCGAAGGCCGCCTCGTCCCGCACGGAGGATGACTGCTGAGCTTGTCGATCCGCGGCCCCTTCCCTCGACGTGTGAGTAAGGGCGCCGATTGGCGGCGGCCGCCAATCGGAGAGACATCATGAAGTACATGCTGCACATGAACGTGCCGAAAGGTCCTTACCAAATGCCGGGCTGGTCGCCTGACGACATCAAGGCGATGGTCGCGTTCATGCACCGGATCAACGCCGATCTGAAATCGGCGGGGAAGCTCGTGTCCGCCGAAGGACTCGCCGGTCCCGACGAAACCCGCATCGTGCGCGCCGACGATGGCGGACGCCCGGTGGTGACGGACGGTCCGTTCGCGGAATCGAAGGAGTTTATCGCCGGGTTCTGGATCGTCGAGGTCACGGATGCCGACGAGGCGTACCGGATCGCGGCGACAGTGTCGACGTGCCCCGGACCCGGCGGCAAGCCGCTCAACATGCCGATCGAGGTGCGTGCGGTAGGCCAGGCGCCGGCCTGACAGGTTACGATGCACGCATGCCGCATTGCCGCATCGCGAGTTTCGTTGCCGGCGTTGCCCTGATCGTTCCCATCTCCAGCGCCGCACAACGGCCGGTGACCGTGCCGGCCGATGTGCGGGCGGCCTGCGACTTCGTCAACAAGGTGATTGCGACGACACCTGGCATCAAGGTGCGACGCAGCACCGGTTCATTCCCGCTGGAGATGCTGAAGGCACCGGTGACGGGCTGCCGGGTCGACATCGACGGCTCGATGAAACGGCTCGGAAAAGGGAACTTGCTGTCGGAACAGCTCGCGGCCGCATTCGAAGCGCAGGCCTGGCGGCAACTCGCAGACGTCTCCGCCGACGGGCACGACGGAACGATCTTCGCCTACGCGAAGGGTAGCGCCGCTTGCCTGACCAGCGGCGAATGGGATGGCGGATCGGACGATGAACCGGACGCGCCGCTGGCGGATCCCTACCGCGTTACGGTGACCTGCGGAAACGCCGCGGTGTTTGTGAGGCCCGAGGACCGGTGAAACTCAGCGAGCCCGGCGTGGCGCGCGACGCCGCGCGCGAAATCGAGGCCCACATCAACTGGGTGATCGCGATCGGCGTCGGCATCGGCATCACGCTCCTCGTGTTGACCCACCTCGGCGCGCGCGCGTTCCTGTCGTGGTACCGCGAGCGCCGCACGCCGGAGTTTCCGCTGGCGACCTGATGACCCACTTGCTCGATCGCATCGGCGGCCGCCGTGGCCACTTCCGGATGGAATCCGGCCTTCACGCGGCCGTGTGGTTCGACCTCGATCAGCTGTTCGTCGATCCGGCGATTCTCGATCCGGCGATCGTGGAGCTCGCTGAGAAGCTGCGGCCACATGCTGTCGATGCGGTCTGTGGACCGTTGGTCGGCGGTGCCATCGTGGCGCAGCTACTCGCGAGAAGGCTCGCCGTCGAGTGCTACTTCACCGAGCGCGTTCGCGCCGGCGGCGGCAGCGGCCTGTTCACGGCGCGATACCAGCTGCCGCCAGGCCTGCGCGCGCGCGTCGGCGGCAGGCGAGTGGCGATCGTGGACGATGTGATGAGCGCGGGATCGTCGTTGCGCGCGACCATGGACGAGATGACGGCACACGGCGCCGTCACCACGGTCGTCGGCGCGCTGTTCGTGCTCGGATCGAAGGGCGCCGAGTTCTTCGCGCGGCACGGACTACCGGTTGAAAGCGTCGGTCAATCCGCATTCGACATGTGGCCCGCCGAGGCCTGTCCGCTGTGCGCGGCGGGCTCCGCCGTGGAAGATGTCGGATGATCACACGGTTCTCGCTGCTCAAAATTTCACGTCTGGTATTGGATCTGCGCCAGATTGCGCAATTCCTCGCCGTCCGGCTGGGCGAGACCCGGACTATACTTCTGCCCCGGCCACTGCAATTTCTGGAGGAATCGCGCGGGGTGAGCAACGACAACAGCCATCCAACGCGCGTCGGGCGTTACGCCGTCGGCGAGCGCATCGGGCGCGGCGCCATGGGCGAGGTGTACGCGGCGGTCGAGGAGCACATCGCCCGACGTGTCGCGGTGCGGATCGGCTTTCCGGGAGATCTGCGAGTGCATCAACAGGCGAGAATGACCGGACAAGTGGCGCATCCCAACGTCGTGTCCGTTCTCGATCTCGGAGAGCAGGACGGGCGTCCCTACGTGGCGATGGAGCTGCTCGAAGGCGCGACGCTCGAGAACGGTGGCAGCGTCGCGGCCCGGTCGCTCGACGCGCGGCTCGAGCTGATGGACCAGGTCTGCCTCGGCCTGCAGGCCGCGCACGAACGCGGCATGATCCACGGCCATCTCAAACCCGGCCACGTGTTCGTGACCGACGATCGCCATGTCAAGCTGCTCGACTTCGGCGCCGGCGACGGCCGCCCCGATGCGTATGCCTCGCCGGAGCAAGTGAAGGGACTTGGCGCCTCCCAGCGGTCGGACGTGTTCTCGGCGGGCGCGGTCTTTCATTACCTGCTCACCGGCCGCGCGCCATTCGCGTCCAATGCCGCCGTCGTGGCGGACCCGCCGCCGGCCCTCAGCGTGGCCGCGGCCCCAGAGGCGCTGAGCCGGGCGGTGCTCAAGGCCCTCGAGAAGGATCCGGATCTGCGGCAGCAAAGCATCAACCATTTGCGCGCCGAGATCGCGCAAGTGCGGCAGGGCCTGCGCGGCAACGTCGATCGGGTGTTGAAAGCGGCGTTCGACCGCTATCACGATCTCGAAGCGCTGGTCGCCGAACGGCGCGGGCTCGGCCGGCGGCTCGGCCTTCCAGACGTGGAACGTGAATGCGACCGGACGCTCGCGAGCCTTGCGGCGGCGTTTCCGGAGTTCGCCCGGGCCGGCCTCGAGTACGAGGGCCTCGGATCGGTCGATGCCGCGCGCGCGGCCGAGGCGCTGGCGGAGCTGCAAACCTGGCATAACCGCGTGCTCGCCGAAGTGGCACTGCTGCGCGCGGCCGGAGGCGAGCGCGTATGAGCCGCCGGTTGATTGTGAACGGCGGCAGCCGGCCGCTGGAGCTGGTGCTGGTTGGCACCTTGATCGTGGGCCGCGATCCAGCCTGCGACATCAGCGAGACCAACGACCCATTGATGTCGCGCCGTCACGCGGCGTTCAACGCCGGCCCGCGCGACGTCATGGTGCGCGACCTCGGCAGCCGCAACGGCATCCTCGTCAACGGGGTCAAGACGCCAGAGTCGGTTCTGAACAGCGGCGACGTGGTGCAGATCGGCCATCTGCAGGTGCGATACGTCGACGAGGTCGGGCCGTTCAAGGACGTGCCGCTCGCCGATCGGGCCCTTACCAATATGGGTGAGGCGGCACCGACGAAGATCCTCGAGGATCAGACACGGCTGTCCCAGGCGGCGACAGTCAAGTTGGCGGACGTCTCCGCCACCAAGAAGACCCAATGAGCTCTGCCACCACGCCGGACAAAATCGGGCGTTACCAGATTCTCGAGCGCGTCGGCCGCGGCGGCATGGGTGTGCTGTACCGCGGCTTCGATCCAATCCTCGATCGCGAAGTGGCGATCAAGGTGATGCTCGCGGATTTTTCGGAAGACACCGAGCAGATGCGGCCGCGCTTCTATCGCGAAGCCAAGGCCGTGGCCAAGCTCCAGCACCGCAACATCGTCACGATTTTCGAGTTCGCGGAAGAGAACCAGCAGCCGCACATCGTGATGGAGTTTCTCCGCGGGTTGCCGCTCAGCGCGCGGATGGAGCAGCACCCGTCGCTGACGCTGGACGACAAGCTCGACGTGGTGGCCCAGCTGTGCAGCGGACTTGGCTACGCCCACACCCAGGGCATCGTCCATCGCGATGTGAAGCCCGCCAACGTCTTCATTCTCGAGGACGGCACCGTCAAGCTGCTCGACTTCGGCATCGCGAAACTGGCAACGTCGACGCTGACGCGGCAGGGCGACGTGCTTGGCAGCGCCCCGTACATGTCGCCGGAGCAGATCGCCGGCACGCAGGATCTCGATGGCCGTTCGGACGTGTGGTCCACCGGCGTGCTGCTGTTTGAATTGCTGACCGGGAAAAAACCGTTCGATGGCGACGCGCTGACGACGGTGGTGATGGGCATCCTGAAGCACGAACCGCCGCCGATCGATCAGCTGATCCCGGGCATGCCGAAAGCGGTGGCCGAAGTGGTGGCGCGCGCGCTGCACAAGGATCGCGATCGGCGTTACCAGACCGCCGAGGAGCTCGGGCGCGAGCTGCAACTGATTCGCAAGACGCAGCAGCTTTCGAACCTGCCGCCGATGGACGCGACGCGCTTTGCGAGCACGAACGTGCTCAAGGCGCTGCACGACGACCGCCAAAAACAGGATCACGGCGTGCTCGCCAACAAGACCTTGCAGCCTGCGCCCGCGCCTCCGGCGTCTGCAGCCGAACGGTCGCAGCCGAAGATGTGGATGATCGGCGTGGCGGCGGCCGTGGTGATTGTGGCGGCGGCGATCGGTTATCCGATGCTGCGGCAAGAGGCTCCCGCGGCGGCAGCGCCAGGTCCGGTCGCCGGCGCGTCACGTCTCGCGACGGCCCAACCCGCGGTCGAGCCGGCCGCGGCGGCGCCGCCTCCAGCCACGACGGCGAATCCGCCCGTAACGACGCCGGCTCCCGCCACTGAGAAGCCCGTGGCCCCTGCAGTGGTCGCGAAGAAGACCTCCGAGCCACCACCGGTCAAGAAGGATGCGGCCCCGGCGCCTGAGCCCGTGGTGGCCCCCCCGCCAGTGAAGAGTGCGCCGGCGAATGTCGCCGTCACGATTTCGGGCACCTATCCCTTTGAAGTGTGGGATGGCCCGCGGCTGCTCTCATCCGCGGCCAGGTCACACCAACTGCCGCTGCAATCGAACGGCAAGACCCTTCGCCTCGTGGCGTCCGACGTCTTTCTCGAGCAACAGATCAGGGTTGATGGTGGCGACGATCGGCGATTCGAGATCTCGGCGCCCGCGCTTGGACGCATCGAGATTCGGGCTACGCGCGGCGAGTG
Source organism: uncultured Acidobacterium sp. (assembly GCA_964513235.1). Lineage (GTDB taxonomy): Bacteria > Acidobacteriota > Vicinamibacteria > Vicinamibacterales > UBA2999 > 12-FULL-67-14b. The sequence continues at coordinate 26,328 of CAZEMI010000185.1, forward strand.
CAAGGCGATGATCGGCAAGTCGGACGTCGGGTATGGACCGTGGCCGCCGCGCAATGCCGTGGTCGGCGAGCACCGCGTGACGCTGGTGTGTCCCGATAACCAGAACCCCGTGCAGCATGTCACCGTGACGCAAGGTCGTCCGGCGCGGGCGGAGTTCAAGTGACCGCATGACGAAGTTTTCCACCCGCGTCGTCGTCGCGTTGGTCGTGCTGGCCGTTGGACGGCTGGCCGCGTCCGCCTCCGCTCGCATCGATTCAGGCGAGCTATGGCGTGACCTCGCCGTAGCTGCCTACGGCAGCGAAGGCGGGCAATCGGGCGAGGATCTCCCTCGCCGCCAGCTCGAGAGCGGCATGACCTTCCTGAATGGCCAGCGCTACACCGAAGCGTTGAAGGATTTCCAGGCCATCATCGATTCATTCCCCAAGAGCCAGGTGGCCGATAACGCCTTGCTGCAGATTGCGATGTATCAACTCGACATCGCGCAAGACCTCGCCGCCACCCAGTCGGCGGTCGATCAGCTATTGAAGATCTATCCCGACACCGACTCTGCGCCGATGGCGCACGTGCTCGGCGGGCGCGTCGCGATGGCCACGGGCCGCAGTGCCAGTGAGGTGGACGCGGCCGTGGCGAGCTTCGAGCGTGTGGAGCGATTGTTCCCCGGAAACGATGCCGTGCCGGCGGCAGGTTTCTACGCCGGCGAGGCCCTGCGGCTCGTGCGCCGGTACGAAGACGCGCTCGATCGCTATCGGCGCGTCTCGGCGTCGTATCCGGGCTCGCCTTGGGCGGCACGAGCGAATCTCGCCGCCGGCTACTGCCTGGTGCTGGCCGATCGTGCTCCCGCGGCGCTGCCGGAGGTGCAACGCGTGCGGCAGATGATGCCGCAGAGCCGCGAGGCGCAAACCGCGCTCAACATCAACTCGATCCTCTATCGGCTGCACGTGCGGGCGCCGGCCGCACCCGCGTTTGCGTTCAGCGGCCGCTCGATCGGCGACGAGCGCGCCAACTTTGACGATGTGGTGGGCATTCGCGTGGACGGCTTCAGCCGAATCCTGCTCGGCCACAGCAAGGGCATCGCGCTGTTCGACGCCGCCAAGGGCACGCTGTCGTCGACGGTGACGGCCAACAAGCCCTCGGCCTTCTTCCTCGACGAATCGAATCGGGTCGTGTTTGCGCGGGAGGGCAGCCTCCACACTGAGCGCATGGCCACGACCGCGCTGACGGTGCCGCAGGTGGCGCCGAAGCCGCCCAAGCCGCTCGAGGAAATCCCGTCGGTGGTGGTGCTCTCCTCGACCGGTCACCGCATCGTGGTGGACAAGAAGGAGAAGACGGTGATCCGCTACGGCCCGGACGGCCGCTATCTCGGTCCATTCGTGCCGTCGATCAACACCGAACGCCTGGCGGTGAACGCCCTCGACGATGTGGCGATGATCGACAAGGATGCGAAGGCGATCAACATTCTCGATCGTGACGGCAAGCCGTTGTCGCGCATTCTCGCCAAGGGGCCCAACTATCAGCTCGATGAGCCGGTCGACCTCGCCTACGATCGGCTTGGCTACCTGTACGTGCTCGATCGCGGCAAGGCCTCGGTGCTGGTGTTCGGCCCGCGCAATCGGCTGGTGACGAACTTCACGATTGCGGAGAAGTCGCCCGGCGCATTTACCCGCGCCCGCGCACTCGGTGTTGACGGGGCCGGCCGGCTCTATATCTTCGATGAACGGGCAAAACGAATTCAGGTCTACCAGTGAAGACCAAGGTGCCCATAGTGCGTACGGTGCGTAGGGTGCCTACGGTCGTCGTGCTGGGCGCATTCATCATCGTCTCGTCATTGACAGCCCTGGCACAGACGGGCGATCAGCTGTCCAACGTCAAAGGCCTGGTCGATCAGGCACGCGTCTCGCTCGAGCAGCTCGATTACGAGAACACCGTCAAGGCGCTCGACTCGGCGATCGGCGCCATTGAAGCGCGGCCGACGCCCGAAGCCCGGCTGCTCATGCCGGCGGCCTACGACATGCGCGCCCGCGCGTTGTTTGGCCTCGGCAAGGAAGTGGAGGCGCGCGCCGATTTCGTGTCGCTGCTGAAGGCCGACCCCGCGTACGTACTTTCGGGCCAGCTGTCGCCGCGCATCGTCGCGATGTTCGACGAGGTGTTGAAGACGACGGTCACCGAGCTGCAGCTGACGATTACGCCCGCCGACGCCGACGTTCTCCTCGATGGCAACCGCGTGCCGGCCTCGGGAACGATGCCGATCGCCGTGGGCGATCACACCTTGTCGGTCTCGAGGATCGGCTACCGGGCCACCACGCATCCGTTCACCGCGGTCGCCGGCGCCGCCACGGTGGTGGATGCCCTGGCGCTCGAACGCGTTGCCACGGTCTTCAAGTTCGTGACTGCTCCCCCGGGCGTCGAAGTGGTTATCGATGGCATTTCTCACGGCACCACGAGGCCGGGTCCGCCGCCGGCCGAGTACGCGGAGCGTGCCGCGCGCGCGGGCGTGCCCGCGTCGGAGCTGTCGGCGGTGCTCACGGTCATGGAACTTCCGATCGGCGCGCATAACATCACGTTCCGCAGGAATTGCTACGTCACTACGCAGCGGCAGCAGAACGTCGAGCAACTCGCCGACTACGTGCTCGACCCGGTCAAGCTCGATCCGGCGGTGGCCGCGATGTCGGTGACGTCGAACCAGCCGGGCACGCTGGTGCTCGTCGACGGCTTGCAGCGTGGCGTGGCGCCGATCACCATTCCGGACGTGTGCGAAGGTCAGCACCTCGTGGAGCTGAAGTCCGGTTCCGGGCGTTTCTTCCAGCGCATCGACGCGCGCACCGGCCAGAAGATCAACGTCGAAGGCACGCTGCGGCCCGCATTTGCGCTGGTCTCGGCGAGCGGTCCCGCCGCACTCAATACCGATTTGCGCCTGACCGTGGAGAAGCAATTCCAATCGTCGCAGAGCGTCACCCTGTTCGCGCCGCCGGCCGAGGTGGCATCGAAAGCGCTCGCCGCCGACAAGCTGCCGCAGGACTGGCTGGCGTTTGACGCCAACAAGCGACCCCTTGGCACCGCCGCCGAAGTGAATACCGTGATGCGCGGCGATTTGTCGGCACGGCTGGCCCGCCAATTCGAAGCGCAGGGCATTGCCTCCGTCACCGTGCCGTCGCCGACCAATCGCAACCGCCTCGTCGTGTCGTTGCTGGCCTCGGGCAGCGCGGATCCCGACGTGATCGAGATCGATCTCGACAGCCCCGACGCCTCGGCCCGCGCGGTCGGCCGGCTCGATCGCGGACTGTCGTTCTTCAAGCCCACCCTCGGTGTGACCGTGGTTGACGTCGCCGATCTCGAAGGTCCGGTGGTCGTGGCCGTGGATCCGAATGGCCCGGCCGCGAAAGCCGGCGTTCAGCCCGGCGATGTGGTGTTGCGCGCCAACTCGCAGCCGGTGCCCGATGCCGCCGCGCTGACGACCCTGCTGGCCGGTCGCAAGGGCGACGAGGACATGACGCTCGACCTGAAAAACCGGGCCGGCGCCGCGAAGAAAGCCGACGTCAAGGTGTTCATGACGCCGCGGTTGATCGGCCTCAACGATCAGTCGCTGCTCGTCAACAAGATCCTCGTCGACTTGCGCGGCCGGCTGGATCAACCTGGCGATCCGATGACCGATTCGGTGATGCGGCTCAATCTCGCGGTGGCGCTCGCGCGCGTCGGCGCCTGGTCGGCAGCCCGGCTCGAGCTGCAACGCGTGAAGTTGAACGATGGTCCCGGCGTGTCTGCCGGCACCGTGCACTACCTGCTCGGGCTTGCCGCGGAGCGCATGGGCAACAACGCCGAAGCCGAGGCGGCCTGGCGTGCCGCCGCGGCAAGCATGGCGCTGATCACCGAGGACGGACTTCCCGTGAAGGATTTGGCGGAGGTACGGCTGCAGAACCTGCAACGCCGCCCCGGCCAGCACTGATTGACCCGGTCAAGGAGCCGGCCGAGATGAGCCAGAACACGTCACTTGAGACCGATCGCGCGCACCTGATGCATCCGCTGCATCACCCCTCGTCTTACAAGAGCGCGCGCGTGTGGGTCTCGGGTGAGGGCGCGATTATCAAGGACGCGACCGGGCGCGAGTACATCGATGGCCTGTCGGGACTGTGGAACGTCAACATCGGCCACGGCCGGCACGAGCTCGGCGAGGCGGCGCGAAAGCAGATGAGCACGCTGGCGTTCCATTCGGCCTACGCCGGCGGCAGCAACGAGCCGGCCATCGCGCTTGCCGAGCGCTTGAGTGGCCTCGTCTATCCGTCGATCAACACCTTCTTCTTTACCAGCGGCGGCGCCGAGGCGTCGGAGACCTCGTTCAAGACGGCGCGGTTCTACTGGAAGGCGCGCGGTAAGCCGGACAAGATCAAGGTGATCTCACGGCGGCGCGCCTATCACGGCCTCACGCTGGCGGCGATGAGCGCCACCGGCCTGTCCGCGTTCTGGCCGATGTTCGAGCCGCGCACGCCCGGCTTCCTCCATATCGACGCGCCCGATCCCTATCGCTTCAAGAGTCCCGACCCCGGCATCAGCGTCGGCGTGGCCGCCGCCAATCAATTGGAGGAGGCCATCCTCCGCGAAGGGCCCGACACGGTGGCGGCGTTTATCGCGGAGCCCGTGCAGGGCGCGGGTGGGGTGATCGTGCCGCCGCCGGATTACTTCGCCCGCATTCGTGAGATCTGCTCGAAGCACGACGTGCTGCTGATCGCTGACGAAGTCATCACCGGCTTTGGGCGCACGGGACGCTGGTTCGGGCTGGAGCATTACGGCATCGAACCCGACATCATGCAATTCGCGAAGGGGATCACCAGCGGCTACATCCCGCTCGGCGGCATCGGCGTGTCGGATGCCATTCGCGAAGTGATCAACGGCGTGCCTCCGGGCCAGCGGTGGATGCATGCCTTTACCTACTCGGGACATCCCACCTGTTGCGCCGTGGCGCTGGCCAATATCGACATCCTCGAGCGCGAGCGCCTTATCGAACGCGCTGCAAGCTCCGGCGATCGATTGCTGCGCGGGCTGCGCCGCCTCGAGTCGATGGACGGCGTCGGCAACGTCCGCGGCCTCGGCCTGATGGCGGCGGTCGAGATCGTGTCCGACAAGACCACGAAACAACAGTTCCCGCCGGAAGCGGGTCTCACGCAGAAGTTGACCGATGCGCTCCTCGATCGGGGGCTCTACACGCGCGTGGCCATGGACTGCATCTGCCTGGCGCCGCCGCTCGTGACCACCGACGCGCAGATCGATCGCATCGTCAACACGGTCGGCGAAACGATCCCCGCGGTGCTGGCGGCTCAGGAAAAAGTTAAAAGTTAAAAGTTAAAAGTTAAAAACAAGATGCAAAGCAGGGTAAGGCATCTGGCTGTCGGGTTCGCGTTTGCCGTGCTTGGCACGGTGGTGCAGCCACGCACTCAGACGCCGGTTGATATCGTCTTGATCAACGGCGCGGTGCTGACCGTCGATCGGACCGACTCGGTGGCGCAGGCGGTGGCCATCACCGCCGGAAAGATCACCGCGGTGGGGACGACGGCCGAGATCAAGGCGATGGCAGGCGCGAACACGGAAGTGATCGATCTTCGCGGCCGTGCCGTCACTCCGGGTCTCATCGATTCGCACGTGCACTTCTCCGCGGCCGACGCGCTGTTCGCGGTGAATCTCGGCGATGCCGCCGTGACCTCGATCGAAGAGGCGAAGAAACGCGTCGCGGCGCAGGTCGCCACGCTCAAGCCGGGGGAATGGATTCGCGGCCGCGGCTGGGACGAGGGCAAATACTCTGAGCGGCGCTACATCACGGCCGCGGATCTCGACGCCGTTGCGCCCAACAATCCGGTGTGGCTCACGCACACTACCGGCCACTACGGCGTCGCCAACACCTACGCGATGAAGCTGGCCGAGATTCGCGCGGCAACGCCCGATCCTCCCGCGGGCACGATCGATCGCACACCGGCCGGCGCACCCACCGGCGTGTTCAAAGAATCGGCGATGGGGCTGGTCAGCAAGCTCGTGCCGCCGCTGTCGCGCGATCAACAGAAGCAGGGGATTGCCCAGATCGTCCGTGACTTCAATCGGGAAGGCATGACCGGCGCGAAGGATCCCGGCATCGGTCCTGCGAAGTGGGAGCTCTACCAGGAACTGTTGTCGGAGGGACACCTCACGGTGCGGGTGTTTGCGCTCTGGTCGGGCGCCCGGCGGCTCGAGGATCGCGCGGCGGTGATGGCACGAGTGAAGGCCAACCCGCGGCAGGCCGGCCTGGCCGCGGGCGGCATGCTGGTGTCGGGCGGCGTGAAGATGTTCATGGACGGCAGCGGCGGTGCGCGAACCGCCTGGATGTACGAGGACTGGAACAAGAACCTGAACGAGATCGACAAGGGCAACACCGGTTATCCGTCGACCGATCCGGCCGCGTATCGCCAGATCGTTACCGAGCTGCACAACGCCGGCGTTCACGTGAGCACGCACGCCATCGGCGATCGCGCCATCGATTGGGTGGTCGATACCTATGACGAAGCGTTAAAGGCCACTCCGACGCGCGGGCTTCGCCATGGATTGATTCATGCCAACACTCCGACCGATCGCGCGATCGATGCGATGGCGAGGCTGCAGCGCGACTACGACGCCGCGTATCCCGAGGCCTCAGCGAGCTTCATGTGGTGGATTGGCGACAACTACGCAGGCAACCTCGGCCCACAGCGCAACCTGCGACTGAAGCCGTTCCAGACCTTTGTTCGCAAGGGCGTGCAGTGGGGCGGTGGCTCGGACTATCCGGTCACGCCCTTCGCCGCCCGCTATGGCGTGTGGGCGTCAGTGGCGCGCCGCACCTTGAACGGTACCCACGGCGCGACACCTTTCGGAATGAACGAGGCCGTCAATGTGCGGACGGCCCTGCGGTCGTACACCGCCTGGGCGGCGCGCACGATGTTTCTCGACGATCGGGTCGGGACCATCGAGGCCGGCAAGGACGCCGACCTCGCGGTGTGGGATCGCAGTCCGTATGCGATCCCGGCCGATCAACTCAAGGACATGCGGTGCGAGCTGACAATGGTTCGCGGACGCGTCGTCTTCCGGGCGCCGTGACCCGCGGGTGAATAACCGCTTACACTGGATAGCAGCGATGATTCGTCTGCGTTCGGTCGCTTCCGGCACCTTCATCGGTGCGTTGTTGCTCTCGTGTACGGTGCCGGCGGCAGCCCAGGAGCATCAGCACCCGCCCACGGCCAAGCCGGCGATCACCAGCGACAACGCGTTGCCAACCGAGAAAGCCGTGGCGCGCGCCGTTCGTGCCGCGCAATCGCTCAAGGTCGATGGCATCCTCGACGAGGCCGATTGGCAGTCGGCTCCCATCGTCGATCGGTTCGTGCAGCAGGAGCCGCAGGAGGGATTACCCGCCTCCGATCGCACCGAGGTTCGCATCCTCTACGACGAAGGTCACCTTTATATCGGCGTTCGCGCTTACGGATCGCTTGCTGTCACTGCCACCGAGATGCGGCGCGATGCGGATCGGTTGTTCGATGAGGACAACTTCCAGGTCATCCTCGACACCTTCCACGATTCGCGGAACGGCTACATGTTCCTCACCACGCCGCTGGGCGCCAAGCTCGAACAGCAGATCTTCGACGAAGGCGAGGGCGGCGGCCGCGGCACCACCGCGAACGTCAATCGCAACTGGGACGGCGTGTGGGACGCGGCGGCGCGCATCGACGATCAGGGCTGGACCGCCGAGATCGAGATTCCGTTCAGCACGGTGCGGTTCGTGCCGAGCGACGTGCAGGTGTGGGGCGTCAACTTTCAGCGCCACATCCGCCGCAAGAACGAGAGCGTGCTCTGGGCGCCGATTCCCAAGGCCTACACGCTGACGCGCGTGAGCCTGGCCGGCGAGCTGCACGGCCTGTCTGGCATCTCACGTGGCCTCGATCTGCGCCTGAAGCCGTTTTTCGTCGGCGGGGTCCACGATGTGCGCGCCAGCGCCACGTCGCGCGCGACCGACGCGATCCGTGACATCGGTCTTGATGCCCGTTACGGCCTGACGGCGGGCCTCAACATGGACGTCACCTTCAATACCGACTTCGCGCAGGTGGAAGTCGACGAGCAACAAGTCAACCTGACCCGGTTCGGCCTGTTCTATCCCGAGAAACGCGACTTCTTCCTCGAGAATTCGAACTTCTTCACCATGGGCACCGGCAGCTCGTTTACCTCGGCGCAGGTCCAGACGGATTTGTTCTTCAGCCGCCGCATCGGCCTGTCGGATTCCGGCACGCCGATTCCGATTGCCGGCGGCGTCCGCGTGGCCGGCAAGTCGGGCAAGAACAACATCGGCGTGCTCGACATCCAGACCGATGATGCGTTCGGCAAGCCTGGTGATAACTTCTTCGTCGGCCGTTATAGCCGCGACGTATTCCGGCGCTCCCGCGTGGGCGCGATCTTCATCAACAAGGACAGCGTCGGCGGCAGCTCGCATTTCAATCGGACGATGGGGGTCGACGCGAACCTCGCACCGAGCGCCAACCTGCAGATCAACAGCTACCTTGCCAAGACGCAAACCCCGGGCATGGACGGCAAGGACATGGCCTTCTACGGACGCATCGCCTATCGCGCGCCGCAGTGGAACCTGTGGCTGAACTATCTCGACGTGCAGGACAACTTCAACGCCGAGGCGGGGTTCGTGCAGCGCACCGGCATTCGCACCACCAAGGCCTACTTCAGCCCGACACCGCGGCCGAACACCGGCCGCGTCAAGTTGTTCGAGCCGATGTACGTCCTCACCTACACGACCGACCAGGCCAATCGGCTCGTCTACCGGAATCATCACCTGATGCTGGGCACTACGCTGCGCGACGACACGTTCATCAACGTGTTCTACCAGAAGACGCTGGATGTGCTCGAGGTGCCGTTTCGGATCAGGCCCGACGTGGTCATTCCCGCCGGCTCGTACGACATGCACGAGTGGTACTTCACCGTGAACAGCAGTCCGGGACGGCGCATCTACGAGCGCGTGACCGTGTCGCCGGTACAGTTCTACGACGGCACTCGACTGAATCTGTCCGCGGCAGCCGGCGTCCGGGCGACGAGCCAGTTCTCGGCCGAGGTGCAATACAACCGCAACGACGTGCGGATGCCGTGGGGTGATTTCCTGGTGAACCTGTCGATGCTGCGCCTGGACTACACGTTCTCGCCGCGGATGACGGTGCGCAGCCTGACGCAATACAACTCGTTGACCAACGAGGTGTCGAACAACGTCCGGTTCAACTTCATCTATCGGCCAGGCAGCGACATCTACATCGTCTACAACGACCTGTCGCAGACCGGGCTGCCGGCGGACATGTTTGGAAGGAAAGATAGGCAGCTGGTCGTGAAAGCCACCTATCTTTTTCAGCGCTAAAAAATGTACTGCCCCCTCGCGACGGTGGCGTCGGCGAGCTGTCGGCGCATCACCACCGTATTCACCGGCGTAATCTTCATCAGCCGCCGCAATGCGGCCAGCTGCGTCCGCAACACGTCGCCGTCGGCCATCGCCGCCAGCGCACTCCGCGCCGCGAGCTCGATCCGGCCGGCGGCTTCGTTCACCGTCACGCGCGCCGCGGCCTGGTGCAGCTCCGCGTTCGGCGCCATGCCCGTCAACGCGGCCTTCGCGCGCAGCACCGCGCTCTCGGCGGCGTAGGTGTCGATCAGGATGTCGGCGAGGTAGCTGAGCACTTCCTGTTCCTGTTCGAGCTTGGTCCCGAAGCGCTGCATCGCCGTGCCCGCGACCATCAGCACCACCTTCTTGAACGTGACGCAGGCGCGGGATTCAGCCGTGAGCACGCCATCGCCGTCGTCTGGAACGCTCATCGACGGGCTCATGATCTCGTCCTGCAGCGCCTTGGCCGCCGCCAGCAGCGGCAGCTCGCCCTTGAGCGCTTTCTTCATCAGCATGCCGGGGATCAGCAGGCGATTGATCTCGTTGGTGCCTTCGAAGATGCGGTTGACGCGCGCATCGCGGTAGTGGCCTTCGGCGGGGTAGTCGCGCACGAAGCCGTTGCCGCCGTGGATCTGCAGGTTCTCGTCGATGATGTAGTCGATCGTCTCGCTGCCGAGCACCTTCGCGATCGACGCTTCCACCGCGAATTCCTCGAGGGCCTGCAGCATCGGCGCGGGATCGTCCGCCTTCCGGTCAGGGGTCGCGGCGATGCGCTGATCGATCAGCCCCGCGGTGCGATACATCATGCTCTCGAGCGCGTACTGCCGCGCGGTCATCTCGCCGAGCTTGTGCTTGATGGCGCCGAAGGTGGCAATCGGCACGCCAAACTGCTTGCGCGCCGCCGCATACTTGGCCGCTTCCTGGATGGTGCGCTTGGCGCCGCCCGAGCACATCGCCCCGAGCTTGAAACGCCCGAAGTTCAGCACATTGAAGGCCACCTTGTGGCCCTTCCCAATCTCGCCGAGCACGGCATCGGCCGGCACCTTCACTTCCTGCAGAATCACCGGCGTGGTCGAGGAACCGTGCAGGCCGAGCTTGTGCTCTTCATTGCCGCTCGACACGCCGGCCCATTTGCGCTCGATGAGGAACGCCGTGAAGTGCTCGGCCCTCGACTCCGCTCGGGCCGACCCTGAGCCTGTCGAAGGGTCGCCGTCAACGACCTTCGCGAACACGATGTAGACGTCGGAGAAACCGCCGTTGGTGATCCACATTTTCTCGCCGGAGATCACGAAGCTGCCATCGGGCTGCGTCACGGCGCGGGTCTTGGCCGCGAGCGCGTCGGAGCCCGAGCCGGATTCGCTGAGGCAATACGACCCGACCAGCTCGCCCGAGACCAGGCCGGGCAGATATTTCTGCCGTTGCGCTTCGGTGCCGAACATGTAGATCGGGAGAATCGTGAGGTTTGCCTGCGCGCCGAACGTGGCGGCAAAGGAGGCGTGCTCGGCGATTTTTTCGGAGACGATCAGCGTCGCGATCTTGTCGAGGTCAACGCCGCCGTAGGCTTCGGGAATGTTGGTGCCCAGCAGGCCGAGGCTGCCGCATTTCTTCACCAGCTCGCGTTGCAGCGTCCAGTCCTTCTGCTCCAGGCGATCGTTGACCGGGATCACCTCGCCGTTGATGAACTCGCCGGCGGTCTGCCGGATCAGCTCATGTTCTTCGGTGATCCGCTCCGGCGTCATCACCGCCGACGGATCGGTCTCCGCGATCAGCCACGCGCCGCCTTTAACCGTTGTCTCGCTCGTTGCCGTTGCCATCGTCGTCTCCAGTTATCCGGTCATCCGTGTCATCCGTGGATCACAGTCTCTCGAAGATTCCTGCCGCGCCCATTCCCCCACCAACGCACATCGTGACCATGCCGTAGGTCGACTTGCGGCGGTGCATCTCGTTGACCAGCGTTGCCGTGAGCTTCGCACCGGTGCACCCCAGGGGATGGCCGAGCGCGATGGCGCCGCCGTTGACGTTGACCTTGTCAGGGTCGAGATCGAGCGCCTTCATGCACGCCAGCGCCTGTGCCGCGAACGCCTCGTTGAGCTCGATCAGGTCGATCTGATCGAGCGTCAGCCCGGTCTGCTTCAAAACCTTCCTGATCGCCGGCACCGGTCCGATGCCGAAGAGCTCCGGCGCCACGCCCGCCGTGGCGAAGCCGACGAAGCGCGCCAGCGGCGTCAGGCCGCGCTCTTTGGCGAGCTCGGCGGAGGTCACGATCACCGCGGCGGCGCCGTCGCTGGTCTGCGAGGAATTGCCGGCCGTCACCGTGCCGCTGACGTGAAACGCGGGCTTCAGCTTCGCCAGCACGTCAAGCGACGTATCGCGGCGTGGGCCCTCGTCGGTGTCGAACGTGAATTCTTTCACCGTGGGCCTCGTGCCATTCGACTGCACCGTGCGCACGGTGAGCGGAACAATCTCGTTCTTGAAACGCCCCTCGTCGATCGCCTTGATGGCGCGCTGATGGCTCTTCAGCGCGAACTCATCCTGCGCGGCGCGCGAGATGCTCGATTCGCGGGCGTGATTCTCGGCCACCAGACCCGTGCTGAGGTAGACGTCCGGATAGCTCGAGACCAGCTGCGGATTCGGCGACACCTTGTTGCCGCCCATCGGCACCATGCTCATCGACTCGGTGCCGCCGGCGACGACGGCGCGGCCCTGGCCAAGCATGATGCGCTCGGCGCCGTAGGCAATCGCCTGCAGGCCCGACGAGCAGAAACGGTTGACGGTGACCGCGGAAGCCTCGACCGGCAGGCCGGCGCGCAGGCTTGCGATGCGCGCGACGTTCAGGCCCTGTTCGCCCTCAGGCATCGCGCAGCCAAGAATCACGTCGTCGATGGCGGCGGCCTCGAGTTGCGGCACTCGCTCCATCGCGCTCCTGATGGCGGTGGCGGCGAGCTCGTCGGGCCGCATCACGCTCAGCGTGCCTTTCGGCGCCTTGCCGACCGCGGTACGAACGGCGGAAACGATGACTGCGTCCTGCATGGTTAGGTCCTTACTGTGTTGAAGTCCGCGAGGAGATCCTCGACGGCCTCTCCGACCAGCGATGTCTTGCCTTCGAACAAGTGATTGGCGTCCTCGATGGTCACCAGCTCCTTGGGCTCCGGCAGCTGCGCGTAGAACTTGCGAATCTCCTTGATCGAGATCAGCTCGTCGCTTTCGCCGTGCACGATGAACTTCGGCAGCGTGCAGGTGCGGAGCCCATCGAAATCGTAGCGATCAACTGGTGGCGCAATCCCGAGCAGCAACGAGACCCGCGCGTCTTCGGCGCCAACGGTCATCGCCACCCAGGATCCGAACGACATACCCGCCGCCCAGATCGGCAGATCGGGATACCGATCGTGCACGAACGAGACGGCAGCGCTGAAGTCCTCTTTTTCGCCCGGGCCGGAATCAAACGTCCCGGCACTTCTGCCGACGCCGCGGAAATTGAAGCGGAGCGCCGCGACGCCGATGCGCGGCATGGCCTTCGCGGCCTGATACAGCGCCTTGGTGTGCATCGTGCCGCCATGCAGCGGATGCGGATGACCGAACACCGCCACCGCGCGCGGCTCGCTCTCGGGCACATCGAGCAGCGCCTCGAGCGGGCCCGCCGGGCCCGCGATCTCACGCAGAACGTCTGACGGCATCCACAAACCTTCCAAGCACGTCGGCAAACTCGTTGGGCCGGGTCACGGTCCCGAGATGGCCGGTATGTTTGAGTACCACGTGTTGCGCGGAATCGAGGTCTTCCAGGTACCGACGCGTGACGTCCACCGGGACGATGCGATCCAATCCTGGTTCGCCGGTGACGACCAGGGCGGGCGCCGTCACCGAGTGCGGGTCGGCGTAGTGATGCCCGGTGGCCCATGCCACCCGGCGCGCCATCTTCGACGGCGACGCCATCGCCAGCGCCACGCGCGCGCCCTGGCTCGCCTTGAATCGCAACCGGTCGCCGATCCGTGGAAGGGCGGCCGCCACTTCGGCACTCATCCGTCCCGGCGCGGTGGCCACGAACACGGGAGACATCAGTCGCGGGGCGCGAAGGAAACGCTGCTGCCGCCGATCGGGCCGCCACGTCTTGTGCAGCGCGGAGGCCAGGACCAGCCCGGTGACGCGGCGCTGCCGCCGCGCCGCAAACTCACTCGCAATCAAACCGCCGTACGAGACGCCGGCGATGATCGCCCGCTCGACGCCGGCCCGGTCGAGCGCGAGATCGACCTGCTCGAGGTAATTGTCGAACGCCTTGCCGGGATCGCAGGGAAACGGACTGGTGCGCTCGTCGCACAGCGAGAACGTGATCACGCGATAGTGCTTCGCCAGCGCGTCCACGGTCGGACGCATCCATTCCCACCGGCCTTGAAGGCCAGGGATCAACACGATTGGCATTCCCGACCCGGTATCAATCATTTCCCGACAAGCATCACTTCCCGACAAGCATCACTTCCCGTCAGTTTCTGAGCGGCTTTCCGGTCTTCAGCGTGTGCTGAATCCGTTCCAGCGTCTTGCGTTCGCCGAGCAGGCTCATGAAGGCCTCGCGCTCGAGATCCAGCAGATATTGCTCGGTCACCGTCGTGGCATGCGGCACATTGCCGCCGCCGAAAATGTGCGCCAGCTTGCGCCCGATCACCGCGTCGTGATCGGTGGCGCGGCCGGCGCGCCACATCAAGTGCACGCCGAGATTGAGCGCCGCGGTCACCGACTCACCGCCGACGGGAACGGCCAGCCGCGGCGCCGGCTGGTGATAGCCCTC
>CAZEMI010000186.1:0-21468 GCA_964513235.1 uncultured Acidobacterium sp.
ATCGTCGAAGACGAAGTCGTTCTGGCTGAACAACTTAGCCGCGTGCTGGGTGAGGTGGGCTATGCCGTCGACGTTGCGGGCGACGGCGAGAAGGCGGAGTTCCTGGGACGAACCGAGGGATACGACGCGGTGGTGCTCGACCTGGGCCTGCCGAAGATGGATGGCCTGACGGTGCTGAGGCATTGGCGCGAAGCAGGGATCGCCACGCCGGTGCTGGTGTTGACCGCGCGCGGCAGCTGGCACGAGAAGGTGCAGGGCATCGACGGCGGCGCCGACGATTACATGGCCAAGCCGTTCCAGATCGAAGAAGTGCTGGCGCGTGTGCGCGCGCTGATTCGACGATCCTCAGGCCAGGTCACACCCGAGTTGCGTTGCGGCAACGTGGTGCTCGATCCCCGCGTCTCGCGCGTCACCGTTGACGGCGTCCCCGTCAAGCTCACCGGGCACGAATTCCGCGTCTTGTCGTACCTGATGCACCATCGCGGGCGGATCGTGTCGCAAAGCGAATTGACCGAACACATCTACTCGCAGGGTTTCGACCGCGATTCGAATACCGTCGAAGTGTTCATCGCGCGGCTACGCCGCAAGCTCGGCACGTCGTTCATTGAAACCGTCCGCGGCATGGGCTATCGAATCGAGGCTCGCCCGTGAAGACGATCCTGTCGTTGCGGGCCCGCATCTTCATCGGCGCGGTGTTCTGGATGGCGGCGCTCTTCATCGCCGCCGGCATGGTGCTGACGCACCTGTTCAACCAGAACCCGCGGGCCCCTTTTCTATTTCATCAGATCTTTACGCACCTGGAGCTGCTCGGCGTGGCGATCGTGATCTGCCTGGGCATCGGCCTGCTGCTGGTCGGGCGCGGATTGAGCTCCTTCGACGTGCTCCGCGAACGGTTGGTGAGCGTGAAGGCGGGCCGCGATCGACGACTCGAAGGCGAGTATCCCGCTGAAGTCGTGCCGCTGATCAACGATCTCAACAGCCTGCTGGCCGATCGCGAGGAGCGGCTGGCGCGGGCGCTGAGCAAGGCGGGTGACCTCGCGCACGGGTTGAAGACCCCGCTGGCGATTCTCTATCAGCACGCTGAAAGCGCCAGGGCGGCGGGCCAGACGGAACTGGCGGCTGCGATCACGCAGCAAGTCGAACGGATGCGGCGGCAGGTGGACTACCACCTCGCGCAAGCCCGCGCGTCGGCGTCAGGAGGAACGGCCGGTGCGCGTTCTCACGTGTTGACGTCAGCCGACGCGCTGGCGCGCACGATGATGACGCTGCATGCCGACCGCAAACTGGCGATCGACGTTGACGGCTCGCACGAGCATTTCGCCCGCGTGCAGCGCGAAGACCTCGAGGAGATGCTGGGCAACCTCGTGGATAACGCCTGCAAGTGGGCCAGGTCGCGTGTCGACATCCGCACGCGCATCGTGGACGGCCGGCTCGAGATCACGGTCGATGACGATGGGCTCGGGTTGGACCCGTCACTGAGGGAGACGGTACTGCAACGTGGCGTGAGAGCGGACGAGGCGGCGCCAGGCTCCGGCCTCGGTCTCGCCATCGTGCGCGACTTGGTCGAGCTCTATGGCGGTTCGATCGCGCTTGGCACTTCGCCAATGGGCGGCCTCCGCGCAACGCTTCAGCTGCCGTCGTCGTAAGATCACCGGCAGGTTATCCGTCACACTTCAAGGGGTTGACTCCCATCGTCTGTCGAGGGATACTCCCGTCGACAAACGATGGGAGAGTCACCTGATCTTCTGCCCGGCACGCTCGATCTCCTGATCCTGCGCTGCCTCCGCGCCGGCGCCATGCACGGCTACGGCATCGCGCAGCTCCTCCGCACGCAATCAGACGCTGTCCTGCAGGTGGGCGAGAGCTCGCTGTATCCGGCGTTGCAGCGGCTGTTGTTGAACGGCTGGGTCAAGGCGGAGTGGGGCACGTCCGAGAACAACCGCCGCGCGCGCTATTACACGCTCACGGCCGCGGGAAAGAAGCGCTTCGCGGTTGAAGTGGAGGAGTTCGACCGCATGATCGTGGCGATTCACAAGGTGTTGCGAGCTACCTAGCCATGCGACTGCTTCGCCAGTTGTGGTTTCTGATCACCAGGCGGCGGCAGGAAGACGACCTTGCCGAGGAGCTCGAGTTCCACCGGCAGATGAAGGCGGCCGAGCTGCGCGCCGATGGCGTGAGCGAGCGCGATCTGCCCGCGGACACGCAGCGCGCGCTCGGCAATGACCTGCTGGCGCGCGAGCGGTCGCGCGACGTGTGGGTCTGGCCGTGGCTCCAGGACATCACGCAGGACGTCCGGTTCGGCGCGCGCATGCTGGCGAAAGATCGCCGCTTCACGATCGCGGCGGTCCTCGCACTCGGTATCGGCATCGGCATCAACAATTCCGTGTTCACGATCATGAACACGGCGCTGTTCCGGCCGCTACCGTTCGAGGATTCCGAACGACTGGTCGACCCGCGGCTCATCGACGCGCAGGGCCGCGACGATGGGCGAGTGTCGTACGCCGATTTTCTCGACTGGCGCGCATCCGCAACCTCGTTCGAGGGCCTGATCGCCGACCAGAACAGCACGATGAACATCAGCGAGGAGGAACTGGCGGCGGAGCGCGTGCGTGGCACCTACATCACGCCCAACACGTTTGCGATCCTGCGCGTGGCGCCGTTCCTGGGCCGGGATTTCGTCGAAGAGGACGATCGCCCCGGCGCGCCATCTGTGGCGATCCTCGCGTATGACCTGTGGCAGTCGCGATACGGCGGCGAGCCCTCGGTGATTGGCAGGACCATTCGAATCAACAGCGTGCCGGCCACGGTCATCGGCGTGATGCCGCAGGGAATCGCCTACCCGCTGTTCGCACAACTGTGGCAGCCGTTGTCGCTGGCGCCGAATCTCACTCCCACCAACCGCTCGGCGCGGGTCATCAACGTTGCGGCCCGGCTGGCGCCGGGCGTCGACATGGCGCGGGCCTCAGCCGAACTGCAGACCATCGCGACTCAGATTGCACAGGCACATCCGCAAACCAACAAGGACGTGCGGGTCCGGCTCACCACGTTACAGGCGGCCTACAGCGGCGATCGGACGGCGTGGTTCATCCTCGGCACGCTGATGGGGGCGGTGACGTTCGTGCTGCTGATCGCCTGCGCGAACGTGGCCAGCCTGCTGCTGGCGCGCTCGGCGAATCGCTCACGCGAGATCGCCATTCGTGCATCGCTCGGCGCCAGCCGGTGGCGCATCATCCGCCAGATGCTCATCGAGTGCCTGCTGATCTCGATGGTCGCCGCACTTGCCGGGCTGGCGCTGTCACGGTTCCTGGCCGGCATCATGTCCCGCGCATTCGACATTTACGAGATCGGCGCGCCAGGCGGCACCGTGACGCCATACTGGGCCGACATCAGCGTCGACACGCTGACGCTGATGTTTCTCGGCCTGGTGTGCCTGTTCGCAAGCGTCACCGTCGGCCTGCTGCCGTCCTGGCATTTGTCGAAGACCAATGCGAACGACGTGTTGAAGGAGGGTGGGCGCGCCGGCGGCGCAACACTGCGAGCGCGGCGGATGACCGGCGGCCTCCTCATCGGACAACTTGCGCTCACGCTGACGCTGCTGTCGTTAGCCGGCTTGATGATCCGCAACTACGTCGCGCTGTCGTCTACTGACTTGGTGATTGATCCCGCGGGCATCATCACCATGCGCATCGTGCTGCCGGTGCCGAAGTACGCAGGCGTAAACCGACAGCGGCAGTTCATCACGGCACTGGACCAGCGGCTCACCTCACTGCCGGTGTTCTCGGCCGTCTCATTAGGCAGCGACATTCCGCTGCATCCTCTCGGCTTTGCGTCGCGGCGCCTGACGCTCGCCGATCGCCCGTGGCCCGACGGCGAGGAGGCGCCCGAAGTGTTCTTTGTGACGGTCGGCCCGCGCTATCTAGAGACACTGGGTATTCAGGTCTTGCGCGGCCGGCCATTCACCCGGTTCGACGGACTGGCCGGGCAGGAATGTGTGATCGTCAACGAGCGGTTCGCGGCGCGGTACTTTCCTGGCGCGGATCCGATCGGCAAGCGAATCCGGTTGACCGGCCAGAACTTTGCCGCGGCGCTGGCGCCATGGGCCACGATTGCTGGCGTGTCGCGGTCGCTGCCAAATTTCTTCCCGAACCGCGCCGACGAAGCGCTGGTGTATGTACCAACCGGCGGCGATCCGGGCCCGCAGCGCGCGGTGTCGGTGATCGTGCGGGCGCGCGACGGCAATGGCGCCAAAGCCGCGGCGGCAGCGGCCCTCCGACAGGAAGTGGCCGCGATCGATCCCGACTTGCCCGTGTTCGGCATTCAGACGTTGCAGGAGGCGTCGGAAAGGGCGCGCGGGCCCAGCCGAATGATCGGATCGTGGTTCTTCACCATCGCGATCGCTGCCCTGATTCTCGCCACGGTTGGTCTCTATGCCCTCACCGCTCACGGTGTGGCGCAGCGCGCGCACGAAATCGGCGTGCGCATGGCGCTGGGCGCACGATCGCGCCAGGTGATCTGGCTGTTCGTGAAACGAACCGTGATCCACTTGTGCATCGGCCTGACACTCGGCCTGGCCGGAGCGATCGCCGCGGGGCAACTGCTGATGTCGTCAGCCCGCGATGTCAGCCCACGCGATCCCCTGGCCTTGAGTGTGGCCACGGTGCTTCTGATTGTGGTCGCGTTGCTCGCCAGCGTGTGGCCCGCCCGCAAGGCCGCGCGGGTCGATCCCGTGGTGGCCCTGCGGGCCCACTGACCTGACTGGTGACGGCCGTTGAGCGATGACGGCTGTAGTAGAAACCGTCGCGGCGAGAATCAGCACGATACAGAATTTGCCCGAGCGTATTGAAAACCTCCACAGGAGAATCGTGCAAGAGGCCGGTCAGCCCAGAAGAACGTCCCTCACAGACGACTTATTCGCGGAAACTCAGCAATTCGCTGCTACACTGTCGCGTCCTCTCAGCAGAACGGATTCGATCACCCATGATGCAGCTTGGGGCCGCAGTGCTGTTGTGTCTGTTACCTCTGCGTTTGCTCGCGGAGGCAGTGGACCATCCGCAGCCGATCACGGATGAACTGCGCAATCGCCTGCAGATCCTCGAGTCCGTGCACTTCACGCTCGTTGAGCACAACCCGCTCGTGATGTCGGTGGAGACCCTGGCGGGGCGTAGCGGCCCGTTTGTCATCACGGCCGATAAGCAGTTTGTTCAATCGTTAAGCGAGGAAGAGCTCAAGGCCGCGATTGCGCATGAGCTTGGCCACGTCTGGATCTACACGCACCATCCCTACCTGCAGACGGAGCGCCTCGCCAACGACGTCGCGTTGCGCGTAACCAGCGCCGAAGTGTTGGTGCCGGTGTACGAGAAGGTGTGGAAGCGCATCGGCACGCGCGGCAACCTCGCCGAAATCATTCCGATCGAGACCAAACCGGGCAGCCGCTGATCATTGCTTCGCTGCTCTGCCGAACACTTCGACGATCGTGGCGGTCACGGTGCCGGTGTTCGTGAAGGTATGCATCGCCGCGTTGTTCAACTCTACGACCTCGCCCTGCTTCACGTCGATCGGCGCTTGACCCTCGATCGTCAGCCTTAACTGTCCGGTCACCAGCGTGAACACGTGATAGGTCGTGTTCCGGTGATTGTGCATGCGCCGCACCGCGCCCGGTTCTGCCCAATCACGAAGCACGAAATAGTCCGGACGGTCCAAGACCCGCATCGAGGAGATGCCGGGATCGCCTTTGACCGGGACGCCCTTTTCCGGCCCCCCAACGGCCTGCGCGAGCAGCAGCGACGTGCCGAGCAGCATGAATGCAGAGGCTGCGAGAACGATCTTGTTCATGGGCCGCAGTATAACTGCGGTCCGCCTTCGCCATGGCGCTTCGCCCGCCGCGGCTTCGGCGGATCGTGTCTATTCAGCGCGCAGGGCATCCACGGGATTTGACGCGAGCGCGCGCCGGGCAGGCAAGATACACGCAATCACGCCGGCAATCAGCAAGACGGGAACCGCCGCCGCGTAAGTGCTGATGTCCCACGGGCTGATGCCGAACAGCAATCCGCGCAGGAACCACGTGACCAGCGCGGCCCCGGCGAGGCCCGCAAGAATGCCACGGGTCAACAGCTTTGCGCCGTCGCGCGCCACCAGCGCCATCACCTGCGCGGCGCCGGCGCCAAGAGCGCGGCGGACGCCGAACTCGCGATGTCGCAACGCCACCGCGTAGGCGATCACGCCGTAGATGCCCACCGACGCGAGCGCGAGCGCCACCAGCGCAAAGATGACGGCCAGCTGCATCGTGAACGCGCGCGTGGCGTTCGCCCGCTCGACATACGCGGTCAGCGGACGATCGTCGTAGATCGGCAGCACCGGATCGATCGCCTTCAACGCGGCGCGCACCGCCGGCACGATCGCGGCCGGGTCTCCGCTGGTCTTCACGATGTAGACCGATGGATTGCGTAGCACCTGCCGCTGGGGAAAGTACACCTGGTCGCGCACTTCTTCCACGGGGCTGCGGTGGCGCACGTGCTGGACCACGCCGACGACGGTGCCCCATATTTTCGGCTCGCCGGTCACGAACGGGTCCACGCCAAGACGTTGACCGACGGCCGATCGACCGGGCCACGTCCGTGCCGCGAGCCGATCGTCCACGATCACGGCCAACCGCGCGCTGTCGTCATCGTCCTCGGTGAAACTGCGGCCCTCGATCAACCGAATGCGCAACAACTCCAACGCCCCAGGCGAGAGCGATCGGTAATCCGCCTGCGGGGCCGTGGACGGGTCGGCGCCTTCCTGGGACAAGTAAGGGCCGCCCCAATTGGGAACGTGGTCGTACGGCGCGTGACTGATTGATGCGGCGCCCACGACACCCGTGAGCGCCAACAGCTCATCCTTCAACCGGCGGCCAAACGCCAGGCCACGGTCGTTGGCCGGCCGCGACGCGAGACGGAACGAGTAGATGCCGCCGGCGTCGAATCCCGGATCGATCGCCCGCACGTTGATGAAGGTCCGCACCAGCAGCAGCGCGCCGACCACCAGAATCACGCTCATCGCGATCTGGGTGCTGATGAGGACTGTCCGCAGACCTTCACTGGCGCCGCCGGTTCGACCGGCGTCGATACGAATCGCGTTGGCGAGGCGCACGCGCCACACTTCTGACAGCGGCGCCACCGACAACAACACGCCCCACGCGAACACCACCGCGAGTGAGAACGCGACCACCGGGCCGTTGATCTCCGCGGCCGCCAGCCGGCTCAACGCCGCCGGCGCGAACGCCACCAGCAGGTCGAGACCCCAACCCGCGAGCACCAGCCCAGCGAAGGCGCCAATGGCCGTCAGCAGCAGACCTTCAATCAGATGCTGGCGAAACAAGCGGCCGTTGCCGGCGCCAAGGGCCACGCGCACGGCGGTTTCCCTGGTGCGAGACACCGCCCGCGCGATGAGCAGGCTGGCCACGTTGACGCAGGCGATCACCAGCAGGAGGCCGACGGCGCCAAACATCGCGAGCAGCGGTCCGCGGATGTCACGCACCGCGTCGGCCTGGAGTGCCACGGTCTCGAACCTGCGGCCGGCGGCGCCGTAATGCGCATAAGCCTTGGAAATCTCCACGCCTACGCGCGCCACGTCCTGCTGCGCGTCGGCCAGGCTCGCGCCCTCGCGCATCCGCCCCACCACCCGGAGGAACCGTTGCCCGCGCGGAAATTCGGGCAGCGCGCGGTCGAATAGTTGCCACGCGTCGAGATCGTCCGGAACCGCGGCGTCGGGCGGCATCAACAATCGAAAGTCAGCGGGCATCACGCCAACGACGGTGGTCGGGCGGCCGTTGACGAGAATGCGCCGGCCGGCAATCGCGGAATCACTGCCGTAGCGGCGTTGCCACACCGCGGCGCTCAGCAGGATCGCGGCCGGCGGCCCGCTCACTTCATCCGACGCCACAAACGTGCGCCCGATCGCGGCTTCGACGCCCAGCAGCGGGAAGAAGTCAGTGGAGACCAGGCCGATGCGCAGCTGCTCGGGTTCGTCATCACCTGTCAGCGCTGCGGTGGTGGCCCAGATGGCGCCAAAGCCGTCGAACAGAGACGACCGCGTGTCGAGATCGACGAGCTCCGGCCCCGACAACGGCGCGCGCGGGTAGCCTTCGGAGGATTGATCGGCCCACACGAAGACGAGCCGACCGGGATCTGCATAAGGCAGCGGCGCGATCAACAGCGCATGCACGACGCTGAAGATCGCCGTATTCGCGCCGACGCCAAGCGCCAGCGTGGTCACGGCCGTGAGCGTAAAGCCCGGCGCCTTGCGCAGCATCCGCCACGCATACGACACGTCCCGGAACGTCTCTTCCAGGAAGCGGCCGATGCGCACGTCACGGACGTCTTCCTTGACCTGGTCGAGGCCGCCGATTTCCATCAGCGCCTGCCGGCGAGCGGACCGTGGCTCGACGCCCTCCGCGATCTTCCTCGCCGTCACATCCTCGACGTACGACCGCAGCTCGTCATCGAGATCGACCTCGATCTTCCGGCCGCGGGCCAGTGTCCGCCAGACGCTCGCGATCTTCGGAAGAAGCGGCATCGGCGTCCTAGTCGGATTCGAGCACAAGGCCAATCGCCGAGACGATGCGGGCCCACTGCTTCTTTTCGGCAATCAGCTGCTGGCGCCCCGCCGGCGTGAGGCGGTAGGCCTTGATGCGGCGGCCGGCCTCCGTTACCGACCACTCACCGGCGATGAACCCTTCCTGCTCGAGCCGGTGCAGCGCCGGGAACAACGATCCGGCTTTGACGCTGAAGGTTCCCTTGGTGATTTGCCCGATCCGCTCGGCAATGCCGACGCCGTGCCGCGGCTCGAGCTCGAGCGTCCGCAGGATCAGCAGGCCGAGCGTGCCCTTGAGGATTTCGGTCGGTTGCGCCATGGCGGCCGGCTTAAATATAGACAATCTATATCGCGGCCGCAAGTGCTAGCCTTTCGCTGATGCGGCTGGCCCTGTCACTCGTGTGCGTGTTGTCGGTATCGCAGCCGCCGGCGCCCTTCGACGTTGCTCAGGGCAGCCCCCAGCGAAGTCGAGGGGCGCGCACGCCCGACATTCACTTCACGCCCACGCGGCACAACATCGCCGACGCCATGCTGCAGCTGGCCGGCGTCGGCCCGGATGACGTGGTCTACGATCTCGGCTCTGGCGACGGCCGCATCCCGATCATCGCCGCGCAGAAGTACGGTGCCCGCGGTGTGGGCATCGAGATCGATCCGACACTGGTCGCGCTGTCGTGGCAGATCGCCAACGAAGCCGAAGTCGCCCACCGCGTCTCGTTCATCGTCGGCGATCTGTTCACCGCCGACCTGAGCAAGGCCACGGTGATCACGACATATCTCTCTCAAAGCATAATGAAGCTGCTGGAGCCCAAGCTGCGCGCGCTGGCGCCGGGTACGCGCATTGTGGGACACCAATTTCCCATGGTTGGATGGCCGCCGGATCGCCGGATCAAGGTCGACGAGGCGGAGTTGATGCTGTGGGTCGTCAAATGATCTCAGATCTCAGATTTCGGATTGCTGATCAATTGTGGATCGTGGATTTATGATTCTCGAGTTCAGGAAGAACGTTCAAGCCGATTACGCCGACATCATCACACCCGACGCCGTCCGGGCACTGGCAGCGCTCGCGCAGTTCGACACCGACCGCAAGCGGTTGATGACCGAGCGCATCCAGCGCCGGGCCGAACGCGCGTCTCGAAAGCAACCGATCGGTTTCCTCGATCCCGAATCGACGATCGGCGGGACGTCGATCAAGGCCCGCGACGCCAGGGAGGGCAACTTCGCCGGCAGCGAGATCCCACCCGACCTCCAGAGGCAGTGGATCCAGGGCACCGGACCCGCCGCCAGGCCGGGCGCCGCCGTTGAAACGGGGATTCGCAACGTCGCCTATGCACTGTTGAGCGGCGCCGATGGCTGGATGTTCGATGGCGAAGACGCGCTCGGCCAGGTCTCGACCATGTCGCTGGATAACCAGCGAAACCTGAAGCTGGCGATCCATGGCGACCCTGTGTTCATGAAAGTGGCCGAGCAGGTCGCGGGCGAGATGAACGTGTGGGCGATGACGTTCTTCCGCAAACCGATCATCGCCGATTGGCGCCGGCAGCTCTCGTTCACCACGAAGATCTTCCGTGCGCGCGGGCTCCACCTCGACGATCGCCACATCCGTCACTCTGGCGGCGCCGGATTCTCCGCCGCGATCGTCGACGCCACCCTCTACGTGGTCAACAACCGCGAACGCTTGATCGAGTCGGGCGCGTCGCTCGTGTTGTACCTGCCGAAGATTCAGACCGCCGAGGAAGCGGCGTTGTGGAACGCCATCCTGTCGGCGCTCGAGGAGCATTTGAAACTGCCGGCGGGCGCCATCAAGGCCTACGTCCTGGTGGAACAGGTGGAAGCCAGCTTCCAGTTGATGGAGATCCGCGCGGCGCTTGGGCTCCGATTCGTCGGCTTCGATACCGGGCGCTGGGACTACATCAACAGCGTGTCCGATGCGATGGCGTGGGATCCGTCGTTCGTGAATCCGAACATCGATCAAGTCACGATGACCTACGGCTACATGCGCACGTATGAAGATCGCGTGCGCCGCGCCTGCAACACGCCGGATCGGAAAGGGCAGTACGCGCTCTGGCAGGGCGGCATGGAGCCGAACATTCCCGTGGGGTCGGCGGAAGGCGTAGCGGCGGGCATGAAGCGCGCGACCGCTGGCGCCGAACGCGAACAACGCGAGGGCGCCAGCGGCAAATGGGTTGCCCACTGGAAGATGGTGCACATCGTCCGGCCGGTGTGGGAAAACGCCGGCGAGGCCAATCAGCTTGGCCGATCGTTCCCGCGGCTCACCTACACGGATCAAGACGCCTCGGATCTGACACGGCTCGAACCGGCGCCGCGCACCGTGCGCGGTGCGCGCGATCTTCTCAGCGTGGCGATTCAATACGGCAACGCGTTCGGCCAGGGCTTGCAGGCGGCGGCGCTCAAGCCGGCGGACTTCTTCGGCAACGACGATGTGCTCTATTTGATGGAGGACATGGCCACGGGTGAAATCCGCTTGAGCATCCTGTGGGAGTGGCTGCATAAGCGCGCGACGTTGACCGAGGCCGACCAAGCCACGGGTGTGAAGGCGGGCGACACCTTCAGCAGCCCACTGTGGACGCGCCTGCTGGCCGAGGAATACGAGAAGCTACAGAAGGCGAGCCATCGCGACGTGCACGATCACTCGAAAAAGACCACGCTGCCGATTGCCCGGGAGATTGTCGAACGTTACGTGATCGATGAGACGAAGTTGCCGTGGTACATCGACCTGCTGAACATTACGCTCGGCAACCACGATTTGAACGAGGCGAAGCGCCGGATCCGGCTGCTGTCAGACACGTTCCGTAGGGACGGAACGCGCCTGACAGAAAATCTCGACTTCCAAGCCACCGATTGACACCGATTGGACACCGATTTTTCAGCTGCTGGTCATGCTCGCGCGCCTGTTGCCGAGCGCCGCGATGTCGGACTTGGCCGCGGCGCGGGCACGGGCCACTTCAGCCCTGGCATCGATCTCGGGCTTCGACGCGCGGATGGCTTGCTCGAGCGACTGGCCTTCCGTGATCACGCGATGCTTCAGCAGAATGAACGGCACCTGCGTGTTCCTGGCGGCGTGGGCCAGCGTGGCGAACTGCTCCGCGTCCCTGAAGCCTTCGGCCGCCATCGGCACTTTCGTGCCGCGTGCGAGCACCGGCTTCATGCGAGCGTGGAGCTCAGGCGCCGACACCGGAATCGTCATCACCAGTCTGGGTGCTGATTCCGGCGCCCCTCGACTTCGCTCGGGGCTGCCCTGAGCCACGTCGAAGGGCGCCGGCGCTTCGACGGCCGCAGCCGGGCGGTTCACACGCGCAACTCTCCTCGCGCGCTTCGGCTTGCCGGGCTGCGGCGCCACCGCCGCCACGTCGGCGGCTTGTGCGGTGACCACTGCGGGCTCGGGTGTCGAGGCCTCACGGCCCGAGGTCATCTCTGACCCGATCCACACACCGAGCGCGAGTCCACCCACAAGGCCAAGAGTGGCGGCTGAGGTCTTACCTTTCATCCGAACACCTCCACACAGTCATTCCACATACACGTAGGTCTGGGAGTCCAAGATTCGTACCGCACGATTTACGGGGAAAATCGGGTCGTGGTCCCCCCGATCGACGTACTTCTTACATGGTCAGGGGATAAGATGCGCGATCGTATGAGAACAACGGTTGTGCTTGTCGCAGCGCTCGTGATCCTCAACAGCAGCGCTTCCATTTCTCAGGCCCAGCAGCCGCTGCCCAAGCCGGTGCCCACCGTGGTGTGGGCGCCCAAGCCGGTGAAAACACCGGGCTACACCGGCATCCATAAACCGTGGATCAAGCTCGCGGACCTCAAGGCGAAGCACAAAGGACAACCGGCATGGCGCGAGTTGCTGGTCAATGACGACCGCCTCACCGCCGAATATTTTTCAGCGGCGCCAGGGACCAGGGTGTCGCGGCGCTTTCATCCCGACACGCGCGAATGGTTCGCCGTGGTCGAAGGGGAAGTGCGGGTGGAGATTGAAGGGCAGGAGCCGTTTACCGCCACGCGCGGCTCGCTCGTGAACATTCCACGGCAGACCATCTATTCACTGGAAACGATCGGCACCGCGCCAAGCCTGCGCTTTGCGGTGAACGTTGCCGGCGCGAAGACCGTGTATCCACAGGACGTCGAACCGCCGCCGCCCGGGCCTGGCCAGCAGTGGCTGCAGGTGCGTCTCAACCGGACGCCTGGGCGCTATGACGAGTTCAACCGGCCGCATCTGAATATCCACGAGGCAGCCTCGAAGAATGAGAAGTACTCGGGTGGCCGCTTCGTCCGCGACGACAAGTCCGAAATGCTGGTGATCTACGGTCACGAGAAGAACATGCCGCCGCTCAACCCCGACGACAAGGGACACTTCCACGCCGAGAGCGCGGAAGCGTGGCTGGTGTTTTCAGGACAGATCCGCTACGCGTTCGAGGGCCGGCAGCCGTTCATCGCCAGCGAAGGTGATGTGGTGTACGTGCCGTCGAACACCTGGCACGCCACGCGATTCATCGGCGACAACGCGTGCCGGCTCTCCATCACGGAGTACGTCGGCAACGCGTTGTTGTTTCCGCATTAGCGGTCTCTCAAACGAACGGACTGCACGACGCGATTAAAGGTTGCCGCGTAAGCCCCCTCTTCGCGCTCCGGTACGACCGTGAGCACGTAGAACAGGTTGCCGTCCCGCAGCAGCGTCGTGTAAACGTCGACGCGCTCGGCGCCGCCGAGCGCCGAGCGTCCAACCAGCGGCGTGCGAATCGACGCGCGATTCGACAGGCGCCCCTGTTGCTGGCGCGCAGCCAATTGCATCCCCTCATTGCTGCGGATGAAGCCGTCGATCAGGGTCTGCGTGGCCTGGTTCAGTTCCCGCGATGACGCGCGCGCCACGCCGAGCTCGGCACCATGCGTCAGCGTGACCTGTCCGCGGTATTCGCCGTATCCGTTCTGCGGCACGTACTTCACCGAATTGTTCGACGCCACCGGTTGCCAGTTCGACGGCACTTGCACTTGGAAGAGCTCTCCGCCCTGCACCGTGCGGTACTGGCGCGCTGGCGGCTGCACCGGCTCACCGACGCGGCCCACCGATGCCGGAGCACGCTCACCGTTGCCCGCGCCGCCCGACTTTTCGAGCTCCGCCATCGACCGCGCCGGCGGCAAGGAGCCGAGGCGCGACCGCGCCTGCTGGAAGCCGCTGTCGCTGGGCCGCGGTGCGATGCGGAGCTGCTGCGCTTCAGCGGTGATGTACTGCGTGCGGTTGCCCGGGTTCGGGTGGCTGCTGAGCCACTGCGGCGGGCTGCCGCCGCCCTGCTTCTGGATGGTCTCGAACATCCGCGCGAGTTCGCGCGGGTCGTACCCGGCTCGCGCCATGATCTGCGCGCCCAGCAAATCCGCCTGCTTCTCGTAGTCGCGGCTGTATTTCATCAGCCACGTGCCGAGACCGAACTGAGAGCCACGCGAGATCGCCTCGCCCCAGCCCCCGCCGATCACCGCGCCGGCAATGGCGCCGGCGAGTGCGCCGATCTGGAAGCCCTGCGCCTTGGTCGCATTGGCGGTGCCGTGGCGCAGCAGCACGTGGGCGAGCTCGTGCGCCATGACGCCGGCCACTTCCGCTTCACCGTCCGCCGCTTCGATCATGCCGCGATTGACGAACATCGGTCCGCCCGGCAGGGCAAACGCGTTGATGTCCTTCAGGTTCACGGGCGTGAACGAATACTCGAACGCGTCGTGATTGAGCTCGCTGGGCGCCGCATCGACCAGGCGCTCGCCCAGCCGCTCGAGGTAGCCACGAACCTGCGAATCGTTGATCAGCGGGTACTGCTCACGGACCTCTCCGGCAGCCTCCCGGCCAATCTCCACGTCCTGCTGGGGCGTGTATTTGTTCTTCGGCGGCGTCACCTTGGTCTGCGCCGCAACGGTGGTTGCGGTAAAGATAAGCACCAGAACCAACCGGCTCAGCAATTTCATGATCATTTCCTCACGGGTTTCCGTTTCAAAAAGCGCGCCGGATTATTTGTCCTCCAAGGTGGAAGTATGGTTCCCAGAAACGGTAGACGGAAGAGCTGGCGGCGCGAACATTGAGGATGCTTTTGGGACTCTACCTCGGCATGGCCCTTGCTCTCGTGGAGGAGTGAGCGCAGCTTTATCGTGCTTGGAGGTTGAAATGATGAGATTCGGAATGAGCCTGCTGGCCGCCATCGTCCTTGCCGGAAGCGTGACCGTTGCGCAAACCGCGACCGACATGGCGACGCTGGAGCGGAAGGTGCAGGACGCGCAAACTGCCTACCATCGCGTCCAGCCGGCAGGAGATGAACAGGAACTTCGAGAGATCCAGGACGATCTCGCATACCTGCGCGTAAAAGCCCGCCGTGGTGAAACGGTCACCGCCCGCGAGCGCCGCGACCTCAACGATCGCATCGATCGCTTTGTGGTGCGCATGAACGGCCGTACCTCATCCGCCAATACCGGTTCGAGCGGCCGTGCGCGGCGCGATGGCCGCTACGGCTCCAGCCAGAGTCGCGCCAATCGGGAGCTCCCGGCTGGCAGCGAAGTGGACGTGCGCCTGGTGACCCGACTGTCGTCGGACGATGCCCAGGTCGAGGATCGCGTCGAGGCGACCACCATGGTCGACCTCTACCAGGGTGACGATCTGCTGGTGCCGGCCGGTTCGGTGATCGAGGGTTACGTCTCATCCGTGGATCGCGCCAGCCGCACCGATCGCAAGGGCAGCCTGACGGTGATGTTCACGAAGTTGACCGTCAACGGTCGCGCCCGTGACGTGCGTGCCTACGTGACGCAGGCGCTCGAGAGCGAAGGCATCAAGGGTGAAGCCGGACGCATCGGCGCCGGCGCCGGCATTGGCGCCATCATCGGCGGCATCCTCGGCGGCGTGAAGGGCGCGGTCACCGGCATCCTGATCGGCGGCGGCGGCGTGATTGCCGCCACCGAAGGCAAGGACGTTCATCTCGAACCAGGAACGGTGCTGCGTGTTCGCTTTGACACTCCCGTTCCCCTGGCTTAGCACGTCCGAAGAAGAAGACGAGGCCGGAGTGGTAGACTCCGGCCTCGCGTCCCCGTCCATGGGTTGTCGCTGACGCTCTCGATCGTCTAGCAGCGGCAGCGTTTTCTGGCCCCGCCTCCGCCGGCGCGTCTACGGGACCGCGATCGTCCAGAGGTTGCCGCGGATCTGGCCGCGCTCGAAGATGACCCGATCGCCTTGGGGCGACCAGTCGGGATACCGCAGGTAAACCGCCGGCGGGCTCGCCACCGTCAACGCACCGTCTTTCCCAGTCGCCGCGTCAAGCCATCGCAGGCTCCATAAACCATCGCGCTCGACCGCCACCGCCAGCCGAGTGCCATCCGGCGACCAACTACGCACCCACGTCTGTCCTCGCCCGCTCGTGAGCCGGCGCAGCGACCCGGTGGCGGCATCGACAACGCCCGCGTGGGTCGCGGTGCCGTCCGTGATTTCAACGGCGATCCATTTCTCATCGGGCGACCACGCTGGGTACCCTGCGGATACATCCGGCGACGTGAGGAGCCTCGGTTCGAACGGCTTCGCGGCCGATACGAACAGCCCACGCCGTCCGGAGGCGGGGGTCAGGATCGAGAACGCCACCCGCGTCATCGACGGCGAGATTTGGAGTTCCGCCAGCCGGCCCCGCGGCCCCGAATATTGCTCGGCGGCTGCCAGATCGAACACCAGTTCCTCGCGGCGGGTCGCCAAGTCGATGGCCCAGAGCCCGCGTGTTTCGCCCCGCGTCGACAGATAGGCGACCCGCTTGCCGTCGGGAAACCACGTTGGTTTGTGATCCGCGGCCTCGTCCGTCGTGAGGGGGGTCGGATGGCTGCCGTCGATATCCATCATCCATACGTTCGGTAACTCGCCTTGCCGCGTCGAGACGTAAGCCACTTTGCGTCCGTCTGGAGATACAACTGGCAGTGAGTTGCGTCGGCTCGTGCCGCTGGTGATGGCGGTTGCGGGTCCGGAAGCCGATCCATCAGGGCTCAATCGCTGCGACCAGATGTGGCTGTCGAGCGACAAGCCTGCAAAGGCCAGCTGGTTGCCACCCGGCGAGATCGACAGACTGCGCACGCCGGGCACCCCCGCCACTGGAATGATCTCGCGTGGCGCTCGCAGCCGTCCGCTGCTCGCGTCGAGCGGGAAGCGGGCGATCACAGCCAGGGCACCGGCGGCATAGATCGCCGAGTCGTCTCGGGCAAAAATCGGATCGTACCAACTTTTTGAGCGATCGATCGGCCAGGTCTCGCCGGTTTCGACCGACGTCATCCAGATGCCGTTGTCGCTCCCGCCTTCAAAGACGCTGAACGTCAGGAAGCGGCCGTGGTGACTCCACGACGGCGAGGCGTGCCCGCCCCGCGGGGTCGAGGTCCTGGTCACCGGCCGCGCGTGGGTGCCGTCCGCATCGACGATCCAGATCGTCGATCCGGCCTGCGCGCTGTAGCCGTTGGGCGCGACATCGCCGTGCTCGTCCGATTGGTAGGCGATGCGCCGGCCATCAGGCGACCAGGCCGGGTGCCCGCCGATCGCGGTGATCTGTCTCGGCATGCCGCCCCTTGCCGAGATCACCCAAATGCCGCCATCGCGACGCGAGTGATACGCGATCGATCGGCCATCCGGCGACCACGCCGGCTGCACGTTCTGAGCGCTGTTGGTGGTGAGCGGAGTTTCAATCGATCCGCCGCCAAGGCCGTGAATATGGATCTCGAATGCGCCGGTGCGATCGGACGCAAACGCGATGGCGTCGCCTTGCGGCGACAGCGCCGGATGCATGTCGAGTCCCGCGTGCGTGGTGACTTGAACCGGCCATCGGGGATCGCGCGACGCGATGGCGGGCTCGGGCGCGGCGGATGTTGGCACGCGGGTATCGGCCCACACGAGAAACACCAGCGCAAGGACCCCTAGCGCGAAAGCGGCTGTGAGTCCGGGAAGGATGGGGCGACTTGCGGTGTGGTCCGCCTTCGCAACCGTCGCATGTTGGTCTGCCTCCACGCTGCGGTCCGCCTTCGCGGCCTCAGATGCTTCAGGCCGCTTCGGCGGATCGCACGGTTCAACTGTTTTGATCCACCGATAGCCACGAGTGGGAACGGTTTCGAGATAGCGCGCGGCGCCGGCGTCGTCGCCGAGCACGCGTCGTAACTGGGCCACGACCCTGGTCAGGGCGTGATCGGTCACCGCCGTGTCGGCCCAGAGCGCTTCGAAGATTTCCTGCTTGGTAAAGAGATGGCCTGGGCGCTTCACCATCAACGCCAGCAGGTTGAATGCCTTGGGCTCGAGCGAAAGCGGGACGCCGGCGCGCTCGAGCCGATAGCTGTCGAGGTCAAGGACGAAGTCGTCCCATCGATAACGGGTGGCCATTGTCAGCAGAATACGCGGGCGGGCCGCGAAAAGTGACGCGGAACACCGTCATCACAAAAACATCAGAAGCGTTTTTCGGGCGCCGACCTGTTCGCCGAAGCCTTGGCGAAGGTGGAAGCCTTGGCGAAGGCGGCTTATCCCAGGATCAGCAGGCGTGCCGGGCCGTCAAACGTCACGCGCTCAAACAGATGCAGTGGCAACAGGCCGTCACCCTCGGCTGGATGCGGATCGGCCCGCTCAATGGTCACGGCCGGCACGTTGCGGAGCGTCCGGTCCCCGAGCCGCAGTTCGCGCACGCGGACGTGTCGCGCCCGGCGGCTGGCATGCGCCGTTGCCAGCTCGACCGTCTGGCCGGTGTCCACGATGTTCTGACTCGCACGGCCCGCCGCATCGAACAGCACCAGTCCGCCGGCGCCGCTATCCGGAACAAGGCGCAGCGTCGAGTGGTTCTGCGGCAGGCTGACGAGAAAGCGGCCGTGTTCATACGCGAGGTTGAGCGCGAGGCCGCGCCGCAGCGGCGCATGGTCGTGCCACTCGACCACGCGGCGCTTGAAGTCGAGCGTGTAGCGCAACCCGGCGAGCACGTCCTGTCCGATGAGCCCTTGGATCGTACCCTCCGGATCGAACGATCCCGCGGTCACCACGGAAGGCAGCACGTTGTCTGCGGAGATCGCACCGACGACCAGCCGATCGATTGAGACGATGGCACGCACGGTTTCACCAACCGGAGAGATGACGGTGCTTTTCGCCACCGCCCGCGCACCGGCGATCGCGGCCACCACCTCACTAATCGCCGAGTGCGTGGCGCCGGTGTCGAGCAACATGAGGAACGGGCCCATCCCGTTCACCATCACTGGCACGATCACGCCGCCTTGAGATCCCAACGTGAACGTCGTGGTCGAGCCGGCGAACAGTGGTGGCGTCGTGAGAAGCGCAAGCGCCGCCGAGAGCATGAGGCATTCCCGCATGGGCCCCGCCTTCGCGCCGAAGGCGCTCCGGCGGGGTCTCGCCGGAGCGCGCGGATTTTCATGGCGCGCGTAGGCGGATACTGTGCGCGGCGGGGGCGGTGCGGGTCGTGAGGGAAACCTGACGAAAAGGGGATTTGTGCCGCGACGGCACCTTGTTCATTACGCAGGGCGACCGGTCGATCACCGAAGGGCGCATGCAGACGCAGAAGATGGACAGCGGCCTCGGCAAGATTGTCCGGATCAACACCGACGGTTCGATTCCGAAAGACAACCCGTTCGTCGGCAAGGATGGCGTGCTGCCGGAGATCTGGTCGATCGGCCATCGCAACATTCAGTCGGCCGTACTCCACCCGGCCACCGGCGAGTTGTGGGAGGTGGAACACGGCACGCGCGGCGGCGATGAAATCAACATCGCGCGCAAGGGCCGCGACTACGGCTGGCCGACCATCGCGTACGGCATTGAATATCGCGGCGGGCCCATCACCGGCGGCATCACGCAGCAGGAAGGGAGGGACCAGCCGCTCTACTACTGGGACCCGATCATCGGACCCAGCGGCATGGCGTTCTACACCGGCAGCCTGTTCCCGGCCTGGAAGGGCAACCTCTTCATCGGCGGCCACGGTACCCGCGACCTCGTGCGCCTGGAGTTGAACGGCCACAAGGTCGTGGCCGAAGAGCGGCTGCTGAAGGATCTCCAGCCCAAGCCCGAGGCGATCCGCGATGTCCGCCAGGGCCCGGACGGCGCGATTTACCTGCTGACCGACAGCAGCGCCGGCCGATTGCTGAAGCTGGTCCCAAAGAAATAACAACTGACGAATAACGAATAACGAAAGATTAGAATTCTCCACGCCCGGACAATTCGTGTGGGCGTGGGGGATTTATGAAGAGATTCACTGTGTTGATGGCGTGCCTGCTGCTCGGCACGTCGCTCGGCTTGTCCGCCGTAGCCTCGGCGAAGGCGGAGCAGATCGGCAGGCCGGTCAGCGAGATCGTCGAGCTCGAGCTCCTGACCTCGAGCGAAGTCGTCGAGAAGCAGAAACAGGGTTACATCAACGTCATCATCGCCAACGGCGGCACCGAGGCGCGCGGGCCGCACAATATCCTCGCCGGCCACACCATCATGTCGAGGCACACCGCCATCGACGCCGCGAAAGCGCTGGGCCACACGCTGGTTGCTCCGGTGCTGCCGATCGACGTCGGCGCCACCGGCGTCAGCGACGGCAGCAATGTTCCCGGCGGCATCACCGTGAACGTCGAGATCTTCAAGGGCCTCAAGCTCGCGGAGATCGAAAGCATGGTGTGGAACGGCTTCAAGAACATCTTCGTGATGGGCGATCACGGCGGGGGGCAGCGCGCGATGCGCGAAGCCGCCGAGGAGGTCGACAAGAAGTACGAATCACGAGGCGTGAACGTGTTCTACGTGCCCGACTTCTACCAGAAGTTCCAGGACGATGTGCAGTTGTATCTGTACGAGAAGCAGCTGCCGATCGGCGGACATGGCGCGATGATGGAAACGTCGAAGATGCTGTTCCTCGAGCCGGCGCCGGGCGTCTACGTGCGTCCGATCTACAAGACCGTGCCGTTCGATCCCACCGGGCAGACGCCGGAGCAGTGGAAAGCGGCGCGCGAGGCGCGAATGGCGCGCGATGCGGCGATCGCCCGCGGCGAGACCGTCCCCCAACAACAACGTGGCGGCGGCCGGCGGCAGGCCGACCCGAATGCGCCGCCGCGCGTGAACAACGGCCTCAGCGGCGATCCGCATCGGTCGACGAAAGAGATTGGGAAGGACCTGCACAAGATCGGTGTCGACAACACCGTGGCGCAGATTCGGAAGATGCTCGCCGGGAAGTAGATAGATCTGTCGATCTGATGAGCTGTTGATCTCTTGACCGAGATCAACAGTTCAACAGATCATAAGATCAACAGATTCATCTCTTCTTGTCCCCCGTATCAATCTTCCCGCTGATCGACGCCCCGTCTTCCATCATGAACTTCGGCGCCGTGACGTCGCCTTCGACGCTCGCGGTCTTCTTCAGCTCCACGCGGCCCATGCCAAGGACGTTGCCCTTGACCTTGCCGCTGATCACCACCGACTTCGCGCTCAGGTCCGCGACGACCGAGGCGGTTTCGCCGATCGTCAGTTCATGATCGCCGAGCTCGATCGTGCCTTGCACCTGGCCGTCGATGATCAGGTCGCCGCTCGAGACCACGTCACCTTTCACCGTGATTGAACCGCCAATCCAGTTCGCCCTTCGTCGCTCTTCCGCCATTCAAGTCCCTCGCCTTTGAACTATCGGTTGGACGTATTGTCCTCTGCAGGCTTCGGCAATTCTGCGCGATCCGCCGGTTTCCGGCGACATTTCCATCAGCTCAGCTGGTATCGCTCTTGCTGTGACCCCATACGCCTGCTTCGGAGTTTCATCATGTGGATCCGTTCGACTCGAAATTCGAGGCGCGCCTCGAATTTCTCGCTCCCTTCGACTCGAAATCCGAGGCGCGCCTCGAATTTCTCGCTCCCTTCGACTCGAAATCCGAGGCGCGCCTCGAATTTCT
>CAZEMI010000187.1:0-57542 GCA_964513235.1 uncultured Acidobacterium sp.
GTTTCGCCGTCGACGACAACGTCACGCTCGAATCGTTTCCGGACTATTTCCGCGGCGCGCCCGCCAACGGCGGCGTGGTGCTGAAGGTGGTGCCCGACGGCGCCGGTCCGGAGCTTCGCGATCGGCCGATCGGTACCGGCCCGTACCAGTTCGTGAGCTTCGCCGTGGACGACCACGTCACGCTCGCATCGTTTCCCGGCTACTTCCGCGGCGCGCCCGCCAACGGCGGGGTGGTGTTGAAGGTGGTGCCCGACGAGATCATGCGCGCGCTGGAGCTGCGCAAGGGCACCGTGGACATGGTGGTCAACGACCTCTCGCCCGATGTGGTGTATCAGCTGGCCGCGGAAAAGACCGTCACCATTGCCGAGGCGCCCGGCACCGATTACGCCTACGTGGGCGTGAACATGCGCGATCCAATTCTGAAGGATCGCCGCGTCCGTCATGCGCTCGGCTATGCGATCGATCGCCAGGCGATTGTCGACCACCTGCGCCGCGGGCTCGCCCGCCCCGCGGTGGGCGTGCTGCCGCCGGCCTCCTGGGCCTTCGAGGACAACGTGTTCCAGTTTTCGCCCGATCCGCAGCGGGCGACCGCCTTGCTCGAGGAAGCCGGCTATCGCGATCCGGATGGCGACGGCCCCGAGCCGCGGCTACGATTGTCGCTCAAGGTCTCGACCAACGAGTTCATCCGGCTGCAGGCCGCGGTGATCCAGCAGGATCTCAAGCGCGTCGGCATCGACCTGGACGTCCGCTCCTACGAGTTCGCCACGTTGTATGCCGACGTGCTCAAGGGCAATTTCCAGCTGTACACCCTGCAGTGGGTCGGCGTCTCGGATCCCGACATGCTGCGCCGCGTGTTCCATTCGCAGCAGATGCCGCCGAACGGGTTCAACCGCGGCTACTACGAGAATGCCGAAGTCGATCGGTTGATCGATGCGGCCATGGTGGCGGAAAGCGATGATGAGCGGCGCACGTTGTATGGCGAGGCGCAACGCGTGGTGGCAGAAGACGCGCCGTACATCAGCCTCTGGTACAAGACCAACATCGCAGTGTCCGGGACACACATCGAGGGCGTCAAGCTGACGCCCTCGGCGGAGTTTACGTTCTTGCGGAACGTCGTCAAGCGACCGGCAACCTAAAGGTTGCCTATATAGGCAGGCTTTAGCCTGCCGGTCAGCCGGTCAGCCTTTCAACTTCTCGATTTCCTGTTTGGCCTCATCGGCAAACGGCGTGTTGGCGTGCTGCTCGACGATCTGGTTGAGCGTCTTGCGCGCGTCTTCGGTCTTGCCGGCGGCCTTGTAGGCACGCGCCAGCTCCATCAGCAGCGCCTCGGCCGGCAGCGTCGGATCCTTGGCGTCGACGAACTCCTTGAACGTGGCGATGGCGGCGTCGTAGTTGCCGGTTCGCATGTGCGCTTCGGCCTTGCCCAGGCGCGCGGTCTTGGAGAAGAGCGGCGCGCCGCCGGCAATCACCTGGTCGTAATGCCGGATCGCTTCGGCGAACCGGCCCAGCGCCACGAGGTTCTTGGCCACGTGATACCGCGCCGTGATGCCGGCGTCGCTTGACGGATAGGCGTCGGCGGCGGCCTGGAACTTGGGCAGCGACGCTTCGAGTTTCGCCTTCTCGGTGGGATAGGTCCCCGGCAGCTGCCCGCCGAGCGCGGTTGGATCGTTGGTGGTGCCGGCCGGCGGCGCCGGCGGCATGACGCGCGCCTCTTCGATCACCATCGCCTCGGCCAGCATGCGCCGGGCGCCCGAATCCACGTTGTTGCGCCACGCGGAATAGGCCAGCACGCCGCCGCCGATCACCACGATCACCAGGATCGTCATGAGCAGGGTGCGCGAATTGCGATCGGCCCAGGTCTGCACCTGTCCCAGCGCGATGGCGAGGTCGTTGTCTTTCAGACGATGTCTTTCGGTGGTCTTCATATCTCAACTTTCGACGTTCAACAGTAAACTGGTAACCGGTGTCGCGCGTGTAGCTCAGTGGATAGAGCACCCGCCTCCTAAGCGGGGGGCCGCAGGTTCAACTCCTGCCACGCGCACCAACCTTCGCTCGCTACGCGAGCTACGGTTGGCAGGCCAACGGCTCGTCCACCGAAGCGCGCGAGCGCGAAGGTGGATTGGCAAGCCACCTGGCGAAGGTTGTCCGCCGAAGCGTGGAGCGCGAAGGTGGACGCATCAGTACCGCAGTACAGAATAAACCGGCTCGCCCGGTAATTTCGAGCGCCCGTTGAGGAAGTCCAGCTCGATCAGAAAGGCGATGCCAATCACCTGGCCACCGGCTTTCCGGGCCAAATCGATGGTGGCCTTGGCCGTGCCGCCCGTGGCCAGCACGTCATCGATGATCAGGATGCGCTGGCCGTTGGCGCAGGCGCCCTGGTGAATCTCCAGCGCGTTGTTGCCGTACTCGAGGCTGTAGGCCTCGCGGTGCGTGGCGCCGGGCAGTTTGCCCGGCTTGCGGACGGGAATGAAGCCGCAGCCCAGCGTGTTGGCCACGGCGGCGCCGAGAATGAAGCCGCGGCTCTCGATGCCAATCACCTGGTCGATGTCCTCACCCATGTAGGGAGCCGCCAGCGCGTCCACGGTGTCGCGGAATCCCTGGCCGTCGCAGAGCAGCGTGGTGATGTCGTAAAACAGGATGCCCTGTTTTGGAAAGTCGGGAATCTCGCGAATCTTTGCTTTTAGGTGATCCATTAGCCTTATCGAATCTCGAAGCCGTCGGCCGTCATCCGAGGCTCGATCTCATCTACCCACACCTGCTCGACGCGCGCCTGCGAGGGTCCCCGCCGCAGCGCGCGTTCAAAACGCTCAACCGATTCCGGCTCGCCTTCGGCCACGGCTTCCACCGTGCCATCGGGATTGTTCGTGACGTAGCCGTGCAGATTCTCGCGGCGGGCCGTGTCGAGTGTGAAGTAGCGAAACCCCACACCCTGTACGCGGCCACGGACCACGAATCTTCGAGCCACACGCATCCGAACAATCTTATCAACCGCCGCTGACCCCCGCCTAAAGGCGGGGGCCATAACGCGGGGCTATGGCTTCGCCGGCGGCGCCGGTTTCGCTTTGGGATCCACGGCGTCGAGCTTCTCGCGCTTCAGCGCCGCGTTGAGCAGCGGCAGCTGCTTGGCCAGCGTCTCCTTCATCTTCACCAGCTCCGCGTCGAGCTGCGCGGACAGCTCGTTGAACACCTCGACGCTCTGGTTGGTCGGCTTGTTGTCGGCGCTTTCGATCACGCCGGCGAGCGCCGCGATCTTGTTGTTCAACTTGATCGGGTAGTTCAGTGGATCCTGGCCGCTGCGGTTGCGGACCTGGTAGGCCTCTTCTTCCACCGCCGTCAACGGCACCAGCACCGCATCGGCCAGCTTCTGGATCTCGTTCTTCCGGCGGCCCGTCACCTTCTGCAACCGCTCGGTGATCTGCTGGCGCACGTTGCGGATGTCGATCACCGCCTGGTTGGCTTCGCTGACCTTGTCGCGGACGCGCAGCGAGAGCGTGAACTGCTCGAGCAGGTCGGCTTCCGAGATGCTCTCCGCCACCAGCCGCGGGTCGAGCGCGATGGTGAAGTCGCGCGACGTGGTTTCGCCGTTGGCGGTCACGCGCACGGTGTACTTGCCGGTGGGCGCTGCGGGACCGCGCTGCGGCTGCGCCGCCCACATGATCATGCCGGGGAACACCGTCGCCCCTTCGTAGCGCATATCCCACGTGAAGCGATTGATGCCCGGCGCCGTGGTCACACGCGGCGGGCCACCGCCAAAGAATGGGTTGGCGTTGGCCTCGGCCGCGGGCTTGTCCTGCTTCGGCGTGCCGGTGAACGAGCGCAGCACCGTGCCGCTCGCGTCCAGGAACTCGATCTTCACCTCCGGCGCCTCCTTGCTGAGGAAGTAGTCGAAGGTGACGTTGCGATCGCGACCGCGCATTGGGCTGAACGGCTCGAACAGGAACAGCGGGTTGCTGGTGAGCTGGGGCGTGGCCTGGCGCAGCACGCCGATGTTGTCGAGCACGTAGAAGCCGCGCCCGTGGGTGCCGATCACGAGGTCGCGCTCCTCGGAGATGATGCCGTGCACCGGCGTGGTCGGCAGGTTGAGCTTCAGGGACTGCCACGTCGCGCCGTCGTTGAACGACACGTAGATGCCGTGCTCGGTGCCGACGTAGAGCAACCCGCGGCGCTTGCTGTCCTCGCGGACCACGCGCGGGAAATCCATGTCGGGAATGCCGGCGACGATCTTCTGCCACGTCTTGCCGAAGTCGGCGGTCTTGTAGACGTACGGCTTACGGTCGCCCATCTGATACCGATTGGCGGCGAGATAGGCGACGCCGTTCTGGTGCGGCGACGCGTCGATCAGGCTGATGCGCGCGAACTCCGGCAGATCGGGCGGCGTGACGCGCTCCCAGTTCTTGCCGCCGTCGCGGGTGACGTGCACCCAGCCGTCATCCGAGCCGGCCCAGATCGTGTTGACGTCCTGACGCGACGGGGCGAGCGTGAACACCACGGCGTAGGTTTCGACGCCGGTCTGGTCCCTGGTGATCGGCCCGCCCGACGCCTCCATCGTCTTCGGATCCGACCGCGCCAAACTGGGGCTGATGCGCTCCCAGCTCTGGCCGTCGTTCGTGGTCCGCCACACGTGCTGCGAGGTGGCATAGAGCGTCCGGGGATCCAGCGGTGAGAACACGATCGGATACGTCCATTGGAACCGTTCCTTGATGTCCTTTGAGGAATAGCCCATCGGGTTGTTCGGATAGATGTTGACGGCGCGCTGTTGGCCGGTGTCGCGATCGAGGCGGCTCAAGTAGCCGCCGTAGCTGCCGGCGAAGAAGACCTGGGTATCGCGCGGATCGGCGGCGATGTAGCCGCTTTCGCCGCCGCCCACGGCGTAGAAGATCGGCGGCAGGCTACCCTCGCCCGCGCCCGGGTTGGCCTGGCTGCCGACGCAGGCGGTGCTGTTGTCCTGCTGCGCGCCGCAGATGTGATACGGCACGTGCCTGGTGGTGAACACGTTGTAGAACTGGCCGGTCGGAATGTCCTGGCCGGTCCACGTCTGGCCGCCGTTCCACGTCACGTTGGCGCTGCCGTCGTTGGCCTCGATCATGCGCTGGTTGTCGGTCGAGGAAATCCACAAGTCGTGGTTGTCGCCGTGCGGCACGCGGATGGTGGTGGTGGTCTTGCCGGCGTCGACGGACTTGAAGAACTGCACGTTCAGGACGTAGACGGTGTCCTTGTCCACGGGGTCCGCGTTCACGCGCGTGTAATAGAACGCGCGCTGGCGCATGTTGCGGTTGCCGTTGACCAGCTTCCACGTGGCGCCGGCATCGTCGGACAGGTACAAGCCGCCCGCCGCTTCGTTTTCGATGATCGTGTAGACGCGATTGCCGTCCGCTCCCGACACCGAGACGCCGACCTTGCCCCACAGGCCCGTGGGCAGTCCCGGGTTCTTCGAGATTTCGGTCCAGGTGTCGCCGCCGTCGGTGGACTTGAAGAGGCCGCTGCCGGGGCCGCCGCTCGACATGCTCCACGGCGTGCGATGCGCTTCCCAGAGCGCCGCGAAGATCACGTTCGGGTTCTTCGGATCGATCGAGAGGTCGACGCCGCCGGTTTTCGCGTCGCGGAACAGGGTGCGCCGCCAGGTCTTGCCGCCGTCGGTGGTCTTGAAGATGCCGCGCCGCGGGTGCTCGTTGTAGATCTGGCCCAGCACGGCCGCATAGGCGATGTCGCAATTGGTGGGATGGACGCGCAACCGCGCGATCGCCTGCGAGTCGCGGAGATCGGCGAGGTGATCCCACTTCACGCCGCCGTCGCTGGTCTTATAGACGCCGTCGCCCTGGATGATGTTGCCGCGCAGCTGCGTCTCGCCGCCGCCGATGTAGACCACGTCGGGATTCGATTGGCACACGGCGAGCGAGCCGATCGACGAGGAGGTGATCTTGCCGTCGGTCATCGGCGCCCAGTTGGAACCCCCATCGGTGGTCTTCCACGCGCCGCCGCCGGTGGCACCAAACCAGTACTCGAGCGGCCGCGACTCGCTGCCGCCGACCGCGAGCGACCGCCCACCTCTCGCCGGGCCCACGCTCCGCCAGCGCATGCCACTGTAGAGGCTGGGATCAACGGTTTGATTCGCCTGCGCTGATAGCGTCGACGCAATGTAATTGGGAGCGGTTGCCGTCAGGGCGGCAACGACACCGATCGCCAGAATGAGTTTCATGAGCTTCATGACGGATTCTCCAGAAAACGCAGGCCTGCTATTGTATCCGAACGTTCCGAGGACACGGAGAAGGCACGGAGAGCACGGAGGCTACCGCACGACGCGGGTTATCCCATCTTTCATCCTCGGGCAGTTGAAATTCAGAAGCAGCCCTACGCGCAGGTTGGTGATCTTCAGGTAGGTTATAAGCTGTGAAGTGAAAACAGGGTGCATGCGCAACACGCTTTTCACCTCCACCACCACCGTGCCCTCGACAACCAAGTCGGGGCGGTACTCTCCGACTTTGACCCCATCAAACGCGACTCCAATCGTTCGGTCGTAGATGAACCTGATGTTGCGTCTGTCGAACACTTCACACAGCGTCGTCGTGTAGGTCTTCTCCTTCAAGCCGGGACCGAGCGCCTTGTGCACCTCGATCGCGCAGCCAATGATTAAACCAGAGACGTGATAGTCATGGTCCACGCCGTAGAAAGAAGCACGGCGGATGCCATGCGATTTCCTGGCAAATCACGAGAGGAGCACTCAGAGAGTCGCAGTTTCAGCGATATCAACCATTGGAACGCCCCTCAAATTCTGCCGACTCTCTCCGTGTGCTCCGTGCCTTCTCCGTGCCCTCGGAAGCGTTCAGTGGGTTAACGTACGTTGACAAGCTTCAGGACACCGAACGCGTTGAGGACGACGATGCGGAGTCGCCGAACGAGCGCCAGCGTGACGCCGGTGGCTGGAGGGAGGCCGAGCACTTGCGCGACGGCACCTGATCCCATTTCGTCGATCCCCAACCGGTATGGGACGAACTTGAAAGCAACGGTGACGAAGCGCCCGGCACTTTCCATCAGGAACGCATCCACCAACGTGATTTGATCGCCGCCGGGAAGCAGGCGCAGCACCATCCACACTTCGGCCACGGCCAGCACGTGGAAGGTCGCCTCCCAGCCGGCCACGTGCAGAATGCGCGTCGCGGGCCACTGCAGCACGCCGTAAATTCGCGACTCTACTTCGCGGACGGCGTCCGCCGGAGCGTCCGACCGGCCCGCGAGCTTGGTGATCAGCGGGGCGAGGCGCGACAACACCGCGGGGCGCGTGCGCGCGGCCCAGATGCCGGCAATCGCCAAGATCGCCACCACCACCAGGATGGCTTCCGAGAGCTGCCCGAGCCCTGCAGGCACGTCGGCACGTTGCAGGAAGATCCACGTGCCGGCCAGGAGCACGATGCCCACGGACCCGATATAGAACGCGTTCTCGATGGCGACCGAGGCGATGCTGGTCACCGTCGAGATCCGCGTGCGCGAGATCAGGATCTTGGTCGGCTCACTCGCCAGCACGCCGAGCGGCGTCAGGTTCCCCGCCGCATCGCCGGCCAGCATCGCGCCGAAGGCATCGGTAAACGAGAGCGGCCCGGATCCCGGTTCCCGGATCCCGGATCCCGTCACGCACAGCGTCCAGGCCCGCGCTCGCGAAGCCATGCGGGCAGCGCCTAGTACCACCACCAAGATGAACCACCAGCCGACGCTGGTAATCCCCGACACGACGGCGGGCCAGCCGCCAACACGCTGGACGGTAACAACCAGCAGCGCCGCGCCGACGAGCGCGATGAGGATGTTGACGATCGAGAACCGACTCATCGGGCCGGCGCGAGGCTCGGTGCGCCGACGACTTCGAGGCGCAGCTGGTTCTTGCCGCCGCGTTTGGCGGCATACATGAGGGAGTCGGCCTTCTGGACCATCGCCTCGACGTGGTCGGGAATCACCACGAAGGTGGCGGCGCCAATGCTCACGCTCACGCCGGGATGCGCCGCCGCAAGGCGTTGATGCAGTGCCGCGTGGAGCCGGTGCAACGCGAGTCGCGCGTTGTCGTCGTCCATTTCCGGCAGTAACAGCGCGAACTCGTCGCCGCCGAGCCTCGCCGGAACGTCACTGGAACGCACTGACGCGCGGATCTGATCGGCGAACGCGCGCAGCAGGTCGTCGCCGGCGGCGTGCCCGAGGTCGTCGTTGACCTGCTTGAAGTTGTCGAGATCGAGATATGCCAGCGTGATCGGCCGCGCGTTACGGCGGCAAAGATCGAGCAGGCGGGCGCATTCCTCGAAGAAGGCGCGGCTGTTCGGGAGACCGCACAGCGGATCCTGGCGGCCGAGCGCCTGTTCGCGCGCCAGCCCGGACCGCAGCCTGGCCACCAGCAGGCCCACTACCGCGAAGGACGCGCCTTGGACGCACGTGTTCGCGACCCAGATTCCAGGATGTGAAAACTCGAGGCCGGCGAGCTGGTTGGCGGCGAGCCACCACAAGGCGCTCGCCAGCGCGGCGAGAACAGCCCCGCTAGGCCCAAAGTGCCACGCGGCAAGGGAGATCGGCGCGTAATACAGTGGATAGACCCGCACCTCGACGCCGCTGACGAAGTCGAGGGCGGCGATGATGGCAATGCCACAGATCACGGCGCCACCGGCAAGGTGTCTGGTCATGCGAAACACTCAAGAGTAGCGCGAGTCGGGACTTATAATCCCGCAAAGGAACCGCTCATGGCGCAACGACTCATCGGGACCAACTACATCACCCCTGACATCGTGGCGAAGGTCACCGGCCGCGCCCGCTACGCCGAAGACTTCCGCGCCGAGGGCATGCTGTTCTGCAAGCTGATGCTCAGCGAGCGCCCGCACGCGCGCGTCCTGAGCAAGGACCTGCGCCGCGCGCTGGCCGTGTCGGGCGTGCGCGCCATTCTCACCGCCGAGGACGTGCCGGCGCTTGGCGGCACCACGGAACATTGCCTGACCAACGAGCCGCTCTACGCGGGCGAGCCGATCCTCGCCGTGGCGGCGACGAGCGAGGAAATCGCCGCCGACGCGATCGAGCTGATTCACCTCGACCTCGAGCCGCTGCCCTTCGTGACCGATCCGATCGAAAGCCTGCGGCCCGGCGGCCCCGATGCTCGACTGGACGGTAATGTGTGGGCGCCCGCCTCCGCCGAGGCTACGGCGGGCAGGCCGCCGGCGCCGGCGGCGCCCGGCCAACCACCCCGCCCTTCCATCACCAGCCTCAAGTGGAGCGACGCGGACTTCGCCGCGGCCACCGAGGGCCGCCTGCCGATCGGCAAGGCGATGGAGGAATGGTCGTTCGGCGATGTCGACGCGG
Organism: uncultured Acidobacterium sp.; assembly: GCA_964513235.1. Lineage (GTDB taxonomy): Bacteria > Acidobacteriota > Vicinamibacteria > Vicinamibacterales > UBA2999 > 12-FULL-67-14b. Next base: position 9,322 of record CAZEMI010000187.1, read on the forward strand.
GCTTGACGCAGGCCGATCTCGTCGTCGACGAAACGTTCGTGGTGCCCTCGACCGGCCACCATCCGCTCGAAACGCGCAGCGCGATGGCGTACTGGCAGAACGGCAAGCTCCATCTGCACTGTTCCACGCAAAGCGTCGTCCGCACGGTCGATGCCGTGGCGCGCTGGGTTGGCATCGCGCCCAAGGATGTCGTGCTCATCTGCGAGTACACAGGGGGCGGCTTCGGCAGCAAAGGCGGCGGCGCGGTCTCGATGGCCATCCCCGCCCTGCTCTCGAAGAAGGCGAACGCGCCGGTGATGATGCGCGTGAGCCGCGAGGAAGAAAGCTATTTCGGCCGCGCGCGGACGAACATGGCGGGCCGCGTCAAGGCGGGCTTCGCGAAGGACGGACGTATCCTCGCGCTCGATTTGTTCATCGTCCAGGACAACGGGCCGTATGGCCCAATGGGCGATCACCGATCGGCCGGCAACGCCGCGTCGTTGATCTATCAGCCCGCGGCGATGCGGTGGCGGGCCGTGAACGTCCTGACCAACACGCCGCCGCGCACCCAGCAGCGATCGCCCGGTCCGATGCAGGCCAACGGCATTTGCGAAGGCGTGATCACGAAGGCGGCCAAGCAGCTCGGCATCGATCAAGTGGCGATTCGACGGTTGAACTCGCCTGAAGGCAAGGCGGTGTACGGCGCGCCGGATGCGCAAGGCCGGCGGCGCCACATCACCAGCGCGTTCGTGAAAGAGGCACTCGATCGCGGCGCCGAGCAATTCCGCTGGCACGAGCGCGTGGCCGGATCCGGGAAACGCGCCGGCTCGAAAGTCCGCGGCGTGGGCGTGGCCGTGGGACCGCACGGCGCCGGGTCGATCGGGTTCGACGGCCTGATGACGATCAGGCCGGACGGCTCGCTGCACGTGCAATCGGGCGTGGGCAATCTCGGCACGCACTCGGTGATCGATCTCGCGCGCGTGGCCGCCGAGGTGCTCGACGTGCCGTGGGAGAAGGTCGTCGTCAATTGGGGCGACACGAGCAAGGGACTGCCGTGGACCTGCTTGTCGGTCGGCAGCCAGACGACGCATGCCATGACGCGCGCCAATCACGCGGCGGCGATGGACGCGAAGCGCAAGCTGCAGGAGATTGCGGCGAGCGATCTCGGCGGGTCGCCTGACGACTACACCATTGGCGCCGAGCGCGTCTTCCACAAGGGCAACCCGTCACGGGGCCTGACCTACGCGCGGGCCGCCGCGCGCGCGATCGAGCTGGGCGGCCGGTTCGACGGGCACGAGCTGCCGGAAAACATTCACGCGGTGACGAAGGCGGCCGCCGCCTTGCACGCCGGCAAAGGCGTGCTGGGCGTGGCGAAAGACACCTATCCACGTAATGGCGACACCTATTCCTTTGTGGCGGGCTTCGCCGAAGTCGAGGTCGATGTGGAGACGGGCGTGGTCACGCTGGTCGATTTTCTATCCGTTGGCGACGTCGGCACGGTCGTCAACCCGCGCAGCCTGATCGGGCAACTCAATGGCGGCGTGTGCCTGGGCATCGCTCACGCGCTGCACCAGAAACTCGTCTACGACCCGCACTATGGGCTGTCGCTGGCGCGCCGCTTTCACCACAGCAAGCCGATCACGATGCTCGATGTGCCGGTCAACATGCGCGCGACGGCCCTGGACATCGCCGATCCGGAAACGCCCGTCGGCGCGCGAGGTGTCGGCGAGCCTCCGGTGGGCGCGGGATTCGGGGCGGTGCTCAACGCGATCGCCGACGCCATCGGCGTCGACGCGTTCCGCCGCGCGCCCGTGAGCGCCGACATCGTGCTGATGTCGTTGACCCACGGGCGGCGCATGCACGAGCCGCTCCAGGCGCACCTCTGATGGTCTGACGCTTCCGAGGACACGGAGAAGGACGGAGGGCACGGAGAGTACGCAAAATCTACTGCGACAGTTTCCTCGTCCTCGGAACATTCATTTGACGGTAACGTTCACGCGCGTTCTTTCCGTGAATTCTGAATCACTGGCACTTAGTTCCAGTTCGTAAAGACCTGGGGCAGTGAAGGTGGCCTTTGTGCGCGCCGCGCCGGGAATGGTGAAGTTCACCGTGCCCGGTCCCTTCAAGAGCTTCCATTCGATCACCAGGGGCTTGCCGCGCGGCAGGCCTTCGTCCTGGACGCTGCCAAACAAATTCAGTTCTTCGTTGAGCGCCACGTTCAACGTCGGCGGCGGAGCGTTCGGACGCACGGTAACGCCGAGCACGCGCACCGCGGGCGCGCGATTGAGGCACACGCCTTTCGGCACCTTCGCGTAGTCGATCTTCGACAGCGCCGGCGCGCCCTCGACCAGGTTCCAGTTCGATTGCAGCATGCGCTCGCTCGTGCCGGTCGTGATGCCGGCGTAGGTGAGCGTCCACCGCATCTTGCCGTCGAACTCCGGACCCACCACCATCACGCATTGAAAACGCCAGTGGCCGGGCTTGAACGTGGTGGGCTGCATGCGATCGCCGGGCGCCGGCGCAAAGCTGTTGTCCGCGCCGGGCGCGATGGTGACCTCGTTGGCGTTGTTGCTGAAGTAGGCAAAGGCCAGCGTGTAGCTACCGTCGGGGTTCTCGAGGAACCCGTCGTAGGCGGGATAAATCGCCTGGTTCTGCTGGGCCGACACGCCCGCCGCCAACGGCGCCGCGAGGACCAAAACGAGCGCAATCCACACCTTCATGGGTGCTAGAGTATGCCCCAAGGGGAGGCCTCATGGTCACCATTCCGCGTCTTGCCGGCTTCGTCAGCGCGGGTTTTGCCGTCAGCCTGTTGTTCTCCGCCCAGCCTATCGCGCAGACGCTGGCGGGCGGGACTCTGGCGGGCGGGACTTCCACCTTCGCGCCAAGCGCTTCGGCGGACAAGAAAGTCCCGCCCTTACGTACGGCGTCGGAGCCGACGTTCACGAAAGACGTGCTGCCAATCCTCCAGCGATCCTGTCAGAACTGCCACCGGCCCGGCACGCCCGCGCCGATGTCGCTGCTGACCTTCGCGGAGGTGCGGCCATGGGCCCGCTCCATCAAGACCAAGGTGACCAATCGCGAGATGCCGCCGTGGCATATCGATCGCACGATCGGCGAGTACGCCAACGACCTGTCGCTCAGCGATGAGGAAGTAGCGACCATTGCGGCGTGGGTGGATCGCGGTGCGCCGCAGGGCAACCTTGCCGACGCGCCACCGGCGAAGGTGTTCCCGCCGCACACCGAGTGGACCTACGGTGAACCGGATCTCATTGTTCGCATGGCCAAGGGCTTCAAGATCCCGGCAACCGGCCCCGACTTCATTCCCGAAGAGTACGTCGATCCCGGCCTGACCGAGGATCGCTACGTCAAGTGGGTGCAGATTATTCCCGACGCGTGGCGCGCCGTGCACCATGCGCACGTCTATGTCGATCTGCCCGAGGGCGCCGATCGTGAAGGCCTCGGTCTCAACATGGGATCGAACGTCGGCAACTCCATGGACCTGATCGAGTACGGCGCCGGCAACGACGCCGACGTCTTCCCCGACGGCACCACGAAGATTCTCAGGAAGGGTTCGATCTTCCGCTTCGAAGGCCACTATCACCCGTACGGTGAAGAGACGTTCGACCGCATGCGCGTCGGCATCAAGTTCTATCCGAAAGGCTACGTGCCGACGCACGTGGTGACGTCGCACCGCATTCGCACCGGCGTCGGCAACGACTGGGTGCTCAACCGCGAGCGCATCGAGGATCTGCTGCTGCGCGCGGGGCACAAGATTGCGATCGACGAGCCGGCGATGCCCACCGGCGCGCTGATCGCCGAGAACCCGCTGCACTCCGCGGCGTTACTGAGCATCCCGCCCAACAGCGTCGTCACGCACGAACGCTACTGGCCGCTGCCGAAACCGGCGCTGATTATCAGCTTCCAGCCGCACATGCACTTCCGGGGCTCGAAGATGCTGCTCGAAGCGATTCATCCGGACGGCCGGCGCGAGGTGCTGACCAGCGCGACGCACTACGAGCAGAACTGGCAGGTCACCTATAAGTTCAAGACGCCGCACCTCTTCCCCGCCGGCACGATCCTGCACACCGTGTCGATCCACGACAACACGGCGAACAACCGCCACAATCCCGACCCGACGGCGTGGGTTGGCTGGGGCAGCCGGACGATGGACGAGATGGGACATGGGTGGACGGACATCGCGTTTTTGACCAACGAGCAGTATCAGGAAGAGCTCGCGGCGCGCAGGGCGCAGAGAAACAGGACGACCGATTCAAGGCAACCGCAGTAGTTACGAGTGCAGAGTGCAGAGTGATTTCTCTTAACTCTGCACTCTTAACTCTGAACTTCAAGACAGGACTTCGCCATGACACACCGCATTTTCATTGCGGCCGCTGCTCTTCTGGCCGTCTCCCTCACCACCATCAGCGCGCGGCAGCCGGCGGCGGTTGCCGTGGACGGCGACGACCTCGGCGGCGTCGTCGGTAGCAGCAAGGGCGCCGAAGCCGGCGTCTGGGTGATCGCGGAGACCACAGATCTCCCGACGCCCTTCGTCAAGATCGTCGTCACCGACGACCAGGGACGCTACTTGCTGCCCGATCTGCCGAAGGCGAACTACTCGGTGTTCGTGCGCGGCTATGGACTCGTGGATTCCAGGCGCGTCGTGGCTACGCCGGGCCAGGCGTTGAACCTGACGGCGATGATCGCGCCCAACGATCACGCCGCCGCGCAGTATTACCCCGCGGGTCATTGGCTGTCGCTGCTCCGCATTCCGGAAGCCGGCGAATTTCCCGGAACCGGGCCGCAGGGCAACGGCATCAACCCGAACCTCAAGAGCCAGGCCGAATGGCTGCGCATGATCAAGTCTGGCGGCTGCACGGCGTGCCATCAGCTCGGCACCAAAGGGACGCGCGAGATTCCGAAGGAACTCGGCACGTTCCCGTCGTTGCAGCATGCGTGGGAGCGGCGGCTGGCGTCCGGCCAGGCCGGGGCGCAGATGCTCAACGGCATCAACAATCTCGGCAAGGAGCGCGCGCTGCTGCTGTTTGCCGATTGGACCGATCGCATCAACCGCGGCGAAGTGCCGCCGGCGCCGCCGCGTCCGCAAGGCATCGAGCGCAACGTGGTGATCACGCTGTGGGACTGGGCGGATCCGAAGGCGTACCTGCACGACATCGTGTCCACGGATCGGCGCAACCCGACGCTCAACGCCAATGGCCTGCTGTATGGCGCGCTCGAGTTGAGCGCGGACTACATCCCGGTGCTCGATCCGAAGACGCACACCATCAGCCAGGTTCCGCTGAGCGTGCGCGATCCCAACACGCCGCCGACCTCGCCGAAGATGGCGGCGCCCTCGCCGTACTTCGGTGAAGAAGCGATCTGGACCAGCAAGAACAACGTGCACAACCCGATGCTCGACGAGAAGGGACGCGTGTGGCTCACCTCGGCGGTGCGGCCGGCCGAGAATCCCGCATTCTGCAAGGAAGGGTCCACGCACCCTTCCGCGAAGCTGTTTCCGCTGCCGCGCGCGGGCCGGCACCTGCAGGTGTACGACCCAGCCACCAAGAGGCTCACGCACCTCTCCACCTGCTTCGGCACGCATCACCTGATGTTTGCGGAAGACGCGAACAACACGTTGTGGACCAGCGGTGGTGGCCAGGTGGTTGGGTGGCTCAATCGCAGGATGTTCGACGAGACGGGCGACGAGGAGAAGTCGCAAGGCTGGACCGCGCTCGTCATGGACACCAACGGCAACGGCCGGCGTGACGCGTACGTCGAGCCGAACGAGCCGGTGGATCCCACGAAGGACAAGCGCTTTGGCGCGGCGTTCTATTCGGTGGCGCCGGCGCCTGACGGATCGATTTGGGGCACCGTGCTGGGCTACCCCGGCGCGGTGGTTCGCCTCAGCCCCGGAACCAATCCGCCGGAGACGGCGATCGCCGAAGTGTATCAACCGCCCTTCGAGGACAAGGTGCGGCCTGGCTTCTCGCCGCGCGGTGGCGACGTCGATCGCAACGGCGTGTTCTGGGCGGCGCTGGCGAGCGGGCACATGGCGAGCTTCGATCGCCGCACGTGCAAGGGTCCGTTGAATGGTCCGAAGGCAACGGGACAACATTGCCCCGAGGGCTGGACGCTGTATACCGAACCGGCGCCGCAGTTCCGCGGCGTGAAGGACGGCGGCAGTGTCGAAGGCAGCTACTACACGTGGGTCGATCAGTTCGACACGCTGGGTCTCGGTGCGAACACGCCGATCAACACCGGCAACGCGTCGGAAGGGCTGCTCGCGCTCAAGGACGGCAAGTGGGTGGTGCTGCGCGTGCCCTACCCGCTCGGCTTCTATACCAAGTGGATGGACGGCCGCATCGACGATCCGAAGGCGGGCTGGAAGGGTCGCGGCCTGTGGGCGACCATCAGTACGCGGACGCCGTACCACATGGAGACCGGTAAGGGGACGACGAGCAAGGTGTATCACGTCCAGCTTCGCCCAGATCCTCTAGCGAAATGAAAGCGCGGAGTTCAGAGTCAAGAGTGCAGAGTGGTCTGATCGCGATAGCAGCGGCGTGTCTGCTTGGCGTCAGCGTCGGGGCGCAGTACGGCGCCACCAACGGCGAGTGGCGGACGTGGGCCGGCGATCTCGGCGGAACCCGTTACGCGCCGCTCGATCAGATCACCGCCGCCAACTTCAGCACCCTGCAAGTCGCGTGGCGATTCGGCACGGACAATCTCGGCTCGCGTCCTGACTTCAACCTGCAAACCACGCCGCTGATGATCAACGGCGTGCTCTATGCCACCGCGGGCGAGCATCGCAACGCCGTGGCGCTCGATGGCGCCACCGGCGAGCTGCTGTGGATGCATCGCCTCGAGGAAGGCGCGCGCGCCCAGCGATCCTCGCGCCGATTGTCGGGACGAGGCGTCGGCTACTGGACCGACGGCAAGAGCGACCAGCGCGTGTTCTACGTCACCATCGGCTATCAACTGGTGGGCCTCGACGCGAAAACCGGCAAGCCGCTCGAGGATTTTGGCGTCAACGGCGTCATCGACTTGAAGAAGGATGCCGACCAGGTGCTCGATCCGGTCGAAGGTGAAATCGCCTGGAACGGCGCGCCGGTGGTGGCGAAGAATGTCGTGCTCGTCGGCGCCGCGCATCGTGCCGGCACCACGCCTCGCAGCCGCAACAACGCCAAAGGCTACATCCGCGCCTACGACGCTCGCACCGGCAAGCGCCTGTGGATCTTCCACACCATTCCGATCCCGGGCGAGTTCGGCAACGACACCTGGCTCGAAAAGTCGTGGGAGTACACCGGCAACACTGGCGTGTGGACGCAGATGACGGTGGACGAACAGCTCGGCATCGCCTACCTGCCCGTCGAGATTCCCACCGGCGATTACTACGGCGGTCATCGCCCCGGCAACAACCTGTTTGCGGAAAGCCTGGTCGCGGTCGATCTGCAGACCGGGAAACGCCTCTGGCACTACCAGTTTGTGCACCATCCAATCTGGGACTACGACGTGCCGTGCGCGCCAATTCTGATCGACATCACGGTCAACGGCCGCAAGATCGCCGCGGTGGCGCAGCCAACCAAACAGGGCTTCATCTTCGTGTTCGACCGCAAGACCGGCGAGCCGGTGTGGCCGATCGAGGAGCGCGCCGTCGAGCAGGGCACGGTGCCGCGCGAGTGGTATTCACCGACGCAACCGTTCCCCACCAAGCCGCCGCCGGTGGAGCGCCAAGGATTCCTGCCGGAGTACGTGATCGATTTCACGCCGGAGCTGAAGGCCGAAGCCCTGGCGCTGATCGCGAAGTACAAGATCGGCCCGGTCTACACGCCGCCAATCGCGCGCGGTGAAGGCGGCAAGCACGGATTGCTGTTCATTCCGAACGGCCCGAACTGGCCGGGCGGCTCGTTCGATCCCGAAACCGGGATGCTCTACATCTATTCGCACACGCTGGTGCGGATCCTTTCGATGGTCAACGATCCGAAGCGATCGGATATGAACTTCATCAGCGATGGCGGCGCCTCGGAGGGCGGCGGAGGCAATCTCAGCGTGCAGGGCCTGCCGCTGATCAAGCCGCCGTACGGGCGCATCAGCGCCGTCGATCTCAACACCGGCGAAATCGTCTGGCAGATCGCGCACGGCGAGACGCCCGACAACATCAAGAACCATCCGGCGCTGAAGGGACTCGACATTCCCCGTACCGGACGCCCCGGCGGCGCCGGCGGCAGCTCCGGGGGCATCGGCACGCTGGTCACGAAAACGCTCGTGATCTCCGGCGAAGGCGGCACGGTGCGGATGCCGGACGGATCGCGCGGCGCCATGCTGCGCGCGTATGACAAGAAGACCGGCGCCGAAGCCGGCGCCGTGGCAATGCCCGGCGCGCAAACCGGCTCGCCGATGACCTACATGCTCGGCGGCAAGCAATACATCGTGGTGGCGTCGAGCAGCTCGATCAAGCCCGGCGAACTGATCGCGTACAAATTGCCATGAGAGCGTTCGTGATCGCCTTCATCGTCAGCGTTGTCTCCTTGAGGATCCCCCGGCTAAAGCCGGGGGCTATAGGGACGGTTGCCATCGCCGTCATCGTTGTTATAGCCCCCGGCTTCAGCCGGGGGATCACTGACACGTTCGGCGATATCACGATTAGCACCTTCACCCATTCCCACATCCAGCTCGAACACGCCGGTAAGGTTATTCACATCGATCCCTGGAGCGTCAGCGATCTCTCCAAGGCCAAGCCGGCGGATCTGATCCTGATCACCGACGATGTGGGGCATCACCTCGACGCGAAGGCGATCGCGCGCGTGCGGAAACCGGGCGCGCCGGTGGTGATCGCGGCGAACGGCACGAAGGTAGTCCCGGACGGCATCGTGATGGCCAATGGCGAGACACGCGAGGTTGCCGGTGTCCGCATCGAGGCGACGTCCGCCTATGACGTCACGCCCGGTGAGTCGTTCCATCCCAAGGGCGAGGCCAACGGCTACATCCTGACGCTGGGTGGCCGGCGCATCTACCTGGTCGGCATCACGGAATGCGTGCCCGACATTCGCGCCGCGAAGAACATCGATGTGGCGTTCTTCCCGATGAACCTGCCGGCGGCGCGGATGGAGCCGGCGTCGGCGATCGAGTGCATCACGGCGATCAACCCGAAGGTCGTCTATCCGTATCACTACGACCAGGCATGGGTGCGGCCCGTCCCGGCCGGCGGCACGCGGCCAGCACCGTCGACGCGGGGACTACAGGAACTCGTGAAGGCGTTGACGCCGCTGAAGATCGAGGTGCGTCTAGCAAATTGGTACCCACAATGACGGTGCCCACACGGACGTTAGCCACGAAGTCACGAAGACACGGAGTTCTTTTCTTGAAATGCCTGCATTGGCTTAGCAGCACTGGCGTTTAGAAAAGGATTCTTCGTGCCTCCGCGACTCCGTGGCTAACGTTCGTGACAGTGAGGTTCAAAGATGCGTCGGTTTGTCCTAGCAGCTATTTTGCTCGTTGTTACGTCAGGGTCCGTTCTTGCCCAGTCGGCGCCGCGCGCCGGCGTGGACTGGCCGGGCTTCCGCGGCATCGCGGCGCGCGGCGTGGACGATGGCAAGGCGGTGCCGGTGCGGTGGAACGTGCCGGAATCGAAGCTGGTGAAGTGGCGTGTGCCGGTGTCGGGCCTGGGCCATTCGAGCCCGGTCGTGTGGGGCGACCAGGTGTGCACCGCGAGCGCCATTAGCGGCACGCCGGATCCGCAGCTGAAGGTCGGTCTCTATGGCGACATCGGTTCGGTGCTGGACCAGACCGAACACAAGTTCATCGTTGCCTGTTTCGACAAGCACACGGGCAAACGGCGCTGGGAGCGCGTGGCCAAGTCCGGCGTGCCGATCATCAAGCGGCATCCGAAGTCCACGCACGCCAGTTCGACGCTGGCCACGGATGGCCGTCACATCGTGGCGATGTTTGGCTCCGAAGGTCTCTTCGCCTACAACCTGAACGGCGATCTGCTGTGGAAGAAGGACTTCGGCACGCTCGATTCCGGCTTCTTCATGGTGCCCGACGCGCAGTGGGGGTTTGCCAGCTCGCCGGTGATTCACCACGGCCGCGTGATTCTGCAGGCTGATGTGCAGAAGGGATCCTTCGTGGCCGCGTTCGACGTGCGGAGCGGCAAGGAGCTGTGGCGCACGCCGCGGGCCGACGTGCCGACCTGGAGCACGCCGGCCATCGTCAAGATGAGCGGCCGCGACCAGGTGATCGTCAACGGCTGGAAGCACATCGGCGGCTACGACCTCGAGACCGGCCAGGAAGTGTGGCGCATGACCGGCGGCGGCGACATTCCGGTGCCGACGCCGATTACCGCGCACGGCCTGGTCTTCATCACCAACGCGCACGGCAAGTTCGCGCCGATCTATGCGGTGAAACCCACGGCGACCGGCGACATCACGCTCAAGGATGGCCAGACGTCGAACGAACACATCGCGTGGAGCTACATGCGTGACGGCGGCTACATGCAGACGCCGATCGTCTACGGCGACATTCTCTATGTGTGCCGCGATAACGGCGTGTTGAGCGCCTATGACGCGAAGACCGGCACGCGCCACTACCAGGCGAGACTCGGTGATGGCAAGACCGGGTTCTCGGCGTCACCGGTTGCGGCCAACGGACATCTGTACTTCACGAGCGAAGACGGCGACGTGCATGTCGCGAAGGCAGGCCCGACGTTCGAACTGCTGGCGAAGAACCCGCTTGGCGAAGTGGCCATGGCGACGCCGGCGATTTCGGAAGGCACACTGCTCTTCCGCACGCGCAACCACCTGGTCGCGGTTGGAGAACGCTAAGAACGCCTAGCGCGTTTCATTCCACACGTAGAGGAAGGCGCCATCGCTGGCGGTGGCCACGTTGCGCCCGCCCTTCCGCGTCGCCCGGTTCAACGCCGATCGAACCTTTTCCTTGGTGTCGGATAAGTCGGCCAGCGGCACCTTGAGCGCCACACCGGCTTCGAGCTGATCGAGATCCGAGAGGATCTGGGTCACGATCGGCTTGTGCTTGCCGTTGCGGCCCTGCGGAACATCGATCTGCGGCATGTGCTTGAAGTGCAGAGGCACCTTTTTATTCAGCTGAGGGCCCATGCCCACCCCCTCTCGTGCAGTCGTTATCGTGACCTTAACGTGACGTTATCGTATGCAATACTGACGATAGGGTAAGTATAAACCCTTAGTGGGTTAAACGGAAATGGGGCCGAACTTTCGGCGCGAGCACGCACGCAGGCACGCACGCACAACAAAGCCAATTGCCATTCGAAAGGATCTGACCCGTATGAGACGCACCTTAGTACTGTTGGTGCATGTCAAAAACGAACGGTTCAGCGGGGAAGGTCCCCAAGCACTTCGAAACGGTGCCCCTTGAAGTCGTGAAGGAGATCGCCGTGGCAGATGTCCCCACGAATGAGACCACTGTCGCGGCCGACGAGATTGTTGAGCCGGCCAAGAACCGGTTGCTCATGCTGGTTCCAACCCGCGCGCCGGCCGGAAAGAGGCAGTGACCCTATGATGCTCCACGAATTCATCACCACGTATCGCGATCCCATCATCACCAGGACGAGGGAGAAGTTGACCGACCGACCGTGGGCCCTGGTCTCCCAGAGTGAGATCGAGCACGGTGTCCCGCTGTTTCTGACCCAGCTCTCGGAAACGCTGCGCCTGGAGACCACCGCCACCCCATTTTCCGACAAAGCGATCGGCGAAGCCGCGGCCAGGCATGGACGCGAATTACGGGCCTTGGGCTTTAACATCTCTCAGGTCGTTCACGACTACGGGGACATCTGCCAGGCCATCACCGAAGTCGCCGTCGAGCAGAATGTGCCAATCACGACGGAAGAGTTCCACACGCTCAACCGCTGCCTCGACACGGCCATCGCGGAAGCGGTGACCGAGCACGCGCTGATCACCGCGGAAGCGCGAACGACAGAAGAAATCGAGCGGACCGGGCAACTGGCGCACGAACTTCGTGACGTCCTCCAAACCGCCGTGCTGGCCTTTAACACCTTGAAACTGGGGACCGTGGCGATCAATGGCAGCACGGGAACCGTGCTTGGCCGCAGCCTCATGAACCTGCGCGACCTGGTGGACAACACGCTGGCGGACGTGCGGATGGACGCCAACATCCAACGACGTGAGCGGCTGCTGGTGGCAGCCTTCCTGACCGAGATTGCGGTGGTGGCCAATCTGCACGCCGACGTCCGTGGCCTGCGATTCGGCGTCGAGCGGGTCGACCCCGGCCTGGCAGTGGACGGCGACCGGCAGCTGCTCGAGTCCGCGATCACGAACCTGTTGAACAACGCCTTCAAGTTCACCCATGCCGGCGGCCGCGTCATGCTTCGCGCGGTGCGCGACGGCGTTCACGTGCGTATCGAGGTGGAGGACGAATGCGGCGGTATCGCCGACGGCGTCGAGGTGGTGTTCAAGCCGTTCGCTGGCCGGCGCAAGTCCGATCGCACCGGGCTCGGCCTGGGCCTCTCGATCGCTCGCAAGGCCGTGATCGCACACGGTGGCGACATCCACTTCCGTAACCTGCCGGGCAAGGGTTGCGTGTTCTCGATCGCGTTGCCGTTGGCTGCCGAAGTCACCCCAGCGGCGGAACACTTCTCGACGGCGCCTAGCGGCCGGCTTCTTGACATGCGAAGCCTGAAGAGCGAAGGAAGGGGTTAGCCGGCCGGTCACCGACTGCACCAACGCGTCGTAGCCGGCGCGCGAGTGACTCGCCAGACAGCGTTCCCCACGTCGTCTGCAACGAGGAGCGCGCCATCACGGGCGATGGCCACACCCACGGGACGTCCCAGCGCGTCGCCGTTCTCGAGCACGAACCCGTCAACGCGTCGCGAGGCAGGCCAAGACGCTCGCCAATGGCGCGTTACTGCTGAGACGAAGTCGCGACAACCGCCGCGGCGGCTGCTCTCGGCTCGTACTTCCGCCCCAAGGCGCGCTTACGCGCGATCAGGTATCTCGCTCCGCGAGCGGCGCTCCGGAAGCATCTCATGGTCGGCCTCCGTTGCGTCGCCTCGAGAAAACGCGTCGCGGCTTAACGACGCCGGTCGAAACGTTTGGGGACCCCCATCCCCAAACTTCAGTGATGGCCGCTCCGCGTTTTCTAGAGCCGCTTGCGAGGACGACGCAAAGTCGGCCGTCCACGAGATGCTTCCTCCGCGTTGTCGGCCAGCTTCGCGAGATACCTTCTGCTCGCGCGACGCGCGCTGAACCGGGAACTCGTCAGAACCCAACCCTTGGAACCCTTGGAACTCCTGGAACCTTTGGAACCTCAAGCGGCGCCCTACGGCCACCGGAGCCAGCCCGCCGGTACGCGGGCCCGCCGTGCGTCGTCGTGGAGCCGCTCAATGGCCAGACGTGCGTCCGCGACCGAGGCGAGTCGTCTTTTGTACTCGGCCTGCAAATCGTTGTAGCCGTACTTATAGTTTTCCTTCTCCGCTTCGGCCAACCTCGCCAACGCTCCATCGAGCGCAAGCTGCAGCGATCGCATCTGCTCCTTCCACCACGATGCGTCGCGCGCCGGAGCGGCAGGCGCAGCACTGTCGGGAGCGGATTCAGCTGCTGGAGCATCCGTTGCCGACGGCGACGCGACTGCTGCGGCAGCAGCGGGGGGTGTTGGGCGTGAGGCAGGCAACGAGGCAGGAAGCGGAATGGTTGCAGGCGCCGGATTCTCCCGGTCGAACTTTGCCTGCGCGGCCTCCCTTCGTCTGAGATCTTCCAGCAACGCATCAGCGCGCGCGCTAGCTTCGCTCTTGGGCGCCTGTTCGGCGACAGGCGCAAGCGCGGCCGCCGGCGTCGTCTGCGTCTGAGGTTGCGCCGGCGGTTCGCTACACGCAGCAGCCGTTACGAACACCAACAGAATTGGACGGGCGGTCCAGGGATTCATGGCCGTGCCTCCCGCGTTTGTCGACGCAGCGTTCGATGAGCCGGCGAACGTCGTGCAAAGCAAAAGGCTCGGTTGCCCGAGCCTTTTTTCCCTTTGGCACCCCAGGCACCTTTCGCACCCATGGCACCCTATGTTTTTTGGTCGGGGCGAGAGGATTTGAACCTCCGACATCTCGGTCCCGAACCGAGCGCTCTACCAGGCTGAGCCACGCCCCGAAGGGACCAGTCTACACCATCGAAGGTTCCAAAGGGTTCCAAAGGGTTCCAGGGGTTCCAAAGGGCTTGGTTCTGTTGGGTTCCGGGTTCGCTAGCGAGTTCCGGTTCTCGCGCGCAGATACAGAAACAACGGCAAACCCGAGGAAACACCTGCGACGATGTTCGCCACGAGCGGCGCCCAGAGGTGCGGCACGGCCGCGCGGCGGCCGTCGGTCAGCACAAATACCCACAGCACCACCGACGATACGAGCACGTCGATGCTGAACGCGCCGGCCACGCCGTTCGCAAACATGTGCTCGACGAACCGCGGGACGTGCAGGCCATGCTCCATCAGCCATGGAGTGAACTGCCAGAACGGCAGCACGGTGCCGATGATGCACAGCAACAAGTAGACGTGTTTGAGCTGCATGCGCGCATGTTACTCGTATCTCAGCGCCACGATCGGATCGACCTTGCTGGCGCGCCACGCGGGCAGGAACACCGCGACAAACGCCACTACCGTCAGCAGCAGCGGCACGCCGGCGAACACCAGCGGATCGCGAGGCTCGATTTCGAACAGGAACGTGCTCATCGTCCGCGCCAGGCCCCAGGAGGCGGCCAGTCCGATGACGACGCCGACCACCGCAAGGCGCATGCCCTGCACGATCACCATCCGCCGCACCGAGCCGCCGTCGGCGCCCAACGACAACCGAATGCCGATCTCCTGCGTGCGCTGCTCCACCGAATACGCCATCAGCCCATAGATCCCAATCGCCGCCAGCAACAACGCCGACGCCCCGAACATCGTCATCAGCCACATGTTGAAGCGCTGACGCGACGTGGAGCGGACCACGACGTCGGCCATCGACCGGACCTGCGATACGGGGAGGCCGGTGGACTGGCGGATCGATTCCTGGATCGCCTCGCTCATTGCGTACGGATCGCTTTGTGTGCGCACCACCCAACCGACGGGAGCCAGGCCGAGGTTGAGCGCATTCGCCGCGTCCGGCACCTGCGCCTGCGGGATGTACATCGCGGGCCGAGGCCGCTGCTGCAAACCGCCGTCGCGCGTGTCGCCAACCACGCCGATGACCTGGCGCTCCTGTTCGGTCGCAAACTCGCGCATCACGCCCTTGCCAATAGTCAGGCGGTTGTTCAAAGGGTCCTGATCCTTGAAGAACTCGTTGGCGAACGCTTCGTTGATGATCACGACCGGCGGACCGACGCTGTCGTCGCGTTCGGTGAAGTCGCGGCCACGCTTCACGGGGATCTTGAAGACGTCGAAGTACCCGGGTGTGATGTTGATCCACCCGGCGCCGCCGTGAAAGGGTCCGTCGGTGAGGGGGCGGCCGGCGATCACAAACGGCAGACCATAGCCACCTTGCAGCGGCACACAACAGGTGGCCGCCGCATTGACCACGCCCGGCACGGCCTTCAGCCGTTCTGAGGCATTGCGAATCATCAGATCGACCGCCTGCGCCGAGTCGTATTGCGGCCCGGTGATCGACATCCGCATCGTCAGGACGTTGTTGGCATCGAACCCCGGGTCGACACGGCCCAACGCGATCGCGGAGCGAATCAGCAACGCCGATCCGATGAGCAGCGTCAGGGCGAGCGCCACCTCGGTGACCACGAGAATCGAGCGCGTCTTGTTCTGCCGGAACCCCGAGCCCGAACGACCGCCGGTTTCCTTGAGCGTCGACGACAGGTCCGTCCTCGCGCTCTGGATGGCGGGAATCAGTCCGAAGATCAACCCGGTGGCGAGCGACAGCACGGTGGTGAATCCGAGCACGCGCCAGTCGACGCCCACCAGCACTCCGTCCTGGCCGATGCGCGGCAGGCTGGCGGTGTTGATCGACAGCATCGCGCGAATGGCGAGGACGCCGAACAGCAGCCCGAGCGCGCCGCCGATCACCGACAGCACCATGCTTTCGGTGAGCACCTGGCTGATGATGCGCCCGCGCGATCCGCCGAGCGCCGCCCGGATCGCGATCTCGCGTTTGCGCCCGCTGGCGCGCACCAGGAGCAGGTTGGCGACGTTCGCGCAGGCAATCAGCAACACAAACCCGACGGCGCCGATCATTACGAACAATGACTGTCGCACGTTACGTACGAGCACCTCGCCGATCGGCTCCACGCTGAAGCCGCCCTGCGGCCCGAGCGCGCCTTTGAATCGCGCTTCAAAGTCCGCCGCCGACGTCTTCAGCCGCGCCTGCGCCTGCTCGAGAGAGACACCGTCCTTGAGCCTGCCGGCCGATTGAAAGTAATGTCCCTGGTCGGAGGTGTCGGGATCGAGCTGGAACGGAACCCACACCTGCGCAGGCTGATTGAACAGATCGCCCATCTCGAAGTCGTTGAGCACACCAATCACGGTGTACGGCGTGCCGCCCAGCGACAGCGCTTTGCCAAGGATCTGCGGATCGCTCTCGAGCCGGTCCTGCCAGAACGCCTTGCTGACGATCGCCACCTTGTCGCCGCGAGGCCGGTCCTCTGCTGACGAGAACGTGCGGCCCATCATCGTTTGCGCGCCGAAGAGCTGGAAGAAATCCGCGGACACGCGGCCCGCGCGCAGCTGCTCGGGAAAACTGCCGTCGGTGTAGTTGACGAGAAAGCTGTTGAACGCCGACGCGAGCTCGGTGACCTCGGTCTGGCGCTGGAAGTGTGCAAACTTGGCCGGGGACGCGCCCGGAAAGCCGCCGCCCTGGCCCGTGCTCATGTAAAACACGATGCGCTCGGGGTCCGGAAACGCCAGCGGCCGCAGCAGCACGGCATTCACCACCGAGAAGATCGCCGTATTGACCGCAATTCCCAGCGTGAGCGCGGCCACCGCCGCCAGCGCGAACGCCGGGCTTTGCACGAACATCCGCAAAGCGTGTTTGATGTCTCTCAGCATGCGTGTTTTGACACTTTCTATGAAGGTTTGGCTTGGGCTACTTGAGATGCTCGACGAGAGGCGCGAGCACTTCATAGGCGGTCATATCGGGTTGTAACGGCGTCACCGAAATATATCCCGCTTTCACCGCTTCGTAATCGGTCCGGCCGCTGTCGGGATGGTATTCGTCGAGCGCTTCTTCGATCCAGTAATACGCGTTGCCGCGCGGATCCATGCGCGCGTCGATCTTGGTGACGTGATTCCGCTTGGCCTGCGTGGTCACGCGCATGCCCTTCGGCGTGCCCGCCGGCACATTGATGTTGATGAAGCAGCGCTGCGGCAGGCCATGCCGCAACACCGCCGCCGCCACCTTGGCCGCGGCAGCGGCCGACGGACCAAAATCATAGGTGGGCGTACGCTTCAGCGACACGCCAATCCCCGGCGTGCCGAGCAGCGCGCCCTCGAGCGCGCCAGACACGGTGCCCGAGTAGGTGATGTCGTCGCCGAGATTCCACCCCTTGTTGATGCCCGAGACCACGAGGTCGGGCACGCGCTTGAGGATGATCGCGCAGGCGAGGTTCACGCAATCAGTAGGCGTGCCGTCCACGCCGTAGACGCCCTCGCTGATGTTCTCGATGCGCAACGGGCGGCGCAGCGTTAGCGCGTGACCGATGGCGCTGGCTTCCTGCAGCGGCGCCACTACGATGACCTCGCCGAGCGGCCGGACGGCGTCGGCCAGGGCATGAATTCCCTCCGACGTAACACCATCGTCATTGGTGACAAGAATGAGCGGCATGAATCCTTCGATCTTACCGCACTGATCCATCGACTTTACCTCTCGAACCCGGGACCGCCCCAGCCGTATACTTCCTTACACACTATGAACTGGTGGCTGTGGCTGGCCGGCGGACTCGCACTGGTGGTGGCCGAACTCGTCACCCCCAGCGGCTTCTTCATCATCTTCTTCGGCCTGGGCGCGCTCACCGTCGGCGTGCTGGCCGCGCTCGAGATCCTGACGGCGGGCTGGGTGCAGTGGCTCGTGTTCACCGCCCTCTCGGTGGCCTATCTGGTGATCTTCCGCGGGCGGTTCCAGGCCCGGTTCGAGATGCCGCCGCCACCCAACGTGGATTCACTGGTCGGCGGCCTGGCCATCGTGCACGAACGGCTGCTGCCCGGCGTGGTGGGCAAAGTCGAAGTGCGCGGCTCGATGTGGACCGCGCGGAACATCAGCACGGTGATGCTCGATGCCGGCCAGCGGGCGCGCGTGGCGAGTGTCGATGGTCTGACGCTGGCCGTGGTGCCTGAGTAACAGTCAGCAGTCAACAGTCGGCGGTTAAGAGTTCAGTCAACGGTCGACAGTTCACAGTCTAAGGAGAGCGATGGAAGGCGGACTGATCCTCACGGCTCTACTCGCGTTCGTGGTCCTGATCATTCTGTGGAAGACGGCCGTCGTCGTACCGCAGCAAAGCGCGTTTGTCGTGGAGCGGCTGGGCCGTTTTTCCGGCGTACTCGATGCCGGCTTTCACATTCTGGTGCCTTTCATCGACGTCATCCGCTACAAGCACACCCTCAAGGAAATGGCGCTCGATATTCCGGCGCAGATCTGCATCACGCGCGACAACGTGCAAGTCCAGGTGGACGGCGTGCTCTACCTCAAGGTGATGAATCCCGAGCGCACGTCGTACGGGATCTCGGATCACATCTTCGCCATCTCGCAGCTCGCGCAGACCACGCTGCGTAGCGAGGTCGGCAAGATCGATCTCGATCGGACGTTCGAGGAGCGCACCAACATCAACATCGCGGTGGTGGCCGAGCTCGACAAGGCCACCGAGCCGTGGGGCGTCAAGGTGCTGCGCTACGAGGTGAAAAGCATCACGCCGCCGGCCGACATCCTGGCGGCGATGGAGAAACAGATGCGCGCCGAGCGTGAGAAGCGCGCGGTGATCCTGACGTCCGAAGGACAGCGCGACGCCGCGATCAACTCCGCGGAAGGCGATAAGCAGCAGACGATCAAGGCGTCGGAGGCGCGGCGGCAGCAGCAGATCAACGAAGCCGAAGGCCAGGCCTCGGCCATCCTCGCGGTGGCGACGGCCACCGCCGAAGGCATCAAGCGGGTCGCCGAAGCCACCCGCGCGCCCGGCGGCGCGGAGGCGATTCAGTTGAAGGTGGCCGAACAGTACATCGCGGAGTTCGGCAAGGTGATCAATAACGCCGACACGATCATCCTGCCGTCGAACCTCTCCGACATCGCGTCAGTGATCACGACGGCGATGAACGTGGTGCAGCAGAGTAAGAGACCTTAAGGGCCTGAGGGCTTGAGGGCTTGAGGACTTGACCCGAGGTTCTGAAGAGCCAGGAGCATCGCCGCCACCAGCGCCAGCGACGCGCCGGTGAGAAACGCCACCGGCGCGCCGAAGAACTGCCAGAGCAATCCAAACATCACGCCAGCGGCCAGCGCACCGAAGCCCTGGATCGCGGCGTGCCAGCCGTAGGAGGTCGCGCGCAGCGCTTCTGGCGCGAGATCGGCGACCAGCGCTTTTTCGCTGCCCTCCACCGCGGCGGAATACGTGCTGTAAACCAGGAACCACGCGATCAGCGCATACGCAGACTCGCTGAACGCGAAGCCGGCATAGACGATCGCGTAAATGATCCAGCCGCTGATGATCAGCGTACGGCGGCCCAGGCGATCGGAGAGCATGCCGCCGCGCATCGTCAAGAGGGCCTTAATTGCATGTTGCGCACTCCAAAGCGCGGTCAAACCCATTACGGGCACTCCTGATTGCGACAGCTGAAGCAACAGGAATGCGTCTGATGAATTGCCGAGGGTGAAGACACTCAAGATCAGCAGGTACTTCTTGAGCGGCTTCGGGAACTCAACCTTTGGAACCCCTGGAACATCTGGAACCCTTGGAACCGACTGCGCGCGAGGGGTCTCCGGCACGCGCGTGAGCGTAATGACCGCCAGCGCGCCGGGAATGATCGTCAGCGCGAACAGCAAGCGGTAGTTGTCGGGGGCGAAGTAGAGAAAGATGGTTGCGAGCAGTGGACCGATGGCCGCCCCCGCGTGATCCATCGCCCAGTGGTAGCCGAATACCCGGCCCCGCTCGCCGGGAGGCGCGAGCGCGGCGAGCATCGCGTCGCGCGGCGCTCCGCGTAACCCCTTCCCCACTCGATCGACAACGCGAATCAGGAAGACGTGCGCCCAGGTTGACGTAATCGCGATGAACGGGCGCACCAGCGACGACAGCGTGTAGCCGAGCACGACGATCGGCTTGCGGGCGCCGATCCGATCGGACCAGCGGCCGGCGACGACTTTCAGGACGCTGCTCGTGGCATCCGCGGCGCCTTCGACAATGCCGAGCGCGACCGGGGGACCGCCGAGGACTTGCGTGATGAAGACTGGAAGAAGGGGGTAGACAGCCTCCGTTGCTGCGTCAGTCAGGAGGCTGACCCACCCCAGGAGGCGAACCGGCTTAGGAAGTTGGTGTGCCAACTAATTCATCAGCAACCCAATTCGCGCCGTACACTTTTCGCAACGCTTCGAGCATGCCGCGCGAATCCACCGACACGGCGCGATTCACCGCGGCGTCATAGACGAAGTAGCCCGGCAGCGACTGGATGTTGCCATCGAAGATCAACCCCACCAGCTCGCCCTTGACGTTGATCACCGGCGAGCCGCTGTTGCCGCCGACGATGTCGTTGGTGCTGACGAAGTTGTATGGCGTGGTCGGGTTCAGCGAGGCGCGCGCCTTCATCCACGAGTCGGCAATCTTGTAGGGCGGCTGGTGCTTGTGCTTGTCGCCGCGGACAAACAATCCGCGGATCTCGGTGAACGGCGTCACCTGCTTGCCGTTCTCCAGGTAGCCCTTCACCTGGCCGAACGACATGCGCAAGGTGAACGTGCCATCGGGATATGCGGCATCACCTTGGGTGGCGAACACCGCCTGGGCGATCTTGGCGTAGGCGCCGCGTTCGACGGCGAGCACCTCGTTGTCGTATTTCGTGCGCAGCTCACGCGCGCGGGCATCCACCAGCCGGACGATCTGGATCATCGAATCCGTGGACGCGTCGATGGCGGCCTTGCCGCCGGCGAGGAGCGCCTTGCGGCTGGCGGCATCGCCCATCTTCGTCCCGGCGATCAACTCCGCCGCGCGCGCCTTGGCGCTCTTCCCCGCCATGATCTGCTTGACCAGGGCATGGTTGGCGCCGAGTTGCTCCTGCATCACGCTCAGCGTGGCCTCGAGCTTGGCCTGCTCCGCGCCGGGGTGACTCGGCGCTTCCGACGCCATCTGCCGCTCGATGGCGGCCTTGCGCGCGTCGGTGTATTCCGGCAGCCGCTGGCCGTTCGGCTTGGCGCTCTCATCCGCCCATCGCACGAGCGTCCGCGCCGGGTTGAAATAGTTGGTGAAGAAGCCGAGCCCGCTCTCGAAGAACACGCGCTCGAGGTTGTAGGGCGGCAGCGCGGCGCGGGCCTTCGACACCTGGTCCCACGCATCGCCATACTTCGCCTTGAGATCGGCAGTGGCCTGCACACGGTCGCGCAGGGCCTTCTCATCCGCGCGTTTCTTGTTCAGCAGCGAGGGCTCCTTCAGCCCACCGAGCTGGCCGTGCCACGATTTCAACGAGTTCTCGATGCTGAAGACGTCGTCGTTGGCCTGTCGCTGCTGCTCGGGCCCCTGCTTGCCGTAGGCGGCGAGCGCGTCGCGAATCACAGTGAAGGTGTTGATCGACAGCGGCAGCGCGTCGTCGCGCAGGAACTCCAGGTGCGTCACCGTATAGAGGCGTTGCGTCTGCCCGGGATGACCCGAGGTAAACACCGCCTCGCCGCCCTTCACGCCTGTCGTTGACCACGGCAGGTAGCTCTTCGTGGTGAACGGCTTGCCGTTTTCGTAGACGCGCCAGATCGTCATGTCGAGGCAATAGCGCGGGAACGTGAAGTTGTCGGGGTCGCCGCCGAAGAACGCGGCATCGAACTCGGGCGCAAAGACCAGGCGGACATCGGTGAACTTCTTGTAGAGATAGAGGTGATACTGCCCGCCCTGGTAAAGCGTCACCACTTGGGTCTCGAGACCGGTGGACGCCTGCGAATCCTTTTCGATGGCGGCGATCGCGGCGCGGCGGGCGGCCAGTGTTTCCCGCGGCGACATCCCGTCTGTCACCGCTTCGTTGACCTTGGCGGTGACGTCCTCGATCTTCTGGAGCGACATCAGCTCGAGGTCCGACGGTCCTTTGAGCTCGCCGTTGCGGCTTGCCGCCAGGAACCCTTTGCTCGCGAGGTCGCGCTCGGGCGTGCTCATCTTGTGCAGCACATCGAGCGACACATGATGGTTGGTCAGCACCAGGCCATCAGGTGAGACGAACGATCCCGATCCGCTCGGGAAGCGGACCGAGGCCTGCTGCACGCGCTCGATCCACTGATCGGTGAGCTCGACGCCCAGTTGCTGCTTGATCGCGGCCCTGGGAATGCGATTGAACGGCCAGAAGCCCTCGTTGGCGTGGCCGACGAGCGGCAGCACAACGACCAGGGCCAGGATGGCCACCGAGCGCCGGTAGAGATATTTCATCCGCCGATTTTACCGCGCCTCGCTAAGTTGGGGTCAGACTTCGAAAATTAGCGAACATCAAAAATGGGTCAGGTCGGTCGTCCGTCCTCGACGTGAGTCTGGCCCCGACTTAGCGAATCGCTAAAAATCGAAGTCTGACCCCGACTTAGCGAAATTTACGGGACGTAGGCGATGCAGTCGATTTCGACCCGCAGTCCGTCCCCGGGCAATCCCGCGGCCTGGATGGTGGTCCGCGCCGGACGATGATCCCCGAACATGCGGGAGTACACGTCGTTCATGCGCTGGAATTCCTTCATATCGATGAGGAACACCCCGCACCGCAGCACGTGCTGCAGATCGGATCCGCCGGCCCTGAGGATGGCCTGCACGTTCTTCAAGCACTGCTCGGTCTGCGATTCCACATCGCCGGCCAGCGTGCCGGTGGCCGGATCGGTGCCCCCCTGGCCCGACACGAAGATCAATCGTTCGAAATTCATGCCCGGTGAATACGGGCCAATCGGCTTCGGAAGATTCGCGGCTTGAACTGGTTTATGCATACAGATAGTTCCGAGGACACGGAGAAGAACGGAGGACACGGAGGGTGAGTTGCAGCTACCCTGTTCTCGGCAGCCACCGTGTTCTCCGTTCTTCTCCGTGTTCTCGGAACGTATCATAGACAAGAAGTGCCGCGATACAAGCTGACAATCGAATATGCCGGAACGCGGTACAGCGGCTGGCAGAAACAGAAGAACGCGCGCACGGTGCAGGGCGAGATCGAGCGCGCGATCGGTGAGCTGACCCGCGACAAGACGTTCGAGTTCATGGGATCGGGACGCACCGACGCCGGCGTGCACGCGCTCGGCCAGGTGGCGCATCTCGATGTGCGAAAGACCTTGCCGGCCGAATCGCTGCGGCGCGGTATCAACGACGGCTTGCCGGCCGACATTCACGTGCTCGCGGTGGACAGCGTGCCGCATCGCTTTCACGCGCGGCATGCCGCGGTAGCGCGCAGCTACCTCTATCAAATCTCGAGACGCCGGAGTGCGTTTGCGAAGCCCTTCGTGTGGTGGGTGAAAGACGCGCTGGATGTCGAGCGCATGCAGGCCGCCGCAGCGCGGTTTACCGGCATGCATGACTTCCAGGCGTTCAGCGATGATGATCCGGAGGAAAAATCCACCGACGTCCTGGTCGAAGAGGTGACGATCGCCGAAGATGGCGATCTCATCCTGCTCCGCGTCGGTGGCTCGCACTTCATCTGGAAGATGGTGCGGCGAATGGCCGGCGTGCTGGCCGAGGTCGGCAAGGGCGGCCTCGACCTTGCCGACCTCGAGGCAATTGATCCCGGTTTGCCGGCGCGGCTTACCGCGCCGGCATCAGGTCTGTTTCTAGAGCGAGTGTTCTACGAGGGCGATCCACGACGCTGGCCGCTGCTGCCGGCTGTGCCGGTTCGTCCCTCGACTGAGCTCGGGACGACCTTGAGCTTGTCGAAAGGTCGCCCTGCGCGCGGCTGACGTAGCGCTGGTAGCACTTGTAGCAGAGCGCGTAGTAGGGATCCCACGTGCGAATGCCCTCCTGGCGAAACAGGGAACGGCGGTTTTCGCAGTGCTTACATGCCTTGCGCGCAATGGGCGCTGGCGGCCGGAATCGGATGCGAATCGTCATAACGTCACCTTATGCGGCGGCTCTGACAGATCGGGTCAGAGGACACTGCCCCTGCACATCGCTGCACTCCGCTGCATGGTGTTGCATATCGTGTACCACCCCAATATCTATGGCTGAACTGGCGTAATGGAGCGGCACACTGAGATCGTCCGCCAATGGCGGATATTGCTGGCCCTCGAGGGGCGGGCGCGGGGCCTAACCCTTGCGGAAGCGCAGGAAATTGCCGGGGATGGCGTCACCGACCGCACCATCCGGCGCGACCTCGACGCCCTGGGTCAGGCCGGCTTCCCCATCGACACCTCCAAGCGCGACGGTAAGACGGTTTACACGCTCAACCGTGAGGTGTTCCGCGGGGTAGCGGCAGCCGGATTCTCATTGTCGGAGTTGTGCGCGCTCCACCTGAGTCGTACGGTGCTGTCCGCCGTGGCCGGCAGCCCCTTCCGCGACAGCCTCGCCTCGGCGTTCGACAAGCTCTATGACGCGCTGCCGCCGTCGATGTGGAAGTTCATCGAGAGCCTGCCCGACGCCCTGGGCGCCAAGGAACATGCCTCGCGGCCACGCGCGGCCTCGTCTGCGAAAGCCATCGACACGCTGATGTCGGCGATCCTCTCCCGCCGCCGCGTCCGGATGCGCTATCACTCGTTCTCCAGCCAGCAGGTCAAGGACTACATCGTCGAACCCTATCGGCTGGCGTACGCGCAAGGTGGGTTGTATCTGCAGGCGTTCGTGCCCGATTACAGCGACACGCGCACGTTCGCCACGCAACGAATCGAACAGGCCGTGGCGCTCGAGGAGACCTTCAATCCGGTCGCGAATGGACCCGGCGTGTTTCCCCACTCGCTCGGCGCGTTTTCGGGCACGCCCGAAACCGTGGTGATCGAGTTCAGCGCCGACGAAGCACCGTATGTCCGCGAGCGCGAGT
Organism: uncultured Acidobacterium sp.; assembly: GCA_964513235.1. Taxonomy (GTDB): domain Bacteria; phylum Acidobacteriota; class Vicinamibacteria; order Vicinamibacterales; family UBA2999; genus 12-FULL-67-14b. Next base: position 34,399 of record CAZEMI010000187.1, read on the forward strand.
GGCACGCCTCGCAGACGATCGACGATCTCCCGGACGGACGCATCCGCCTCACCTTGAACGTCGTGATCGATTGGGAGCTGCAGGCCTGGGTGATGGGGTTCGGTCCGGCGGCGCGCGTGATCACGCCGGCGGCGTTCGCGAAACGCATTGTCGAGAGCCTCGAAGAGACCCGCGCCACTTACCTGAGAACGGAGTAGGGATCGATCGGGGTCCCCTGCCACCACTTCTTGTCCTCGCCCATCTTGAAGATGGCGAAGTGCAGGTGGGGCGTGTCTCGAGGCGCGTTACCAGTGGTACCGATATAGCCGATGATGTGGCCGCGCTTGACGTTGCGGCCTTCCCTCACGTCATCCGCATATCGCTCGAGGTGCGCGTAGTAGTAGACGTAGTTCTCGGTCGGATCGAACTGGTAGATCGTGATGCCGCCGGCTTCGCTATAGAACAACTTCGCGATCGTGCCGTCTTCGACGGCCAGCACCGGCGTGTTGCGAGGCGCGAGCACGTCGATGGCCTCATGGCGCCTGGGGCCGCGCATTTCGTTGAAGTTATCGCGCAACTCCTCTTTCTTGATGCCTTCGACGGGCAATGTCAGCTGGCGCTGACGAAGATCCGCGAACGGGTCGGCGGAGATCGCCGGCGCCGCCGCGACGGTTAGTTCGGGCGGCGGCGACACGGGCGGCGGCGTCTCCTTCAGGCTTGGCTTCACTTCAACGTCAACCTTGGTGGGAGCCGAGGCTGCCACCGGCGCGTCGGCCACGATCGCCGCGCCGGATGGAAAGATCGTGACGACGGCGGCCATCACGAGCATGCCGGCGAGAAAGCCGAGCGCCGCGGCGAACACGAGCCACGACGTGACGCTCCCCTTGCGCTCGGGGTGAGACGGCCGGCGCGCCGGCGTTGGTTTCATTCGGTGAACTCCACCTTGGTCCCCTTGCCGACCATGGCCGCAAGCTTCAACGCATCCCAGTTGGTGAGACGCACGCAGCCATGCGACGTGGTGTGCCCCACCGTTCCGGGCTCGGGCGTCCCGTGAATCCCGTAATGAGGCTTATTGATATCGATCCACACCAGGCCCACCGGTCCGTTCGGTCCGGGAGGCAATTTCGCCTTCGCGTGTGTCGGATCCGCATCCCAGAACAGATCCGGGTTGTAATTGAAGGTCGGATTGCGCGCGACCGCGGTTACCGTCCACGAGCCGATCGGCAGCGGATCATGCCGGCTGCCGCTGGTCACGGGAGCGTGCATGATCACCTTGCCGGTGGCGTCGGTGACCGTCAACGCCGATGCCTGCTTCGACACACGCACCACGATATCCGGAATCGCCTTACCCTCTGCCTCCGAAATCACGGTCACGTTCGGGACCGTGATCGGCTCGCCGCCCGCGAATTTCGCCGACGGGTTCAGGCGCTTGAGCAACGACGGCGCGGCGTGAAACCGCTCCGCGAGCATTTCCAGCACGCTGGTGTATTCCAGCGTCTTCAGCTTGGCCCTCTCCATCATGTCTTCGGGAATATTGGCGATGGTAGGCACGCCGGCGTCCGCTGCGCTGATCGTATAGACGATGGTCGGCGGATCGGTGGCGGCGGCGAGCGCTTCGGCGATGGTCGTGTTATTGGCCTTCTCGAACGCCCTGATTGCGTTCTGGGTATTGCGGCCGCCACGTCCATCGATTTCGCCGGGCGAGAAACCGTCGCGATCGAGCAGGACTTGCGCAGGCAGCATGTCCGCGGCGGCGGTCGCGGCCTTTGGCTTCGGCTTCTGTTCGGCCGACGCGAACGGTGCCGGCAGCAGCAGCACGGTCGAGGTTAGCCACAGAAGGCGCAGAAAGCGCCGAGAATTCGTACCAATAGTCATGCTCCGACAGGAGCAAGGTGCATGCCCACCTCCGCCAAGGCTTCCGCCTTCGTCAAGACTACGGCGGACAAGTCGGCGGGCAAGCCGTTACGGCACGGATTTGAGTGCGGCCGTCACCGGACCGATCAGCTGGCGGATGCCGGGATCGTCACTACTGCTTGCGCTGGCATACACACTCAACAGAAACGCGCGGACGTTGTGGCGCTTCTTGATCCCAAGCTCCGACGCGAAGGCCACTCTCCACGACGCAAGCGGTTTCGGGTCGGTGACGTCCGACAAGAAGGTCTGCCACTCCGCCTCGCTATGCAGCTTTCGTTGTGCGATGAAGACGATCGGCCGCGCCAGTCGATCCGGCTCCCCTGCCCAATACGCGATGCCCGCCTCGGGTGCGACTTGTGTGGCCACGGCGAGCATCATGTGATCGAGCTGCGCTTTCGTGGTCAACGGATTGAGGGCGAGTTGGAGCATCAGGTCCGCGCCGTGCGCCACAGCGTGCCGGAACCCCTCGGCGTCGCTGAAGGCACGATAGTCCCTGACCCTGGCCAGATACCACGCGCCGGCGCGAACCGTGTCGTCGCGCTCTTCCGCCGACATCCACGCGCGCAGCCGATCGGTGCGCGCCACTTCCGCGAGCACCAGTGCCGCGAATGCGCTGCCGAAGCCATCGGCGTCCGGACGCGACATCATCTTCAGCAGATCGCCACGCACGGTCTGTAGCGTCGCCAGATCGAGCTGGCCGCCGCGCATCCAGGTGGAGAGCGCCTCGAAGGCGATGCCGTCGCGAACTTCAGGCTTCGCGTCGGCGAGACAACCCGTGAGCGCGATCGCCAGCTCGTGACGCTGAAGCGTGTCGGGCATCTTGAACCCGTCGCGCTTGAGGGCGTCGAGGCGCGCCAGGGTCCAACCTGCCGGCGGACACACGCCTTCGCCGCTATGCGGCTTCGGCGATGCAGGCGCCGCACGCTGCGCCTCGGCCGCCGTCGCAGCCAGGCCAAGAGCGCCGGCGAGCAGAAGGTGAATCAATCGAGGATTGATTGTAGAACCGCTGCCTTGAACTTTTGACGTGATCGAATCGGTCGTGGCGGCTGACAGCAGGCGCACGCCATCGAGCTGGCCCCGATTGAGGAGCATCTGGCTGAAACGGAGGAAGTCTCCGGCGGTTGACACCAGGCCCACCGCGCCTTCGACGAGCGCCGGCTTCTCGGTGAACGGCACCTCTTCGCAGGAGATCCTGGACGGTGATCTCGCGGGATGGCGATCGCGGTGTCCCCGTGCCACACCTTCCTGCACTGTCATGTTCTTGAATTCGGGGAGATACTTTGACGCCGGATCGGAGGGCCGGAGCTTCCCTTCCTCGACCAGCATCATCATGCCGACGGCTGTGACCGCCTTGGTCATCGAATAGACGCGGAACAGCGACGCGTCGGTCATCGGCGCTCTGGTGTCGAGGCTCTGGAGGCCGACCGGCTCGAGATAAATCACCTTGCCGCGGCGCGCCACGGCGCCGACCGCGCCGATGATCTTGCGATCGGCAACAAACTGCCGAAGCAGCGTGGTGGCGGCCTGCAGCCGCTCGCCAGACATCCCCACCGATTCCGGCGTGGCGCGCGGCATTCCATCTACGCGTTGCGAGCTTTGGTGGGCAAGCGGCGCGGCGCCGACGATCGCAACCGTGGAGGAGAGCGTGACGATCTGAAGCAAACGCGCCGAGCGGGCCGGAATACGCATGGGTAGTTACCTGCCTATGACAGGTCAGCATTTTACGTACTTCGGCCGCAGAAGGTGTCCACCTTCGCGCTTCCACCTTCGCCCGTTGGGCTTCGGTGGACAGGTGGCGCTACGGCGGACTTCGCAGCCCAGGGGCTCGGGGCTAGACCGCAGGAAGGGTGGCGAGCAGCTTTTCGAGGGCGGCGGGTTCCACGGGCTTCACCATGTGCAGGTTCAGTCCTACTTCGCGCGACCGCTGCCGGTCCTCGTCCTGGCCCCATCCGGTGACGGCGATCAGGAACATCGACTGGCCCCAGTCCTGCTCTCGAATCCGTTGCGCGACCTCGTAGCCATTCAGTTTCGGCAAGCCGATGTCGAGCAGCACCACCTCGGGAAGAAACGTTTCCGCCGTGGAGACGGCCGATTCTCCGTCGTGCGCGGTGCGCGTGTCATGCCCCATGATCTGCAGCATCATGGCCATGCTGAGTGCGGAGTCGTGATTGTCGTCAACCACCAGAATCCTGAATCGCCGAAGCGCGGCGCCTGGTGTGACGGTGGGGCGGTTTACGTCGGCCATGGTGTTGTCGGCAAGCATTCGCACATCCCATTCATCGGATCAGCTGGCCTGCCGGCTGGGACGGGGCCGCTCTCAACCGCAGTTCCGTTGTGCAACGGGAATGCCAACCACCCTTCGACTCGCCGCGGTCGCCACGCGACCACGGCTCGCTCAGGGCAGGCGGACTGGGGAGGCGCCATGATAGGCTCAAAAGATGGCCCGCGCGACTCCTGTGGACGATGAGACGGCCCTCATCGCTCAGCTCCGCGCCGGAGATGAAGCGGCGTTCGAGCAGGTGGTGCGGCAGTACGGCGGGCGCCTGCTGGCCGTGGCGCGGCGCATTGTCGGGACCGAAGAAGATGCCCGCGACGTGGTCCAGGACGCGTTCCTGAACGCGTTTCGCAGCCTCGATCGGTTTGAAGGCAACGCGAAGCTCTCGACCTGGCTGCACCGCATTGCCGTCAACGCCGCGCTGATGAAGCTGCGGACCCGGAAGCGCAAACCCGAACAGTCGATCGACACGCTCCTGCCGGGCTTCCAGGAAGATGGCCATTTCGAGGAGCGGTTCCAGAGCTGGGAAGAGCCGGTCGACAAGACTCTGGAGCGGGCAGAGAACCGCGAGCTGGTGCGACAGCAAATAGACGCGCTCCCCGACAGCTACCGTACCGTTCTCGTGCTGCGCGACATCGAAGGTCTAGATACCGAGGAAACCGCCAGGATGCTTGGGTTATCCGTCAACGCCGCGAAGATCCGGTTGCACCGTGCCCGCCAGGCGTTGCGGACCAAGCTGGCCCCGCATTTCGGAGGGGCCCGGTCATGAAGTGCCGGGAGCTCGCGGAATTCCTCTTCGATTACGTCAGCGGCGATCTGGCCGCCGAGCGCCGCGAGCACTTCGAATTCCACCTCAGTAAATGCGGCAACTGCCACGCGTATCTCGTGCAGTATCAGATGACCATCAAGGCCGGCAAGATCGCCTGCGGCGAGATGAGCGACGAGCTCCCGGCCAATATCCCCGAAGAGCTCGTCAAAGCAGTTCTCGCGGCTCGCAAGGTTTAGACTCCGCTCGCCGCGCACTTTGCGCACCCTCAAGTTGACACGTTCCATATCAACACCTACACTTGATCTGTGTCAACCCATGAGCTGATTTTCATCTCGGTGGCGGCGCGGATGCTCGACATGCACCCGCAGACGCTGCGCAAGTACGAGCGGCTGGGACTGGTGCGGCCGGCGCGCACCCTGGGCAGCATGCGGCTCTACTCGCGCGAGGAGATCGAGCGGCTCCGCTTCATCAAGCGGCTCGTGGATGACGCGGGGGTAAATCTTGCAGGGGTCCAACAACTGCTGTCGGTGGCCGAAGCGATGCAGCGCATGCGACCGCTGGTCCGGCCCGCCGCGTTGCAGCGCGGCTCGAACCGGCGGCGGCTGATGCGCGAAATGGATCGGGTGGCGGCGTTACTCGGCTTGGACCCATTCGACTCGGGCCTCGTGTTCCGCGGACCACGAGACCCTCGCTCAGGGCGGGGCGCAACGTAGTCATGGACTTCAAGGACTACTACTCCACGCTCGGGATCTCGAAGACCGCTTCGGCCAAGGACATCAAGCAGGCCTTCCGGAAGCTCGCCCGCAAGCATCACCCTGACGTGAACCCGGGCGATAAAGCCGCCGAAGCCAAGTTCAAGGAAGTGAACGAGGCCAACGAGGTGTTGAGCGATCCCGAAAAGCGGAAGAAATACGACGAGCTGGGCGCGAACTGGCGCGCCTACGAGAACGCGCCGCCCGGCGCCCGGCCGTCCGCGGGCGCTCCGTTCGGTGGCCCCTTCGACTCCGCTCAGGGCAGGCAGTGGAGCACGCGCGGCGGCCCCAGCGGCTTCCGCACCATGACCGAAGAGGAAATGGCCGACATGTTCGGCGGCGCCGGTGGCGAGAGCCCCTTCTCCGACTTTTTCAACACGTTCTTTGGCGGCACGGGCGGCGAGGAGCCGCAGGGCGGCGCCCGCGCGCGCGGCCGTGCCCGCAGCCGCAAGGGCCAGGACGTGGAGCACCCGTTCGAGCTCGATCTCGAGGACGCCATCAAGGGCAGCGTCCAGCGGTTGCGGCTGCGGCACGACGGCTATGCGCGCACCGTGGAAGTGCGCATCCCGGCCGGTGTGACCGAGGGATCGCGCATCCGGGTGGTCGGTGAAGGCGGGCGCGGCACCGGGAGCGCGCCGAGCGGCGATCTGTATTTGCGGGTGCAGTTGAAGCCGCACCCGGTGTTCGACGTGAAAGGCCGCGATGTTTACACCCGCTCGCGCGTGCCGGTGCCGACGGCGGTGCTCGGCGGCGAAGTCGAGGTGATCACGCCCGACGCGAAAAAGCTGCGGTTGAAATTGCCGCCGGGCACGCAGAGCGGCCAGCGATTCCGCCTGCGCGGCCACGGGTTGCCGCAGGTGGGCAAGCCCGACGAGCGTGGCGACCTGTACGCGAACGTCGAAGTGGAAATCCCGAAGGAGCTGTCCGAAGAGGAGCGCCGGCACTATGAGGCGCTCCGGGAGAAGTTGAAAGTTGAACGTTGACGGTTGCCAATTGAGTGGCCAGTGGACAAGTGAGAAGTTGCGATGAATCTGAACAAGTTTACGGAGAAGGCACAAGAAGCCGTCGTCGGGGCGCAGCAGCTGGCCTCGCAGCTCAATCACGCGCAGATCGAACCCGAGCATCTGCTGGTCACGCTCGCCGAGCAAGCCGGCGGCGTGGTGCCGAGCGTGCTGCGCAAGCTGGGGGCTGACCCGACCGAGCTCGCGCGCGCAGCGCGCGAGCATTTGAAAAAACAACCGAGAGCGTATGGCGGCGCTGAGGCGCACCTCTCCCCTCGCCTTCGGGTGGTGACCGACGCGGCACAGGCCGACGCCAAGCGCATGCAGGACCAGTTCGTCAGCACCGAGCACTTGTTGCTCGGGCTGCTCGACGAGCCCGGCAAATCGTCGGCCGTCGACCTGCTCAAGGCGCGCCGCATCACGCGCGACCGGGTGCTCGAAGCCCTGACCGAGGTGCGCGGCAGCCAGCGCGTGACGGATCAGCATCCCGAGGGCAGGTACGAGGCGCTCCAGAAATACGGCCGCGATCTCACCGCGCTGGCGCGGAAGGGCAAGCTCGATCCGGTCATTGGTCGAGACGAGGAAGTCCGGCGCGTCATCCAGGTGCTGTCGCGCCGCACCAAGAACAATCCCGTGCTGATCGGCGAGCCCGGCGTTGGCAAGACCGCGATCGTCGAAGGCCTCGCCCAGCGCATCGTTCGCGGCGACGTGCCCGAGGGCCTCAAGAACAAGCAGATCGTGACGCTCGACATGGGCTCGCTCATTGCCGGCGCGAAGTACCGCGGTGAGTTCGAGGATCGCCTGAAAGCCGTGCTCAAGGAAGTGAGCGATTCGGCCGGCCAGATCGTCCTGTTCATCGACGAGCTCCACACGGTGGTGGGCGCCGGCGCGGCGGAGGGCTCGATGGACGCGTCGAACATGCTCAAGCCGATGCTGGCGCGCGGCGAGCTGCACACGATTGGCGCCACCACGCTCAACGAGTATCAGAAGTACATCGAGAAGGATGCCGCGCTCGAGCGGCGCTTCCAGCCCGTGAACGTCGGCGAGCCGACTGTGGAAGACACCATCAGCATTCTACGTGGGCTGCGTGAGCGGTACGAGATCCATCACGGCGTGAAGTTCAAGGACGCCGCGCTGGTGGCCGCCGCGGTGCTGTCGCACCGCTACATTGCCGATCGGTTCCTGCCCGACAAGGCCATCGACCTGATGGACGAAGCGGCCTCGAAGCTGCGCATGGAGATCGATTCGCTGCCGGTGGAGTTGGACGAGGTCCAGCGGCGCATGATGCAGCTCGAGATCGAGCGTGAAGCGCTGCGCAAGGAGAAAGACGCGGCGTCGAAGGAGCGGCTGGCGCGGCTCGAGCGCGACCTCGCCAACCTGAAGGAAGAAGCCACGCAGTTGCGGGCGCATTGGGAGCAGGAGAAGGCCGCGATCCAGCGCGGGCGAGAGCTCAAGGAGCAGCTCGAACAGGTGAAACTCGCGGTCGAGCACGCCCAGCGGGCCGGCGACTACGGCAAAGCGTCGGAGCTGCAATATGGCCAGGTGCCGCAGCTCGATGCGGACATCAAGACACAGGAACAGCGCCTCCAGGAGCTGCAGAAGTCGAAGAGCATGCTCAAGGAGGAAGTGGACGAAGAAGACATCGCCGAAGTGGTCGGCAAGTGGACCGGCATTCCGGTGAGCCGCCTGCTGGAGGGCGAGGTGCAGAAGCTGCTCAAGATGGAAGAGCGCCTGCACCAGCGCGTGGTCGGACAGGACGAAGCGATTCGCGCGGTGGCCAACGCCATTCGCCGCGCGCGGGCGGGGTTGCAGGATCCCAATCGTCCGCTGGGCAGCTTCATCTTCCTCGGGCCCACGGGCGTCGGCAAAACCGAGCTGGCGCGCGCGCTGGCGGAGTTCATGTTCGACGATGAGCATTCGCTCATTCGCATCGACATGTCCGAGTACCAGGAAAAGCACACCGTGTCGCGCATGATCGGCGCGCCGCCGGGATACGTCGGCTACGACGAGGCCGGCCAGCTGACCGAAGCAGTGCGGCGGCGGCCGTACGCGGTGGTGCTGTTCGACGAAGTCGAGAAGGCCCATCCCGAAGTGTTGAACGTGATGCTGCAGTTGCTCGATGACGGCCGGCTCACCGACGGCAAGGGCCGCGTGGTGGATTTCCGCAACACCGTGGTCGTGATGACCTCGAACCTTCGCGATCAGGATTCACTGCGCGCGCAGTTCCGCCCGGAATTCATCAACCGCATCGACGAGATCGTGTTCTTCCACTCGCTCGACCAAGAACACATCAAGCAGATCGTTGACATTCAATTGCGCGGGTTGGTGAAGCGCCTGAGCGAGCGGAAGATCACGGTTGAGCTGACCGACGCGGCCAAAGACTTCCTCGTCCGCGAGGGGTATGATCCGGTCTATGGGGCACGTCCGCTCAAGCGCGCCCTGCAGCGGCGACTACTGGATCCCCTGGCGCTGCGCGTCCTCGATGGCGCGTTCCGCGAGGGTGACACCGTCGTGGTGGACGTGGCTGGAGACGAACTGAGTTTTACGAGAGGTCAGACGGTTCATGCCTAGCTCCAGCCTGCCACCCGGCGGCAAGGAACGCCGGCAGCCACCGCCCAAGCCCACCGCCCTCTGGTGGGTGCTCGGCGTGCTGACGCTGCTCGCCCTTGGCCAGGCGTACTTCCTCGCGCCGGCGGGACGGCAGATCTCCTACAGCGAGTTCAAGACCCTGGTCCGATCCGGACAGGTCGCCGAGGTGGCGGTGGGCGACTCGATCATCCACGGCACGCTCAAGAAGGCGGAGAACGGCGCTACGACGTTCACCACCACGCGCATCGAAGATCCGAAGCTGGTCGAAGAGCTCGATGCGGCGAGCGTGAAATATTCCGGTGAGGTGGTGAGCCGCTGGCTGCCCGAGGTGCTGGGCTGGGTGGTGCCGATCCTGCTGCTGATTGCGGCGTGGTCGTTCTTCTTCCGGCGCATGGGCGGCGCCGAAGGCGGCGTGATGTCGTTCGCGCGCAGCCGCGCGAAAATCTACGCCGAAGACGACGTCAAGACGACGTTCCAGGATGTGGCGGGCGTGGACGAAGCGGCGCAGGAGCTGCGCGAGATCGTCGAGTTCCTGAAGAACCCGCGCAAGTTCACCAACCTCGGCGGCAAGATCCCGAAGGGCGTGTTGCTGGTGGGGCCTCCCGGCACCGGCAAGACGCTGCTGGCGCGCGCGGTGGCCGGCGAAGCGAAGGTGCCGTTCTTCAGCCTGAGCGGATCCGAATTCGTCGAGATGTTCGTCGGCGTGGGCGCGGCGCGCGTCCGCGATCTGTTCTCCCAGGCGGAAGCCAAGGCGCCGTGCATCGTGTTCATCGACGAGCTCGACGCGCTGGGCAAGGCGCGCGTGCAGAGCCCGATTGGCAGCCACGAAGAACGCGAACAGACGCTCAATCAGCTGCTCGCGGAAATGGACGGCTTCGACGCCCGGAAGGCGATCATCATCATGGCCGCCACCAACCGTCCCGAGGTGCTCGACGCCGCGCTGCTCCGCCCGGGACGTTTCGATCGCCAGGTGCTCGTCGACAAGCCGGACGTGGAAGGCCGCGTCGAGGTCCTCAAGATCCACGTGCGCAACGTGAAGCTCGATCCGTCGGTCGAGCTCCGGAAGGTGGCGGTGCGCACCGCCGGCTTCGCCGGCGCCGATCTCGCCAACCTGGTGAACGAGGCGGCGCTGCTGGCGGCCCGGCGCGACGGCACCGCCGTCGAGATGCGCGACTTCAACGAAGCGATCGACCGCCTGGTGGCCGGCCTGGAGAAGAAGCGCGTGATGAGCACGCGCGAGCGCGAGATCGTCGCATATCACGAGTCGGGTCATGCGATCGTGGCCAGCGTGCTGCCGAACATGGATCCGGTGCACAAGATCTCGATCGTCGCGCGCGGCTTTGGGGCGCTCGGCTACACCATGCAGCTGCCGCTCGAAGATCGCTACCTGATGCAGCGGGGCGACCTGCTCAACCAGCTCGCGATCCTGCTCGGCGGGCGGGCGGCGGAGGAAATCGCGGTCGGCGAAATTTCCACCGGCGCCCAGAACGATCTGCAGCGCGTGACCGACGTGGCGCGCGCGATGGTCACCGAATGGGGCATGAGCGACAAGCTCGGCACCGTCAATTACGACCATTCCCGGCGGGGCCGGTTCCTCGATGTCGGCATGCCGGCCGATCGTGGCCTCTATAGCGAAGAAACCGCCCGGATCATCGACGAAGAAGTGAAGGCCATCGTCGCCGGCGCCCTCAACGAAGCCCGACGCGTGCTCCGCGAGAACCGCGACATTCTCGAGCGGGTCACCCGGTTCCTGCTCGAGAAGGAAGTGATGGAGGGGGATGAGTTGCGCGCCATGTTTACGGCTCCGCGCGCCGTGAATTTGTAGCGTTCGTGCCGGGGCTTCGCGCGATTCGGGCCGGAGCTGCGCGAAACTCTTGCCGGGCCAGTGATCGTCGCCGGGGAAATTCCCCCCTTCGTTGCGCGACGGGCCGCGAATGCATCGCGTCGGGTGTCATCGAACTGTTTCCGATGCGCGACCGTCCATCTCTGCCAGGAGACAAGATCCCGGAAGGAGAGGCAAATCTGTCGTTCGAAACGACGGCTCGGAAACAAGCGGTGGTGGCACCGAAGGAAGTACTGAATGAGTGAACCGCAAACGATTTACCGGGCTGGCATGGACGGCCAACGGCAGCGACTGTTCAGCCCTCGCCCAATTCGGCAAGCACCCTCGCGTAGAGCGCCGGCCCGATCCAGAAGCGCGCCGTCTGGATCAGTTCGTCGAGCAGAGGCCTCGCCTCGGTGACAATGCCAGCCCGCTTCGCCGCGACCACAACGCCGAGCAGACCAGTCACAACGAGCCCCGCCGCAGTAGCGGCGCGGCGTCCTCGCCGCTCGTCGACGAGCACGAGATCGGCTCGCCGCTCGATGGCGAGCACGATGGCCTCAGCCTCACCGCGATCGAGGTCTGCCGCCAGTCGGTCCACGTGTTCACTGTCGCGTGGTGTTTCAACCAGGATCCATGGAATCCCATCGAAAGGAATCGTCGTGGCGGAGTGGGCAATGCCAGCCTTGATCTCGTCGAACACGACTGGCGGAATAAGGACCTGATGATACAGACGCTCGAGCAAGTCGAGGCGACGGATGCGGGCCAGGCTGAGAAGGGGTGACGTATCGGAGACGACAATCACCGCCGATGGAGCCGCTCGATCGTGCGAAGGTCCTCGTCGAATTCCTCCACGCCGTAATGGAGGGAAATCTGTCGATCTGCGAGCAGCGATTGGAACGCGAATTGATCCATTTCGGCCAGACGGCTGGCCTGGCCAAGCGTCAACCGTTCCTCGCGGAAAAGGGCCACCGCGAGCTCGCGACGCAGTTCGGCCTCACTCAAATGGGCCGCCGCCAGAACCGTATCGGGAATCGTGACCGGCATTTGTTATCTAGGGAAATTATACGTGATTTCACCTATTCCATCGGTTGCAGGCGGGTCTCCGATCAATCGTCAGGTCGGGCCCACCCTCACGAAAATGAGGTCCTGGTAGGCGACGAGCTTCACGCCATGTTCGCTGCTCCACGAGCCGTGAACCTCTGAACCAAGCGAACTCTTGAACCCCTTGAACCTTTGAACCCTTGAACCCGTATTGACTGCAATGCAGGCATCGATATAGCCTGCAATGCAGACATGCCGCCAATCTACCTCGGAGAATTCGAGTACGCCGTCCTGCTGGCCGTCCTGCACCTCGACGCGGACGCCTACGCCGTGCCCATCCGTGAGCTGATCGAACAACGCACCGGCCGCCCGGTGGCGCGAGGCGCCCTCTATACCGGGCTCGATCGCCTCGAGACCAAGGGCTGCCTGCGGTCGCGGATGGGCGATGCCACGGAAGAGCGCGGCGGCAAGGCGCGACGCTACTTCACGGTCACTTCCGCCGGCCTCAAGGCCATCCGCGCGACGCACGAATCGTTGAGCAACATGGCCAAGGGCCTTGAATCAATTCTGGGCCACAGATGAAGCCAGGGCCACGGAAGGCGCAGATCCTATGAAGCTTGCTGAACAGCTCCTCTCCATCGTTGTCCGTGATCACGAGCATCGCGATTCGATCCTCGGTGACCTGCGCGAAGAACAGGTGCGGCAAGTCCGGCGACTCGGGCCCGCTGGGGCGACGCGATGGCATTTCCGGCAGAGCGCCGGCATCGCGGTGCGCTACGGATTCGCGCGCCTGCTCCGCCGCAAGCCGCCGGTGCGCTGGATCGCGATCGCGGCGAACGAGCAGTCCGGCAGCCGCTGGATCGGCACGCGCGACGTGATTTACGCCTGGCGCGCCATCTGGCAGCGGCCGGGGCTCGCGTCGGTGGTCGTCATCACGCTGGCGGTGGCGCTGGCCGCCAACAGCACGACCTACAGCCTGATGGACGCCATCGTCTTGCGGCCCTACCGTTTCCCCGGCGTGGAGCGGCTGCTGGTGGTGACCACCAGTGCCCAGGACGCCGCGTTCCTCGATCGATCGAATGTCTCCGCGGCCGATTTTCGTGAATGGCAGCAACAGTCACGAACCGTCAAGAGCTGGGCGCTCTACGGCTGGTGGGATGCGAATCTGTCGGGCATCGACGTGCCCGAGCAGGTGGCGGGGTTTCGCGTGTCGCCGGGGTATTTCGCCGCGCTCGGGATGCCGCCAATGCTCGGCCGCGAATTTGTCGCCGACGAGGCGCAACCCGGACAGCATCGGCGCGTCGTCATCGGCCACGCACTGTGGATGCGGCGCTTTGCCGCCAATCCAGGGATTGTCGGCACGACCGTGCGATTTGATGGCGAACCGTACGAAGTGGTGGGGGTGGCGCCGCCGGAGTTCACGATTCCGGACGGCGCGGAGGTGTGGGCGCCGCTCGCACTGACGGACACGCAGTGGCAGGATCGGCGCGCCGCGGATTACGCGGCGTTTGCCCGGCTGGCCGACGGCGAGACGGTTGAGAGCGCGCGTGCGGAGCTGACCGCGATCATGGAGACCCAACGCCGCGATCACGTGGACACCAACACGCATCGGTTGGCGCGCGTCCTGCCCTTTACCGAAGGCATGGCGGACCCAGGGGCCGGACCGTTCATGGCGATTTGGCAGGCCGCCGCGATCCTGCTGCTGCTGATTGCCTGCGCCAACATCGCCAACCTGCTGATGGCCCGCGGCGCCGAGCGATCGGCGGAGTACTCCCTCCGCCTCGCGCTGGGCGCCAGTCGCGCGCGCCTGTTCGGCCAAACGCTGCTCGAGGGCATGGTGTTGTCAGTGATGGCACTGGGGCTGTCGATGCCGCTGCTGGCGATCGGCCTGGGATTATCGCGCGCGTCGATCCCCTCTTCGGTCATTCGTTTCATTCCGGGGTGGTCGTTCATCGCGATCGATCTCCGGCTCTTCACTATCACCGCCATCCTTGGAACGGCCGCGATGCTGCTGTTTTCGCTGGTGCCGGCTGTTCAAGCGGTGCGCGCGCAAGTCGCCGACAGCCTGCGGCAGAGTGGACGTACGCTCACGGCGGGCCGCAACCGCCAGTGGTTGCGCAGCACGCTGGCAACCACGCAGATGGCGCTCGCGCTGGCGCTGCTGTTCGGGTCCGCGCTGGCCTTGACGGCGGCCGACCGCACGGTCAACGGCGTGCTGGGCTACGACAAGAACAACGTCCTCGTGGGCCAGCTGATCCTGCCGGAACGCACCTATGAGGACGTCGAGAAGCGGCGCCGGTTCGTCACGGGCGTGCTCGACGCGCTAGGTCCGACCCCGGCGATCACCGACATCGGCATGACGAGTCACATCCCTGCCGGGTTCGGCGGCAACAGCCGCAGGTTTTTCCCTGACGGCGTGCCCTTGGCCGAGCCGGACGCGCGGTTCGTTGATTTTCGACGCGTCACCCCGGGATATTTTGCCGCGTTGCGAATTCCGCTGATGCGCGGGCGCTGGTTCGACGATTCCGATCGCAGCGATACCATCCCCGTCGCCGTCGTCAGTGTGGGGGTTGCGCAACGGTATTGGGGCAGCGACGATCCGATTGGCAAGCGGTTCAAGCTGGCGATCGACGGCCCGTGGTTCACCGTGATCGGCGTGTCCGGTAACGTGGTGCACAACTGGTTTACTCGTCGTGAGGAGACCATCTATCGGCCGATGAGCCAGGACGCACCCTTTTCGGTGGCGTTCGCCCTCCGCACTGTCGGCGACCCCACGGCGCTCGCGGGCGACCTGCGGCGGGCGGTGGCCGCGCTCGATCCTGATCAACCGATCGCGTCGCTGACCTCGCTCGAGCAGCTCGTCGAGGAACGCGCCGCCGGCCTCACTTTCATCGCCAGCTCGCTTGGCGTGGTGGCGCTGATTGCGCTGGTGCTGTCGATCCTCGGCATCTACAGCCTGATGGCGTACCTGGCCGCGCAGCGCACGCAGGAGATCGGCGTCCGCATGGCGCTCGGCGCGGGGCGCTGGCAGGTGATCCGCGCGATCAGCAGGCGCGCGCTGGGCATCACCGCGGCCGGCTCGCTCGTGGGCGCGGCGCTGGCGTTCGTGGTCGGCCGCGCCATGCAGTCGATGTTGCTCGGGCTGGTCACGACCAGCCTCGTGCAACTGCTGGTGATTGTCGTGACGCTCGCATCCGCGGCGCTCCTCGCCGCGTACCTGCCGGCGCGCCGCGCGTCCCGCATCGATCCGATGACGGCACTGCGGGAAACGTAAGGCACGCAGCCCAGGTCCCAAGCCCCAAGTCCCAAGCCCCGTTATATAGTTTCGGCCGAGGTTGCCCCTTGGCCGAACTGTTTGTCCAGTCCTACAGCCCCGTCGCCGGCAGCATTCTCCTGTCCGCCCTGGTCGCCTCCATCCCGCCGCTGCTCCTCGCGTTGATGCTGGCCTGGTGGCGCTTCGCGCCCTGGAAGTCGGCGATCGCCGGCGCCGCGAGCGCCGCGCTCCTGGCCTGGCTGGTGTGGGGCATGCCGTTTGGCCTCACGGTGGCGGCGGGGCTGCATGGCATGGCGTTCGGCCTGTGGCCGATCAGCTGGATCGTGGTGATGTCGGTGCTCTTCTACAACCTCTCGGTCGAGAGCGGCGACTTTGATGTGATTCGGCGATCGCTGGCGCGGCTGACCACCGATCGGCGCATCCAGGTGTTGCTGGTGGCGTTCTGCTTTGGCGCCTTGATCGAAGGTATCGCGGGGTTCGGCGCGCCGGTGGCGATCACCGCGTCGATGCTCGCGGGCCTGGGCTTCGAGCCGATCATGGCCGCGGTCCTCGCGCTCATCGCCAACACCGCGCCGGTGGCCTTCGGATCGCTCGGCATTCCAGTGACCACGCTTGGCGGCCTGCTGGCGCCAATGCTCGGTGAGGATGTGCAGACCACCACGCGCGCGCTGTCCGCGATGGTCGGACGCCAACTGCCCTTCTTCTCGCTGGTCATTCCGGCGTATCTCGTGGTGTTGTACGCAGGTTGGAGAAGCATGATGGCGGTCCTCCCCGCCGTGCTCGCGGCCGGCGTTTCCTTCGCGATCGGTCAATTCGCCGTCTCGAACTTCGTCGGGCCGGAATTGACCGACACCCTCGCGGCGCTGTTCTCGCTGGCCTCGGTCGCGTTGCTGCTCAAGTTCTGGCAGCCGCGGGATGGCTACACCGACGGCGTGCAGGCGCCCGTCGAGGACACCCGCGACACGCCGAACCGTGTGTGGCGGGCGTATGCGACCTACGGCATCCTGATCGTCACGGTCTTGATCGGCCAGATCGGCAACTTCGCCGGCATGTCGCAGCTGCAGCCGCCGGCCAACGTCACGGCGCTCCTGCGCTGCGGCCAGATCGGCAACCGCCTCTGTCCGGAGCCGTGGATCGGCCAGACCGCCGCGGCCGACCCGCAAGGCTTCCGGTTCCCGGTGTGGGAATTCAACTGGCCGGGCGCGTATCAGATGGTGGACGGCAAGCCGATGGCGATCGTGCAGAGGACGACGCCGGTGGTCGCCACGACGTCACCCTATGCCCTGACCTACCGTCTTGATTTTCTCGCCACGGCGGGCACGCTGGTGATGTTTGCGACGTTGTTTGCGCTGATCCCGATGGTGGCCGCTGGGGCGAAGCCCAGCATCCTGGGTGCGGCGGCACGAAAAACATTCAGGCAACTCAGGCTGCCGGTGGTGACCATCGCGTTCATTCTCTCGATCGCAACGGTGATGAACTATTCCGGCATGACCTCGTCGATGGCGCTCGCGCTCGCCGCCACCGGCTGGTGGTTCCCGTTCTTCTCGGCGTGGCTGGGGATGCTCGGCGTGTTCCTCACCGGCAGCGACACGTCATCGAACACGTTGTTCGGGCCGTTGCAGGCGACGACCGCGCGTGTGTCTGGGCTCGATCCGATCCTGATGGGCGCCACCAACAGTTCCGCGGGTGTGATGGGCAAGATGATCAGCCCGCAGAACCTTTCCGTCGGCGCCGCGGGCGTGGGCGCGGTGGGACGCGAAGGGGAGATCTTCAACCGCGTGATCGGCCACAGCCTGATCCTGACGACGCTGATGGGCATCCTCGCGATGCTGCAGCAGTACGTGTTCCCGTGGATGATTCCTACGTTGTAGGTGGTAGCTCGGTCGGCATTGTTTTCGGACCGGGCGCGCCTTCGGCAGCCTGAAAGTCACAGAGCTTGTGCGAGCCGTCGCAGAACGGCTTCTCTTTCGACTGGCCGCAGCGGCAGAGCGCGAAGGGCCGCTTCGGCACCACGTACTCCGCTCCGGTCCAATCCACCAACGTCACATCATCGCCCTCGATGAGCAATGAGCCGTTCTGCCGAACCTTGATCGTGGTCATATGTTGTGGCGGCACATGATGTGCCGCCCTCCCGGCATTAGCCTTTTTGCATGGCGTTGAGGAATTCGGCGTTGCTCTTGGTCTTGCCCAACTTGTCGAGCAGCAGCTCCATGGCTTCGACGGGCGAGAGCGGATTGAGCACCTTGCGAAGCACCCAGATACGGTTGAGATCCTCCTTCGGAATCAGGAGCTCTTCCTTGCGGGTGCCGCTCTTCAGGATGTCGATCGCAGGGAACGTGCGCTTGTCCACCAGCTTCCGGTCAAGGTGGATTTCCATGTTGCCGGTGCCCTTGAACTCTTCGAAAATCACATCGTCCATTCGAGAGCCCGTATCGATCAACGCGGTGGCGACGATCGTGAGCGACCCGCCCTCTTCGATGTTGCGGGCGGCGCCGAAGAAGCGCTTGGGCTTCTGCAGGGCGTTACTGTCGAGACCGCCGGACAGCACCTTGCCCGAGGCCGGGATCACCGTGTTGTAGGCGCGCGCCAGGCGCGTGATCGAGTCGAGCAGGATCAGCACGTCCTTCTTGTGTTCGACGAGGCGCTTGGCCTTTTCGATCACCATCTCGGCCACCTGCACGTGACGCTGCGCCGGCTCGTCGAAGGTCGACGAGATCACTTCGCCGTCGACCGATCGCTGCATGTCGGTGACTTCTTCCGGGCGCTCGTCGATCAACAGCACGATGAGATACACCTCGGGGTGGTTCTTGGCCACCGACTGCGCGATGGCCTGCAGCAGCATCGTTTTGCCGGTGCGCGGGGGCGCGACGATCAGTCCACGCTGGCCCTTGCCGAGTGGCGTCATCAAATCCATGACCCGCGACGACAGGTTTTCGGCCTCGGTTTCGAGCTTGATGCGCTCGAGCGGATAGAGCGGCGTGAGATTTTCGAAGAACAGCTTTTCGCGCGCCTGGTCGGGCGCTTCGAAGTTGACGGCTTCGACCTTGATCAGCGCGAAGTAGCGCTCGCCTTCCTTGGGCGGCCGGATCTGGCCGGAGACCGTGTCGCCGGTCTGCAAATCGAACTTGCGAATCTGCGACGGCGAGACGTAGATGTCGTCGGGACCGGGCAGGTAGTTGTAGTCGGGCGCGCGGAGGAACCCGAAGCCGTCGGGCAGCACTTCGAGCACGCCCTCCGAGAAGATGAAGCCGCTCTGCTCGGTCTGGGCCTTGAGGATCTGGAAAATCAGCTCCTGCTTGCGCATACCCGTGGCGCCGGCGACCTCCAGGTCCTTGGCGACCTGCGTCAGGTTCTGGATGGTCATCTCTTTCAAATCGGTGATGTTGAGGCCGGGGCGCTTGGCCTCTTGCAGGGCGTGTTCGGCGGCTTCGCCGGCGACGTCAGGCTGCGGCGGCGGCTGGTGACTGCGGTGGGGTCCGTGACGCTTATGACTGGGCATGCAGGCTATCCAAATTAGGAGTCAATCAGTTGTCAGGTTCGGGGGTGTGTTGCGGAGCAAAGTCCGCAAGAGACTGAGTCTCGTACTGAGAACGGAGACAAACGGACGGAAACTGCCGCTAACCGCCCCGCCGGAGGCGGGGCAAAACAACGCTGCGTCTAGCGAGGCGGAGCCGCAGTAAACAAGCTCACCCTTCCATGCGGAGCCTCGCTAGTATAGCAGAAGTGCATCGCATCACGCTGCCGCTGCTGCTTGTCGCGGCACTGACCTTTTTTGCCGGCCTGGGGCGAGGCGCCATCACCGATTCCGACGAGGCTTTTTACGCCGAATCCGCTCGCGAGATGGTGGCCTCGGGCGACTGGCTGACCCCGCATTACAACGACGAGCCACGCCTCCAGAAGCCGGTGCTGTACTACTGGCTGACGTCGGCGACGTATCTGGTATTTGGCCCCACCGAGTTCGCGGCTCGCCTGTGGGCGGCCATGGCCGGACTGGGCCTGGTGATGGTGACGGCCGCGTGCGGCCGCCGCTGGTACGACGAATCGACGGGCCTACTCGCGGGGGCCATCGTCGCCACCAACTTCGGCTACTTCAGCATCGGGCGCATGGCGTTGCCCGATCTGCCGCTCACCTTCTGCATCACGCTGGCGATCTGGGCGGCGCTGGTGTCGACACTTGAATCGGAGCGCTCGCCGCGCAAGTTCGTGTTGCTGTCGGCCCTCGGCCTCGGCCTGGGCTTTCTGATGAAGGGCCCGGTCGGCCTGATCCTCCCGGCGATTGTGATCATCCCGGTCCTTGCCATCGAGCGTCGCTCCATCGCACTGACGCCGATCGACATCGTCCTCGGGTTTCTGGTGATGCTGGCGGTGTCGATGCCGTGGTATCTGCTGATGTGGATGCGCCACGGCAACGACTATCTCCAGAGCTTTTTCGTCGGCGACAATTTCGAGCGCTTCGCCACGGATCGCTTCAACGATCCGCGGCCGTGGTGGTTTTACCTGCCGGTGCTCGGTGGCGGCTTGTTGCCGTGGGCGCCGCTGGCGCTGGTGTGGCTGGGTCCCATCACCCAGTGGCTCCGGCGGCGTCGCGACGTCGGCACGATCGATCTGCGGTTGATCCTCTGGGCCCTGTTGCCATTGATCTTCTATACCCTCTCCGTCGGCAAGCAGCCTCGTTACATTCTCCCGGTGTTGCCGCCGTTGGCCTTGCTGTTGGCGGCAGCCATTGTGGAGCGCACGCAAGAGTGGCGCGGCTACGAGGGGGTTCGTTCGATGCCCCGCCGCGCGCTGCCGGTGGTGGTCGGCTCGCTGCTCGCCGGCACGTTTCTCGTCGCGCTCGGCGTGCTGCTCTATCGCGTGCGGCCACTCTTGATCAACGTGCAGCCGATCTTCACGAGCATCGCGTCGGCGGTGATCGTGGTGATGGGCGCGCTGGTGGTCCTCGCCGCCGTGACTCGCAACTGGCGCGCCGCCCCCGCGCTGATTGCCATTGCGGCGGTTGTCTCGTTGCCGGCGATCCAATACGGCGCGCTATCGAGCGGCGGCGACGACACGGTGCAACAGATGGCGCGGCTGGTGACCGAACATCGAAGCGCCTCGGGCGAGGTCGGCACCTACGGCGTGTTCGTGCGCAACCTGGTGTTTTATACCGGCGTCAAGACCACCGACATCATCAACGATGATCAGGCGAGCGACTTCCTTCTCCAGCCGAATCGGGCCATGATGGTGGCGACGGCGGAAGCAATCGATCGCCTCGAGCGCGAGCGAGGCATCAGGATGCTCAGGATTGCCGAGCTCCCCTACTTCAACGAAGCCGGCATTCGGGTGCGGACGTTGCTATGGCCCGATCGCTCGCGGGATCTCGCTCGAGTATTGCTGGTCGCGAATAGATAGTGCTCTTGCTCCAGGAGCCCCGATCTCAACAGAAGGTCAGAAGATAGCAAGGATTAGAAGGATCTTGTCAGCCCCAAGTCAACGATCGTCGGCCGCCTCGTGCAGGGCTCGTTCGAGGAGTGTCTCGACTTCGAGCGCCGGCGCGTTTGCCACCAGGTAGTTTCGATCCAGCCGCGCACCTTGAGTCCGCACTATCGCGACAACATCGCGCCACTGACGGTCGGATACTCCGCCACCCTTTTGATACCACCGCAGCTTCTGGAGCAGGATGTCTTCGGGAGGGTGGATGTAGATCACCTGGCCGGGGCGGATCTCCACGCGCTGGCGTCGCGCGAGTTGTTGATCGTCGAGCGGCGTGCCGCCGGCGACGAAGAGATCGACTTTGATCTGGCTGTCCTGGTGAATGAGATTCGCCGTCCCGAGCGTGTCGACCGCGCGATGCAGGGCCTCCTCGGCGACATAGAACTCTGGAACCAATGCGGCCATCAGCGGCGCGACGTGCCGGGAGGTGAGCGCCGCCACGAAGTCGATGTCAATCGTCGAGCGTGGTTCACCGGCGAATGACGCGGCAATGGAGCCGCCGATCGTATGCCGCACACCGATCGCGTCGAGAATCTCGCCGACGCGAATAGCGATCGCGATGGGGTCGTCGGCCGGCGTCACGTCTGATCCAGGAACGCGCTATCCGGGTAGACGTCACGAGCCAGCTCCGGCCCCAGGGTGACCACCGCCAGCCGCAGAAACTGCTCACGTGGCGAGGCGTCGGGATGCCGGTGCCGCACGCCGGCCAGGGCCAGGTCGCGCGCGGCTCGAGACAGCGTCGAGATGAGCTGCGCCTTCTGCGCCGGGCTCATCGCGCGCCAGGCCCGGACCTGGCGGGCTTCGATCTCAGGCGACGTGTCGGACGCCAGCGGCTCGCTCACGGACAGATTGTAGCCGGCTACAACAGCGCCCACGCCACGGCCGCCGCGAGCCACGGCGCGCGCCTCTCTTAGGTCTTCATGATCCGGCGGCCGGCCTTGCGCTTGGCGACCTTGCCTTTGCCACCTGGCTTCTTCGCGGCGCGCTTCTTGGCTGCCGCCATCCGACCGCCTCGTGTCTTCTTCATGCTCAACCTCCGGTATGCGCGAGTTGTCGATCAGCGTGCGGCAGCCGTCGTGTTTGCGAGAATGACATCGCCACCGCACCTTCTTTCACACAACGCTGCGGCCTTTATCTGAACTTGCGCGGGCGATTATAGACCCAATGGCGGTCAGCCTGCCGCGCCGTTTCAGGGCCGCTGCCGCTGAGTTCGAAGTGAGCGCTGTAACGGCGTCTTTCTCTTCCGACGTTAAGACTCTCGCCGAGTTAGGCTACTTCAACCAAGCAGGCATAGATCGTGCGCCCGCGCATGCCCGCGACCTCAGGCGAATGGCTAGAGTCAGCGCGCGTTTCGGGGCGTCGTCTCCTTGACTCCGGTGATCGCACGGCCGTCAAGGAGAACTGGGATGCGGATCGTGCCCCTGGCTCCGCTCTCGAATCGCTCCATGCGCTCGAAGTGCACGACGTAGACCCATTTACGCGCATGGTTGGGGTTGCAGCACTCTGTGATCGGCGACCATTCCACACGATCCAGCCGGTACGCGGCCGGTGTCTCCGTATACGTGGTCATCTCAGCCTGCGCGATCTGGATCGCCTTCGCCATCGAGATTGGCGGTTCGTCACCCGGAACCCAGTCCGGAGTGTCCTTGACGTCAGCCCATGAAACACTCCAGAACCACATGACCCCGTCGATCGTCGCCCCAAACTGGGTGCCTCCTCCGTCGAGCGAGCTGATCGACGTGGAGTTGAAGTCGAGGACGTCTGGACCATCAAAGGCGCAACCGGAGGCTACGAAGGCACCCATCAACGCCGCCGCAAGCGAGCGATTCATGACGCCCTCCAAACTGCTAGACAACGTCCAGTGATCGTTTGGACGGTTTAGCGAACTGCTGTGAGCTTGCCGGACGATTCCAGTTTCTTCACGAACGCCATGATTCGATCGACGCCTTCTTTGAGCCGCTCGATTGAGGTGGCGTAGGACAAACGGAAAAATCCGGGCGAATCAAAACCCTCACCAGGCGTGACGGCGACGGCGACTTCCTTCAACAACGCCTCGGCAAACTCGCCACTGCTCTTGATACCGGTCGGTGAGAGGAGATCGGCGATGTACGGGAACAGGTAGAACGCCCCACCGGGTTTCAGACAGACGAACCGCGGATCCGCGGTCAGCCAGGCGTGCACCGAGTCGCGCCGCTGGCGAGACTCGTTGAGCATCATCGCCACACCGTCTTGCGGCCCGGTGAGCGCGGCGAT